>PERF01000023.1 GCA_002928495.1 Methylobacter sp. | reverse complement strand
TGCGAAAAAGCGTTTGCGGCGTGCGGTCTAAAATCGTCCAGACTTGCCGGTACAAAGCCCCGTTCTCAACCCGGTAACTGACCCGTTGCAGCTCATTAGCAGCGGTTTGCTGCCCCCAAGACGGCACCGAGCGCGTGAATACCAAGAGTTCGCTGCCCCGACCCTGGCTGAAAGCCGGTTCAGGGCCGCCCAGCTCGTCACGGACGTTGCGGTTGACGGCTTGGTTTAAATCCTCGTTCAGCTGATAAATCGCCGATTGCAACTGCCCCAGTTGTTTGGCTCTGGGATCGGTGCCGGCTTGGGCTTGCAGGATTGAACGCAAGCCGCCGTAAGCCATCACCGCAAGCACGGCAAAAACGGCTAACGCGATTAAAATCTCTAACAGTGTAAAGCCGTGCGCTTGCCTTACGGTCATGGTTTTTGGGCTACCCAACGGGTCAGGCTGAAATACGGTGCCTTATCGTCTTGTAAAAACACGTCGATTTGATACTGCCAGATGCCGTTAAAGCCGCTTGAACCGCGTTGGGCCAGCCAATGCCAGCGGCGTCCGGCCATGTCGTCCCAGCCGTCCAGATGTTCCGGCGCCTGGTTACCCAGTTGTAACTCGACGGCATGATTGCTGGCTACCGAAGCGGCGATGGTTTTGTTTTCCAAATACCATAAATTACTGATATTGGAGGACGTAATTTTGATGGCGCCGGCCATTACAATCGCCAGCAGCGCCAACGCCACCATTACTTCCAGCAAGGTAAAACCGGATGCCCGGGAGCTGCCCTTGCAAGCGGCCATCAGTCGCCGGCCGAGCTCAGCACCAACCCGTCCTGTGCGGTATTGGCGAGGGTAAACACACTGGCGCTGTTGGCTGCGGCCAACTGGATCCGGAACAAGGCCATATCGCCATCCGGCGTTAGAAAAATCTGCGGTTTGGGCGGCACGCCACGCACCGGCGCGGATGAGATTTTGACGTCGGCTTTGCCTAGGGACAGCGCCAATTGCACGGGGGGAGTCAAGGTGCGCGGCCGGAAGATGTCATCACGTAGTTCCGGTTGCCAGTCTTTTTTACCCAGCTCCGCGAAACGATAGCCTTTGCTGAAAAACTCCACGCCGATCACCTTGCCGCCGGCCACGGCTTCCTGAGACGCTAGCTCCAAAATGCGCAGCAGGCGTTCGGCCTCCAGTTTCTGCTGGTCGCGGGGGCCGGCATTGCCCATGGATAAAAACGCCATGCCGGTCACCACGCCGATCAACACCAGCGTAATCAACACTTCGATCAGGGTAAAACCACGGCTGCGGCTCATGGCACGTTGATCCGGACTTGGTTTTATTTCTGATTCCAATTGACGATGTCGGCACCTGCGCCGGTACCGCCTTCGACACCGTCGGCACCGTAGGAGTACAAATCGAACTCGCCATGGATACCGGGTTTCAAGTAAAAATACGGCTTGCCCCAAGGATCGACCGGCAATTTATCCAGGTAACCGCCTTCTTTCCAATGACTGCCTTCGCCCAGACCGGCGGGTTTGGTCACCAAGGCTTCCAGGCCTTGTTCGGTGGTGGGATAGGCGAAATTATCCAGCCGGTATAAATCCAGCGCGGCGGTGACGGCGCGGATGTCCTGCTGGGCTCGGGTGGCTCTGGCTTCATCGGGCCGGCCCATGATTTTGGGCACGATGATGGATGCTAAAATGCCTAAAATGACTACCACGATCATGACTTCAATCAAGGTGAAGCCTTGTTGTTTTTTTTTCATAATGCCTCTTCGGTCAAGTCAAAAATTATAGGTTAGGTCAATTATATTAACACTGCCGCCCGCTTGTATCAGTGCACCAGCTGGTTCATTTCGAAGATGGGCAGCAAGATGGCCAGTACAATAACCAAGACCACCAGCCCCATCGTTAATATCAACGCCGGTTCAAACAACCCCAAGGTCATTTCCGTTAACGCCTGAATATCGCGTTCCTGATCATCGGCGGCGCTGGCCAGCATTTTCGGTAATTGTCCGCTGGCCTCGCCGCTGGCAATTAAATGGATAGTCACCGGCGGAAATAAGGCACTGGCTTCCAGCGCCTTATTCAGACTCAAGCCTTCGCGCACTTTTAAGGCGGCATTTTCCACGGCTTTTTGCATGGCGGTGTTGGTCAGCACCTGGCTGGAGATTTTCAATGCTTGCAATAACTCCACGCCGCTATTGGTCAAAATCGCCAGCGTTCGGGTAAAACGAGCGGTATTCATGCCCTTGGCAAAGCGGGCAATAAACGGTACGGACAGCAGCCAATTATGATAACGCATGCGGAATTTAGGCTTGCGCAACAGCGCCTGAAACGCCATGGTCGCCAGGATAATTAGCAGTAGTAGCAGCACGCCGTAATGCTTAAAAAAATCGCTGCAGGCAATCAGGCCTTGGGTTATATCCGGCAATTCCTGGCCCAGTTTATCGAACACCCCGGTGATTTCCGGAACCACATAAGTCAATAAGCCGATGACCACCAACAGCGATACCGCCGTTAGCATCACCGGATAAATCAACGCCATTTGCAATTTGCTTTGCAACTGGCCTTTGTCGCTGAGATATTCCGCCAACCGATGCAGCACCTGATCAAGCTTGCCGGACGATTCACCGGCTTCCACCGTGGCTCGGTACAGTGGCGGGAAGGTACTGGGAAAGGCGCTTAAGGCCTGGGCCAAGCTTTGGCCTTCCAGAATCCGGCTGCGGATACCCAGCAGAATCCGCCGAGCCCGGCTGGAATCCAATTGTTTGGCAGTTATGCCCAAGGCTTCGTCTATGGCCAAACCGGAAGCCAGCAAGGCCGCCATTTGCCGGGTGATATGGGCGAGCTGGCGCATGCCTATGCGCTGGCCGAAGCGCGCCACGCCCTTGGCGGCTTGTTCTTTTTTGTTGACTTCGTGAATCGCCAATAAGGTCAGCTCGCCGCTTTTTAATTGCTGCCGCGCGGTCTTAATGGTATCGCTTTCAATAGTGCCCTTGACGGTTTGACCCTTGCCGTTAATCGCTTGATATTCAAACGCCGCCATACCGGTCAATCCTTCAAGGTGATGCGCAAGGCTTCATCCAAGCTGGTTTCGCCCTCCAGCACTTTTTCCAGGGCGCTGTGCTGAATGCTGCGCGAAAACCGGCGGGCGTGTTGTTCTAGGACTTGATCGCCCTCGCACTCGTGGATCAAGGCGCGCATTTGCGCATTGATGGGGATAATTTCAAAAATCCCGGCCCGGCCTTTATAACCTAACTGGTGGCAGGCCGGACAGCCCAGCGGCTGATACACCGGTATAGCTTCATCGGCATGCTCGGCTTGATAGCCCAGCTTGGCCAAGTCCCGTGCCGGTACCGCCGACAATTGCTTGCATTCCGGGCACAGCTTGCGCACCAGGCGTTGGGCGATGACCCCAACCAAACTGGATGCCAACAAAAACGGTTCCACGCCCATATCGCGCAAGCGCGTGATGGCGCCCACGGCGGTGTTGGTATGCAGGGTGGACAACACCAAATGGCCGGTCAAACTGGCTTGCACGGCAATTTCCGCGGTCTCGCGGTCGCGGATTTCGCCGACCATGACAATATCGGGATCTTGTCGCAAAATCGCCCGCAAACCCTTGGCGAAAGTCATTTCCACTTTGGTGTTAACCTGGGTCTGGCCGATGCCGTCCAGATAAAATTCGATGGGGTCTTCCACCGTCAGAATATTGCGCGTGCGTTCGTTCAACCGGTTGATTATGGCGTACAAACTGGTGGTTTTACCGGAACCGGTAGGGCCGGTCACCAGGATAATGCCGTGCGGGTGCGAGATCATTTCCTGAATCGCATCCAGCTCGGTATCGGCCATGCCGATTTGTTTGAGATTGAGCTGGTTGGCTTGTTTGTCCAGCAGCCGCAGCACGACCCGTTCGCCATGACCGGAAGGCAGCGTGGACACCCGCACGTCTACGGTACGACCGCCGATATTAAGCGAGATGCGGCCATCCTGCGGCAAACGCTTTTCGGCAATATCCAGCTTGGCCATCACCTTGAGCCGTGAGATGACCATGGCTGCAAATTCACGCTGGGGCTGGATGATCTCGCGCAAGGTACCGTCCACGCGAAAACGCACCACCATGCGTTTTTCGTAGGACTCAATGTGGATATCGGACGCATTTTCTTTAATAGCTTCGGTCAGCAAGGCATTGATCAGCCGGATGATGGGCGCTTCATCCTCGCTTTCCAGCAAGTCTTCCGGCTTTGGCAGATGCTGCGCCATGTCGGTAAGGTCTAAGTTTTCGTGCAAGTCGTCCACCATGCGCTGGGCATGGCCGGCTTTGTGCTCGTAAACCGCTTGCAGCAAGCGCTCGAACTGGTCTTCGGAAATCGCCTCGAATTGGACCGGTTTATCGGCAAAACGGCGGATTTCCATAAGCGCGGCAAGCGGCGTTTTCGGCAGGTAGCCAATCCAGGCCCGGCCGTTACCATCGTCTTTAAGCACCACGCCATGGCGTTTGGCAAAACCGTAAGACGGCAGCCGGCCGGGCTGCGGCAAGGTGTGGTCGGGGCTTGGTTGCTGATCAGTGCTCATCTTTTAATACCGGCGCTAACCCCGGCGCGACTTCAGCCGGTGAATCCGGCGCGGGACTGGCAGGCGGGTTGTCTTTAAGCTCATTTAACAACGGCAGTCGCTGAGGCGGAAATATAAATGAGCCTTTGTCTTCGATTTGCCGCTCCAGCTCCCGGATTTGACCGTATTTACCGATCGTTAAAACCGACGATTGACCGGCATCGCGTAAAATCTTGGGCTGCAAAAACACCATTAGATTGGATTTTTCAGTACCGATCTGGCTACTTTGAAACAAATGGCCTATGAACGGAATATCGCCCAGGATAGGAATTTTGTTGACGCCTTCGCGGAAGTTGTCGTTTATCAAGCCGCCCAACACTAAGGTATTGCCGTCGTCAACCAGCACCGAGGTCTGAATCTCGCGCTTGTCGAACTGGATACCGGCCGATGAAGACGCCGAGTTGACTGCGGATACTTCCTGGGTCACTTTGAGCTTTACGGCATTACCGGCACTGATTTGCGGCAACACTTTAAGCTTAACCCCGACATCCTGGCGCTGCACGGTTTGGAACGGGTTAGTGCCGCCGGTCGATTGGTTGGTGGTGAATTGGCCGGTTACCAACGGGATATTCTGGCCGACGATAATACTGGCTTCTTCGTTATCCAAAGTGACGATGGACGGGGTCGATAACAAATTGACGTCGGAATCGCGCGCAAACGCACTCAGCAATGCCCGTAGCTGGCCGCCGGCGAAATAGCCGATACTTAAGCCCTGGCCGATCTGGCTAGCAAAGCTGGCAATGCTGGAGCCGGTTGTGCTGGTGGTCGGTAAACGCGTGGTAGCCTGCACGCCGTTTTGAGTCGCGCTGGTCTGCCAGTCTATGCCGATTTCCTGGGCTTTGGTAAAACTTAGCTCGGCGATGATGGCTTCAATATGCACTTGCGCCCGCCTGACATCCAATTGGCGGATCACCGACTTGATCGAGCGCATCTCGCCGCTGGGCGCGGTGATAATCAAGGCATTGGCGGACTCATCGGCTTTGATATCCACGGCTGTATTGCCACCCGGCCTAGGGGCTGCAGCCGCCTGACCCTGGCCGTCTTTTTTATCGACTATGCCGGTCAAGGTTTCCAGCAGTTCCTTGGCCTGGGCATAGCGCATATAAATCACTTCGGTGTTGCCGTCGTTTTCTAAAGGCGTATCCAGGTTGGCAATCAACGCCCGGATTTGCAGGCGCATATCGGGATTGGCGCTGTACAAAATGCTGTTGGTGCGATCGTCGGCCACTAACGATGTCGTGGAAGCGCCCGGTGCTTTGCCGCCCTCGGTTGCCGAAATCAAGGTATTCAACGGCTGAATCAACTCGGCGGCGCTGGCGTGCTTAGATTGATGATTTCTATGGTTTGATCGCTAACTTTATCGATTTGTTTGACGATGCTGGCCAGCCGGTTAACGTTGTCGGCGGTATCGGACAAGATTACCGTATTGCTGTCGGGCACCGCCGCGATAAAAGCATATTGCGGCATTAACGGCTGTAAAGTCTGCACAATCAGAGTAGAGCTGACATGGTGCACTTGGATGATCCGGGTCAGCTGCTCGTCACCTTTTTGGCTGCTTGACCTGAGCTCGCTGTCGTTGCCGTCTTGCTTGGCGTTGGTGTTGGGCACAATTTTGATGACATTGCCGCTGGGAATGGCGGAATAGCCGTGCACTTTCAATATCGACAAAAATACATCGTAAACTTGGGACGCCCGCATGGGTGTTGAAGTCACTACCGAGATATTGCCGGTAATACGCGGATCGACAATAAAGTTTTTACCGGTGGCATCGGCAACCGTTTCGATTAAGGTATGAATGTCCACATCTTTTAAATTGAGTGTGAACTCGTCTTTTTCCGCCAAGGCATGCCAACTGCATGCCAGCAAAACCAATCCTGCCAGAAAACGCATGTACATAAATGATTTGTAGATAATTATTTTTTCGCTAACAGGCCTTTTTGCCTGTCCATGCTCAAAGATTCAAGCTGTTGATTGTGTTTTAGAACCACTTGTTCGGAAGCCAGCGAATGTAGCGCTGCGCCGCCCGGAAGCTCATCTCCGGGCGTGTAGGATTTCTGCTGGTTTCCATCGGATTGAATAATAGCGTAGCCCGTGTTTTTTTGCCCTTGGAGAAAAAACACGCCCAGTAATTTTAGCTGCAACTGGGTTTCCGGCAACTTGCCGCCTTCGGCAACCATGACCACCGCATCCTTTTCCGGCGAAACCGGCGCCTGCCCAAACAAATGCCAATCCTTGATGATGGTCAAATCGATCGGCTCTTGTGGTGTTGCAACCGTTTCTGCCGAGACGGCAACGGCATTGGTATGGTCTGAATTGTCTTCAGCGAACCACGGCATCACACTGAAAACAGCGTACAGTAAATACATTAATGCCAGAATTAATGGGAGCTGAGGTAGTATTTTGTTTTGCAGATGAAGGTATCTGACCACGTTAAACTGCCTAAAGCCACACAAAAAGGCTATTATCGGACATTATTATGACTGTTATATGACTCTGCCGGGGTTTTTCCAGTTTTTGTAATCTAACGCTGGCTCTAAAATGGATAATTACGCATTTGCCTTAAGATCCACTGTTGCCGCTTCAGTACATAAGCCGAAGGCTGCCGAGCTTTTAACAAAATCGGATTCGGTAATGTGGCTGCCAGCAATGCCGCCTGCGAAGCACCCAGACGGCTGGCCGGGACTGAAAAATAACGCCGGCTGGCAGCTTCCACCCCGAACAAATGATCGCCGAACTCAGCGATATTCAAATACATCTCCAAAATACGCTGCTTGCTCCAAAACAGCTCGATCAACACGGTAAACCAGACTTCCAAGCCTTTGCGCAGAAAACTTTTGGCCGGAATCAAAAACAGGTTCTTCGCCACTTGCTGGGATATCGTGCTGGCGCCTCTTAATTTACCGCCATCCTGGTAGTTATCAATCGATGCCTGAATCGCATTGAAGTCAAAGCCTAAATGGCGGAAAAAACGCTGGTCTTCGGAAGCAACCACCGCTTTATAAGCATAAGCCGATATTTGTTCGTGGCTGATCCAGCGGTATTCAATGGCGCGATAACCCTGCCCGGCCCGCAAATCTTCCACATGCCGGTAAATCATAAACGCCGTAGTCAAAGGCGGCAACCAGCGCAGCAATACAACCGGCACTACCGTCAACAGCAAAAACACCAGTACCGCCTTAAACGCGATAGCTTTTAAACAACGTCCCATGGAAAAAGTTTCATCGTTTTGGGTGAACCTTGTTTTTACCGGCGCCCGATGACGCAAAACTTGGCTCCGGAATAAACGCTACAACTCACGGGTAGCGCTGAACTTGATATCCGGCCAGCGTTCTTCGGTTAATTGCAAATTCACCCGGCTGGTTGCCAGATAAACCAGATACCCGCCGCCATCCTCCGCCAAATTGTCGAACGCCTTATTTCTGAACTCTTCCAACTTGGCGGGCTTGTCGGAGCTGATCCAACGCACCGTGCTGACGCCCATCGCATCATATACACATTCGACGTTATATTCGCTTTTCAGCCGGTGCGCGGTTACATCAAACTGCAACACGCCTACCGCACCCAATATCAGATCGTTGTTTTTCAGCGGCCGGAACAACTGGGTGGCGCCTTCTTCGGTCAATTGCACCAGGCCTTTTTGCAATGCTTTGGCGCGCAAAGGGTCTTTCAAGACCACGCGGCGGAATAACTCCGGTGCAAAGTACGGAATACCGCCGTATTTTAAGGTTTCGCCCTGGGTGAAGGTATCGCCGACCTGAATGGTGCCATGGTTATGCAAGCCGATAATATCGCCCGGATAGGCTTCTTCGACATTTTTCCGGGAGTCCGCCTGAAAGGTAATGGCGTTGGCTACTTGTATGCTTTTGCCGATGCGCACGTGGTGAAGCTTCATGCCTTTGTCGAACTTACCCGAACATACCCGTAAAAACGCGATACGGTCCCGGTGCGAAGGATCCATATTGGCCTGAATTTTAAAGACGAAGCCGGTGAATTTTTCTTCTTCCGGACAGACTTCGCGTTGCAGCGTTGTTCTGGCCAATGGCGCCGGCGCGAACTCGGCAAACGCATCCAGTAATTCCAATATGCCGAAATTGTTGATGGCGGAACCGAAAAACACCGGCGTCTGTTTACCGCTTTGATAAGCCGCCAAATCGAATTCGTGGCTGGCGCCTTTGACCAATTCGATTTCGTCGCGCAATTCCGACGCCTGATCATCGAGTAATTCATCCAGTTTGGGATTATCGAGTCCTTTGATGGTTTCGCCTTTGGCGATTTTGCCGCCATGCTGCGGACTGAATAAATGGATTTCATCTTTGTAAAGGTGGTAAACCCCTTTAAAACGCTTACCCATGCCGATGGGCCAAGTCATGGGCGCGCATTGGATTTTCAGCACTTCTTCGACTTCATCCAATAATTCTATGGGCTCGCGGCCTTCGCGGTCGAGTTTGTTGATGAAGGTGAGAATGGGGGTGGCACGCAGGCGGCAGACTTCCATGAGATTAATGGTGCGTTCCTCCACGCCTTTGGCGACGTCAATCACCATCAAGGCCGAGTCCACCGCCGTCAAGGTGCGGTAGGTGTCTTCGGAGAAATCCTCATGGCCCGGCGTATCCAGCAAATTGATAATGCAATCGTTATGCTCGAACTGCATCACCGAGGTGGTCACCGAAATACCGCGCTCTTTTTCCATTTCCATCCAGTCCGAGGTGGCATGGCGCGCGGCTTTGCGGCCTTTTACCGAACCTGCCAGCTGAATGGCGCCGCCGAACAAGAGCAGCTTCTCGGTCAAGGTGGTTTTACCGGCGTCGGGATGCGAAATAATGGCGAAAGTCCGGCGGCGGGCGAGTTCTGCAAGGTATTCTGACATGCTAAAAACTTGGCTAAAAATGAGCCATTATACCCGATTGCCCAAGGCGTTCACTCGGCTAGGTTGATGATTTCTCTCAAACGCCGGTTAGCGTTATTACAACCGGGTTTGCGTGCGCCATAAATTGACGATTTGATCCATATCCAAATCGTCCGGCCCTTCCCGCCAGCCGGTAAAATAATCCACGTCGTTACTTTTAGGCTCCGGGTTAGGCCGGTAAATCTGAACCCGCGTCGGTAAAGGCGCAGCCTCCCCTAAAACCAAGGCCTCGCCGCGACCCAGCGAGCTTAAAATATCGGTCAGATCGCCTTCGGCTTCCGGCACTAATCCCCGGATATAAGCCTGGTCGTCGGGGTTGGTGGTACGCAAGCAGATAAAAGAACTGCACTGAGCCAGCATGGTTTCCGACAACTCCGTGGGCCGCTGGCTGACCACGCCAATCGAAACGCCGTATTTACGGCCTTCTTTGGCAATACGCTCCATCATTCTCTTGGTGCCTTCAAACGGGCCGTTCTTTTCGCGCGGAATATAAGCATGGGCTTCTTCACAAATTAAGGTAATGGGAAATTCGCGCCGGTGCGGGTTCCAATAATTGAATTCATAAGCCAGACGGCCGACCTGGGCCGATACGGCGGGTCTGACATCCGTCGGCACCGAGCTTAAATCGACCACGGTTATATTGGCTTTCTTGTCGCCCAAGCCCACCAGTTGGCGCAATAATCCGGCCATGCTCTCGGAATTGTTGCGCTGTTTGGGTTTGAGCAGAAAATCGTAACGCACGTCGTTAAACCGGCTTTGCATACGAATCAGAAACTCGTCGAATTGGCCGAACAACACGCCTTGGGTTTTACCGAAATCTTTACGCTCTTCATTGGCGGCTTTAAACTGCATATACATTTCCGCCAGCGAAAAATAAATCGGCGTATCGATGGATACGGTAGCCAAATCGATTCTCTTAGCCTCTTTGCGCTTAAGCTGCTGAATGACTTCGCGCATAAACGACATTTGCATGGTGGCGCCTTTGTCGTTACGGTCTATGAACAAATCGACCAGCTCGGCATAAGTCATCATCCAATACGGCATTTCCATTGCCATGGCATCTATATAATTCACCATGTCATCGGGAAACGCCGATTGCACAACCCCGGCTTTATCCTTCCAACAATATTCGCCGTGTAAATCCAGCATTATCAAATGGGTTTTGGGCATGGCCTTGATGGTGTTCTGGATAAGGCTGGTCACCGTCCAGGATTTACCCGAGCCGGACTGGCCTATGATAGCGAAATGCCGGCCGAACAACGCCCTGGGATCCAGGCTTAATTGGTAGTTCTTATGCGAAGCAAGCTGGCCGATAAAAAATTCATATTGCCTGAATTTTGAGAAAATCGCGTTGATTTCATCAAGGCCAACCGCATAAACCTGAGCGCCCGGAGTGGGATAATGACGCACTCCGCGCACAAACGTGCCGTCTTCCTGAATTTCACCGACCGGGACTAAAGAAATAAAGCGTTCGGATTGGCGCACGCAGTTATTATCGTAACGGTCCTGCTCCCACATTTTAAATACCAGCGCCAGTACATTGATCCGAACTTGCCGAATAACGACATAGGAGCCGATATGGCCGGCCAGAATTTCTTCATCGCCGACTTTAATGATGGGCGCTTCGTTAGCATGTTCCGGAGCAATTCTGGCATCCATGCCGTCGCCGCGGACTTGTGATAAATAACCGATTAATGTTGCAGTTTGCCCGGCCAGCATGGTCATGTCCTCTTGTTAACGTTATAACAAGCTTAGACCAGTTTTTAACGCCGGCGGGATTTTTGGCGGGAAACTGAACGCGGCTCAAAAATTATTCAAGCCACTCGTAAATTTCAGTCAGGGCGGGATCGCACTTGCAACAGCCGGTACCGCAATTGGACTCCAAGCCGGTCTTGCGCAATTTTCCTTTGTCAATCCATTTAGCCAGCATGCCTCTTAACGCATTGGCCTCAATATGGAAATGATTGACCAAATCGCTCAGGGTTACCCGCTGTTGCTGTTTTAAATAATCTCTTAATTCCGCCAGGATCATAAGGGCACCTGCTCTGAACTTAGGTATTGAATTTTGCCTTTTAGCCATAATGCCAGCAACACCGCAACGAACAAACCCATCAAGCTCGCCATCCAAATTAGCGACTGGGTAGGATGTTGCGAATAAGTCATTGCCTGGTAATACAAGGTGGCAACCAAAAACGCCAGACCGGTAGTCCAGCAAAACACAAAAATGGTCCAGCCTAGGGATGTCTCCCGGTATATTGCCGCCGTTGCCGCCACACACGGCGCGTACAGCAAGATGAACAACAGGTAAGCGAATGCACCGCGTTGGCCGTCAAAACTTTTTTGCATGGCGGCAAACGTGCCGACATCTACCTCTTGTTCCCCGGCGGCGGCATCTAAATCAGTCGTTGAGACTATTTAACCCTAAAGGGTCCAACACTTTGTCTGCAACTTCTTTTAAGTTTTCAGGTATGGTCAAAAATGCCAGGTAAACCGATTCCTTGAAATCAAAAACCTTATCTTCAGTATTTCCGCCGGCCATTTGGCTATATAAGGCGTTTAATGTACCGACCACGGCTTCCTTAGCTAAAACCCCGGTAAAAATACCAACTGTGGCCGGCCAGTTTTCCGGTTCTATACCAATCGGCCGGAACACCGGCGTCAAGCTGCGGCCAATTGAACTTAGTACCGATTTATCGCTGCTTCCGTCCTGATCAAAACTGCCGTCGGTACCAACAGCATTGAGCAAATTTAGCACCAGCACCATAGGCACAATCACTTTGCCGGCATCAAACACAAAATTTTTTAAACGCTCCCAAGTATGAATGCATACGCTGCTTAACTGCGGCCAGTGGTAAGCCGGCAACTCCATGATGAAAGGCGACGATTGCCCTTTAAACAAGGTTAAACGCATGATCAAACCGGTTAAAATCGCCGCAGTGATCCCAATCAAATACAGGCCGAACACCATATTTTGCCCACCGACCGGGAAAAATGCGGTTGCGAATAAGGCGTAAACCGGCAAGCGCGCGCCGCAAGACATGAAGGGATTCATTAAATTGGTTAGAATCCTGTCCCTGGGCTTTTCCAAGGTGCGCGTGGCCATAATTGCCGGAACGTTACATCCAAAGCCCACGATCATTGGCACAAACGATTTGCCGGGCAAACCGATCATACGCATGAAACGGTCAATCACAAATGCCGCTCTAGCCATATAGCCTGAGTCTTCGAGCATCGACAAGCACATAAACAAAATGCCCACGATAGGAACAAAGGTTGCCACTACCTGAATGCCCGCCCCCGCGCCCTGTGCCAGTAATACTATCAACCATTCCGGCAAGCCCAAACCTGACATGACCAGACCTAAGCCATCCACACATACCGCGCCAAACAATTGATCGAAAAAATCGACAAACGCGCCGCCGATGTTTATGGTGAACATAAACATCGTATACATCACCAGCAAAAACACCGGTATGCCTAAATAGCGATTTAAAATGAACTTGTCGATTTTTTCAGTAATATCGTGGCTGACTTGGCCCAGTTTGACAACTGCCTGTTGCGCCAGCTGATGGACAAAGCCGTAACGCGCATCCGCTGCCAGTATGTCAATTTCATCCCCGGTTTCTTGTTCAATAGCTTGTTGCAAGCGGGAAGCTTCCAGCACGAATTCGTCACCGGCAATTTTCTGCGCCAAGGTATCGCCTTCCAGCAGACGGAGCGCAAGCCAACGAACATCGCAGTTGCCGCTATGGGCAACCGGTTCAATCGCCGGGATTAACGCATTGATTGCTTGTTCCAACGCCGGCGCATAGCTTATTCGCCAATCCGGTATCGGTTGTTCTTGCGCGGCCCGGTTAATAACATTTTTTAAATCGTCTATGCCTTGCTTTATCGAAGCAGCAACAGGCACAACAGGGCATGCCAGGCATTGGGAAATGATACCGGTGTCGATTTTAATGTTCTGCTGCTTTACCGCATCCATCATATTAAGCACAACAATCATAGGCACCTTCATTTCAACTAATTGTGAAGTAAGGTACAAATTGCGCTCAATATTGGTTGCGTCAATGATATTGACGATTAAGTCGGCTTCTTTGGAGGCGACGTAATCACGGGCAACTTTTTCGTCTAGTGATACCTGATCGTCTACCGCATCTAAAGAATAAGTACCGGGTAAATCGACCAAGGTAATTTGAACACCGGCATGATGGTATTCACCGGTTTTTTTTTCTACAGTAACTCCGGGCCAATTACCGACATGCTGACGGGCACCGGTCAAGGCATTAAATAGCGTGGTTTTACCGCAGTTTGGATTGCCGACTACGCCAACGGTAAAATGAGAAGCCATCAAGCTTTCTCAATCAGCAAAACACCCGCTTCATCCTTGCGTAAAGTCAAAGAAAATCCACGTAATTTAATTTCAACCGGATCCCCCATCGGAGCAAAACGGGTTACCCGAAAATCGGTACCCGGCGTTAATCCCATGGCAAGTAACCGTTTGCGGTAGGCTTTACCTGATTTTTCGAAACCGACAATGCGGCCGGTATCGCCCACTGAAAGACTTTTTAAACTGACAGACATGCATCCTCCTACGAGGAAAAATTAAACCAAAATGATTATCAATAATCATTCTCATTAACAATCACTATAGCATATCTTTTTTGAAACAAGAAACAACTTTCTTTTGAGGGTTTTGTTCGGCTTTTAAGCACTACCTAATTAAATGAGTTGACAAACACGCTCAATTGATAATGTGCAAGACTTGCCGGCAAGCCTTGCACATTTTTTTGATAGTCAAAAACGGTGATTAACCAATAATTTTATGCTTTTCACGAGAAGCGTCCACGCGTTCCCGCAACTCTTTGCCGGGTTTAAAATGCGGTACATGCTTTTCGGCTAGAGAAACCGAGTCACCCGTTTTAGGATTTCTGCCTATTCGCGGTGGGCGCTTATGCAAAGAAAAACTTCCAAAACCTCGAATCTCGATTCTTTCGCCGGAAGCTAAAGCATGATTCATCTCTTCGATGATACATTTAACGGCGAGTTCAACGTCTTTAAGGGCTAAATGGGGTTGTTGTTTGGCAAGCGCTTCAATAAGTTCGGACTTTGTCACTTTCTATCCTATAAAAATCAACAAAAGCAATGGGATATGCTAATGCATATCCCTGCCAGATTCTTATTTTTCCATTTGCTTGAAAATGTCTCCTAGCGTCGGAGTTCCATTTGCGGGCTGAGAATAGTCTTTGATGGCGGTGGTTTCTTCGTCATGGTCTTTGGCCTTGATCGACAAAGAGATGGTTTTGGTTTTCTTGTCGACACCAATAAATTTAGCTTCCAACTCGTCGCCTTCTTTCAGCAAAGTGCGGGCATCTTCCACGCGGTCACGTTGAATTTCCGAGGCGCGCAGATAACCTTCCACATAATCATCCAAAAGCACTACCGCTCCTTTGGCATCAATTTCTTTGATTACGCCTTTAACCAAGCTGCCTTTTTCATGGGTTGCTAAAAAGTTTTGGAAAGGGTCTTGTTCGAGTTGTTTAATACCTAAGGAAATACGCTCGCGCTCGGAGTCTACCGCCAAAATCACCGTCTCGATTTCATCGCCTTTTTTATACTCACGCACGGCGGTTTCGCCTTCTTCGGTCCAAGAAATATCGGACATATGCACTAAGCCGTCAATGCCGCCATCCAAACCGATGAAAATGCCGAAATCGGTAATCGATTTGATTTTGCCGGAAATTTTATCGCCTTTGTTGTGAGACGCTGCAAATTCATCCCATGGGTTCGGCTTACATTGTTTCATGCCCAACGAAATACGGCGGCGTTCTTCGTCGATTTCCAAAACCATGACTTCAACTTCGTCACCTAATTGAACAATTTTGGACGGATTGACGTTTTTGTTGGTCCAATCCATCTCGGAAACGTGCACCAAGCCTTCAACGCCTTCTTCGATCTCGACAAAACAGCCGTAATCGGTAAGGTTGTTGACTTTACCGAATACGCGAGTACCGGCCGGGTAACGGCGGTTGATATTTTGCCAAGGATCTTCGCCCATTTGTTTCATACCTAATGAAACACGGTTTTTATCTTTATCGTATTTCAGAACGCGGACTTTGACTTCCTGACCGATTTCAACGCACTCAGACGGATGGCGGACACGGCGCCAAGCCATATCGGTAATATGCAGCAAACCGTCAATGCCGCCCAAATCAATAAAGGCGCCGTAATCAGTCAGGTTTTTAACGGTACCGGTTACGACAGCGCCTTCCTCTAGTGTTCTCAGTAATTCTTCGCGTTCGGCACTGTATTCTTTTTCAACCACAGCGCGGCGTGACAACACAACGTTATTGCGTTTTTGGTCGATTTTTATAACTTTAAACTCTAAATCGCGGTTTTCCAGAAACGAGGTATCACGGATCGGTCTGACATCAACCAACGAACCCGGCAAAAATGCGCGTAAAGCGCCAACCGAGACCGTAAAACCGCCGCGTACCTTGCCGGTAATGCGGCCGACAACCGTGGCATCGTTTTCAAATGCCGCTTCCAATTCAGACCAGGCTTTATTGCGTTTAGCCTTATCCCGGGAAAGAAGGGTGGAACCCAAACCGTCTTCAAAAAGATCGAGAGCGACCTCGACTTCATCACCGATATTAACTTCCAGCTCGCCATCATTATTCAAAAACTGCCATTTGGGAATGACACCTTCGGATTTGGATTGGGTGCTGACAATGATCATATCGTTTTCGATATCCACCACGGTACCAATCAGCATGGCGCCAGGACGCATTTCAGTTCGGGTTAAACTCTCTTCAAATAACTCAGCAAAGCTTTCGCTCATGTTTCAATTTCCCAGGCTGTTGTTAACTAAAACAAGCCTTGTATATAATTTAAAGTTAAAAAAACATACTTAAAAAGTACGGTGAACTCTTAGCGGATTAAACTTAAAACCTCTTGGATTACAGCGTCTTGCGTCATATCCGAAGAATCAATAAAAATAGCATCGGCCGCCATAGCTAACGGAGCGATTTTACGCTCACTATCCCGGCGGTCACGATCTTCTATTTCTTTCGCTAAGAGTGTTAGGTTAGCATCAATCCCTTTTTCTTTCAACTGTTTATAGCGTCTCTCAGCTCTTTTTATAGCTGAAGCAGTCAAGAAAACTTTAGTCCGGGCTTCCGGAAAAACCACGGTACCCATATCCCGTCCATCGGCAACTAATCCCGGCAGGCGTTTGAAATCCTTTTGTTTTTGCAGTAACGCTTGCCGCACCGCCGGCAAGGCCGCCACAATAGAAGCGGCATTGCCGGTGCTTTCAAGACCTAACTGACGGGTTATCTCTTCGCCATCCAGCATGACCGATACTTGGCTTGCACAGATAAACTCTAACGACATGGTTTGAGCAACCTCGGCCAGGCTAGTTTGATCTTGCAAATTTATGGCTTGCTTTTGCGCAGCCAACGCCAATGCCCGGTAAAGGGCGCCGCTATCCAGATAATGCCAGCCCAATTTTGCCGCCACTGCCCGGCTGACCGTGCCTTTTCCGGCACCGCTTGGGCCGTCTATGGTTAAAACCGGAACCGTCATCGTTGAATATCCCGGTTATTTTGAGAAGCTTGCTTCATGACTTTCCAGCGACAAGCCCAAGTGCCGCGCCAATTCTTTAAAATTTGGAAACGACGTGTTTACATTTGCGCAATCGTGAATCACGATGGCTGAAGATGCTTTTAATCCGGCTACGGCAAAGGCCATGGCAATGCGATGGTCGCCATGAGAAAACACTTCTCCGCCGCCCAGTTTTCCGCCTTGAATAATCATGCCGTCGGGGGTGGGCAGCGCATTAATACCTAAGGTCTGCAAACCATCAGCCATCACTTGTATACGATCGGATTCTTTAACGCGCAACTCTTCGGCACCGCTTAACCGCGTCTGTCCCTGCGCGCAAGCGGCGGCAATAAATAGTGCGGGAAATTCATCGATGGCCAGCGGCACTAGTGCTTCCGGTATGTCAATGCCGTTCAACGGCCTGGAAATGACTCTTAAATCGGCAACCGGTTCGCCGCCCACAATGTCGGAATTTAAAATTTCGATATGCGCGCCCATTAACCGTAAAATATCGATCACACCGGTGCGGGTTGGGTTGATGCCGACATGCTTGAGCACAATATCCGAACCTTCCGCAATTGATGCCCCCACCAAAAAAAAGGCGGCCGATGAAATATCGCTGGGCACGTCGATGCTGGCGGCTGTAAGTTTGCCATCGGCATTGATGCTGACTCTATTAGCCTGTGTTGAGACCGGGTAAGCGAAGCCGGTTAACATGCGTTCGGTATGGTCACGCGTGGGTGCGGGTTCAGTCACGCAGGTTTCGCCTTTGGCATACATACCGGCCAATAATAGGCAGGATTTAACCTGCGCACTGGCAATCGGCATTGGGTAGTCCAAACCGCTTAACTGTCCAGCTTTGCCGGTAATTCGTAAAGGCGCGGTACCTTGTTGGCTGGTTTCTATGCTGGCGCCCATGGCTGCCAGAGGCTCGGTAACCCGCTTCATGGGCCGTCCGGACAACGACTTGTCTCCGGTCAGCACCGAATCAAACGCTTGTCCGGCCAGCAGTCCGGCTAATAAACGCATGGAGGTGCCGGAATTGCCCAGATACAGATCATTTTTCGGCGCTTTTAGGCCATGCTTGCCGACGCCGTGAATGGTCACCTTACCTTCGTGCGGGCCTTCAATCACCACGCCCATATCACGGAACGCCTGCAAAGTGGCTAACGCATCCTCCGCTTCAAGAAATCCCGTCACCTGGGTGATGCCTTCCGCCAATGAGCCCAACATGATTGAACGGTGGGAAATCGATTTATCGCCCGGCACTCTGGCCTCGCCTTGCAGCTTGCCGCCGGGTTGCACGGTAAAGGTTATGGATTTTGACATACTGCCTTCATATAAGTTAAGAAAACGCTGCCGGGCACGGCGGGCGTAATTAAAAATTTCAAATAACTGCTGACCATCGCCGGCTTGCAGTAAATCCTCAACATGGCTTAATTCGGCTTTTAATTGCTGCAGCAGGGGAACCAGCTGGTTTTTATTGGCCAAACAAATGTCCCGCCACATCGTTGGATCGCTGGAGGCGATCCGGGTAAAATCTTTAAATCCCCCGGCAGCAAATTGAAAAATGGCATTTTTTTCGTCCTGATGGCCTAGCATATCTACCAAAGCATACGCCAGCACATGCGGTAAATGGCTGGTTGCCGCCAACACCGCATCGTGACGCTCCACATCCATGACCGAAACATAAGCGCCTAGCCCTTGCCAAAAACTTTGAACTACATTTACCGCCTGTTGGCTGGTATTTTCAAGCGGTGTGATTATCAGCCGCTTATGCAGAAACAAACCCGTTTGCGCTGCTTCGACACCACTTTTCTCGGCTCCGGCTATGGGATGAGCGGGTACAAAGTTAGGAGGCACAGACCCAAACACATGATTCGCCGCAGCAATGACACTGGCTTTAGTGCTGCCGACATCGGTCACTATAACTTTGTCATTCCAATAGGGCTTGAGCTGGTCAAAAATTGACCGCATCGCGCCTACCGGCGCAGCCAATACGATGCAGTCAACCTCTTGTACAGCAGGCCCGGGAGTCAAATGGAACTCATCGATTACCCCCATGGACAGCGCAAGTCTTAAATTTTCCACATCATCCTGGCGCCCAAGACCGATGATTTTATCAGCTAACCCATACTCACGGGCGGCTCGGGCTACCGACCCTCCAATCAAGCCAACGCCGATGATGCATAGCTTTTCAAACATTGTTTAAGGTATCCGCCAATGCATTCAGGCAAAAGTCGTTTTCTTTTTCTGTACCTATGCTGATGCGTAAGTGATTGGGCAGTTCATAATTGCCTACCGGGCGGACAATGACGCCTTTCTTAAGCAACGCATCAAAAACCGGCTGGCCGGGGCGTTTAACATCCACTGAAATGAAATTTCCGGCGGAAGCGATCCACTCCAAGCCCATGCGCTCAAAGCCCTGGCATAATTGCGTCATGCCTTGCTGATTGTTGGCAATGGTGGCCTGTAAATGGTCGTGGTCGGACAAGGCGGCTTCCGCAGCGGCCAACGCCAACGCATTGTTATTAAACGGCTGCCGTACCCGGTTTAACAAATCCGCTAGCTCCAAACCGGACAAGGCATAGCCGATACGCAATCCTGCCAAACCGTAGGCCTTGGAAAATGTGCGGGTTATGATCAGATTCTGACAAGTCTTTAACCAGCTTACCGTATCGCCCCGCAGGGCTTCATCGACAAACTCAAAATACGCCTCGTCAAGAACACAAATACAATGTTCCGGAAGTGCTTTGATAAATGCTTGCAATTCCGTTGGCGGCAGCAGCGTTCCGGTTGGATTGTTGGGATTGGCAATAAACACCAAACGGGTATTGGCGCTGACCAAAGCCATCATGCCGGCCAAATCATGGCCGTAATCGACGGCTTTGGCGACGCGGCCGGCGGCTCCGGCAGCCTGGGTAACTATCGGATAGATGGCAAAAGCATGCTGGGAAAACACCGACTCCAACCCCGGCGCCAAAAACACTCTGGCCAGCAGCTCCAGGATTTCGTTGGAGCCGTTGCCCAAGGTAATTTGCGCCATGTCGACTTTGTGCTTTTGCGCCAAAGCTTGCTTTAATGTAAAACCGTTACCATCCGGATACAATGCGAGCTGAGGCATCGCCGCCTGCATGGCGGCAAGCGCTTTCTTGCTGGGGCCCAAAGGGTTTTCATTGGACGCCAGCTTGATGATTTCCGTAAGCCCCAGTTCCCGTTCAAGCTCTTCAATCGGCTTGCCGGGAACATAAGGCACTAATTCTTGCACATAGGGCAAAGCGAGTTGGTAAATCGGATTCATAATTTTATATAGTTTGTAGCGGGGCTATAGCACGGCTTTGGGGTAAGAGCCTAATATTTTAAGCATATGCACATGATCTTTTAATGACATTAATGCTTTGGCAACTTTTTCATCCTGGCTGTGCCCTTCAATATCGATGAAAAACACATATTCCCACAGTCCTTGCCGGGAGGGGCGCGATTCGATATGCACCATGCTGATGCCGGCTTCGGCAAACGGACCAAGAATCTTATGCAAAGCGCCGGGCTGGTTACCCGTGGATATGACCAATGAGGTTTTATCAGAGCCGGTGGACACCGGCAGTTGCTGCCCGATCACGATAAAGCGGGTTGTGTTGTTGGACTCGTCTTCAATATGACGTTCCAGCAAAGTTAGCTGGTATAACTCCGCTGCCACCTTGCTGGCGATAGCAGCGCTATGTTGTTCTCCCGCAGCCAGGCGGGCAGCCTCGGCATTGCTGTTAACCGCAATCTGCTTGGCGTGTTTGAGATTGCTTTCCAGCCATTGGCGGCATTGGGCCAGCGATTGCTGATGCGAATACACCACTTGAATGGCGGAAAGGTCTTCTTCCTTTGCCATAAGGTTATGATGAATACGGATTTCAACTTCCCCGCAAATCCTTAACGGTGATATTAAAAACCGGTCCAGCGTATGGGAGATGATGCCTTCGGTAGAATTTTCCACCGGCACCACCCCGAACTGGCATAACCCGTTTTCCACTGCAGTAAAGATCTCATGAATGGTCGCGACGGGAAGCGCCTTGATGGCGTGTCCGAAATGCTTGAATGCCGCTTGCTGGGTAAACGTACCTTCCGGTCCTAAAAACGCGACCTCCAAAGGCTTTTCCAGGGCCAGACAGGCCGACATGATTTCCCGGAAAAAAAACACGGCCGTTTCATCGGGCAGCGGCCCTTGATTTAAGGTTTTGATACGTCTGAGAACCTGGGCTTCGCGGTCAGGCCGGTAAAACGTACCTTGCTCGCCTTGATCGATCTTGGTTTTCGCGACGTCTATAGCGCATTGCGCACGCTCATTGATCAGCACCAGCAATTGGCTGTCAATTGCATCAATTTTTTCCCTAAGCGCCGCCAGGGTTGGTGTTGAAGCCATGATAAATTCCTCTTAATGCACCCGCTCAAACTCGGCCATAAATTCTACCAAAGCCTTAACACCTTGTTCCGGCATGGCATTGTATAAACTGGCCCGCAAGCCGCCTGCCAAACGATGACCTTTTAAGCCAACCAAGCCATTGGCCTCGGCTTGCTCTAAAAAACAGGCTTCCAACGCGCTTTCGGCCAAGGTAAACGGAATATTCATTCTTGAGCGGCAATCCCGGTTTACCGAATTTATGTAGAGAGATGATTGATCTATAACCTGGTATAACCGGGCAGCCTTGTCGGCACTGCGCCTTGCAAACGCAGCAACGCCGCCTTGGGATTTTGTCCATTGCAATACCAAACCGGTCAAATACCAATTAAAAGTCGGCGGCGTGTTCAGTAGCGATTTATGCCGCGCCTGCTCGGCATAGTTGAATAGAGGCGCAAGCTTGGCATCCGCTTTCGCCAATAATTCACCGTTAGCCACCACTACTGTAACACCTGACGGCCCCATATTTTTCTGGGCTCCGGCGTAAATCATGCCGAACCGGCTGATATCCAGCTCTTGTGTCAGGATATTGGAGGACATATCCGACACCAACGGCAAGCCCGCGCTATCGGGTATGTTAAAAAACTCGACACCGTTGATGGTTTCATTGGCGGTGTAATGCAGGTAGGCAGCTTCCCGGTCTATAAACCAGCCGGCAGTATCCGGAATTGATTGAAAACCACTGGCTACGGAACTGGCGCTGACCACCACCTGACAATGGTAACCCGCATACTCGATAGCTTTTTCCGACCAAAAGCCGGTATTTACATAACAGGCTTTGGCTTTATCGCCCAAAAGGTTTTGCGGAATCAAAGAAAACTGTGCCGTCGCACCACCTTGCAGGAATAAAACCTGATAATCGTGAGGCACCGACAGGAGTTCGCGAAAATCCGCCTCCAGCTGTTCGGCAATATCCGTAAAATGCTCGCCGCGGTGGCTCATTTCCAGCACCGATACTCCGGTGTCATGCCAGGATAATAACTCAGCCTGCGCTTGCTCAAGCACAGGTTCGGGCAGCGTTGCCGGGCCGGCACTGAAATTATAGACCCTGGCCATTACTCATCGTCAACCGCCTCATCCTCGCCTTCCGCTTCGCCGCCATTGTCATCGCCCACCATCCCTTCAATTCGGTCGACACCGACGACCTTCTCTTTTTTATCCAGCCGTATCACCGTAACCCCTTGCGTATTTCGGCCGACAATGGAAATACCGTCCACCGGAGTACGCACCAAAGTGCCAGCATCGGTAATCAACATGATTTCATCATGATCGTTAACCAGGACAGCGCCGACCACCGCCCCGTTTCTGGCCGAGGTCTGGATGGCAATCAAACCTTGCCCGCCGCGTTTGTGACAAGTGAATTCCTCAAGCCGGGTACGTTTGCCATAACCGTTTTCGGTAATGTTCAAAACCGTGCCTTCGGTTGCGATAATCAGCGAAATAACCTTTTGACCTTCCTGCAAGCGAATGCCGCGCACACCGGAGGCAGTACGCCCCATAGAACGGACGTCTTCCTCGTTGAAACACACGGCTTTACCGGAACTGGTAAATAACAGCACATTACGATGGCCATCGGTAACCGCGACACCGACCAGCCGGTCGTTTTCTTTTAAATCAATGGCTATCTTGCCGTTGGCACGCTGGCGCTCAAATTCCTGCAATGGCGTCTTTTTTACGGTACCGGCGGAGGTGGCCATAAAAATATATTTGCTGCCGCTGAATTCGCGTATCGGCAACATGGCATTGATACTTTCGCCTTCATCCAACGGTAGCAGATTGACAAACGGTTTACCGCGCGAGGCCCGGCTGGCAATCGGCAGTTGATAGACTTTTAGCCAATAAACTTTTCCGAATGAAGAGAAGCACAAAATAATATCGTGGGTATTGGCAACAATCAGTTTATCGATAAAATCCTGCTCTTTGGTGGCCGTTGCCGACTTGCCCCGCCCGCCCCGCTTTTGTGCCTTGTAATCCGATAACGGCTGGGCTTTGACATAACCTTCATGGGACATGGTAACTACCATGTCCTCTTCAGTAATTAAATCCTCATCGGATAAATCCAGATGGCTTTCGATAATCTCGGTGCGGCGCGGATCGGAATATTCCTCTTTGATTGCCACTAATTCTTCTCGGATAACCTGCAGCAAACGCGCATGGCTGGCCAGAATTTCCAGGTATCCGTCGATTTGTGCAAGCAGCTCTTTGTATTCGCCGACAATTTTATCTTGCTCCAGACCGGTTAAACGGTGCAGTTGCAAATCTAAAATAGCCTGCGCCTGGGCTTCGGTCAGCCGGTAGACGTCACCGACAATTCCGAATTCGGCGGACAAGCCTTCCGGCCTCGAGCGTTCGGCATCGGCGCGATCCAACAAGGCCGAAACAATCCCGGTTTCCCAGGTGCGCGCCATCAAACCCTCTTTGGCTTCCGCACGGTTGCCGGCCGCCCGGATCAGCGCGATCATTTCGTCGATATTGGCCAGAGCAACCGCCAAGCCTTCCAAGGTATGGGCTCTTTCGCGGGCTTTGCGCAGATTGTACAAGGTTCTGCGGGTTACAATCTCACGGCGGTGGTTGATAAAAGCGTTGAGAATTTCTTTTAAATTCAGGCAATGCGGGCGGCCGTTCAGCAAAGCCACCATGTTGATGCCGAATACGGTCTGGAATTGGGTTTGTTTATATAGATTGTTGAGCACTACTTCCGGCACTTCGTCGCGGCGTAATTCAATCACCATGCGCATGCCGTCTTTATCGGACTCATCACGTAATCCCGATATGCCTTCCAGCTTGCCTTCCTTAACCAATTCGGCAATTTTTTCCAACAGCTTGGCTTTGTTGACTTGATAAGGCAGCTCTGTTGCAATGATGGCCTGCCGGCTGCCTTCGCCTATGTCTTCAAAATGGCAGCGGGCCCGTAGATAAATTTTGCCGCGTCCGGTGCTGTAAGCGCTGTAAATGCCCGATGCGCCGTTGATAATGCCCGAAGTCGGAAAATCCGGCCCTGGAATATGCGTCATCAGCTCATGAATACTGATGTCCGGGCTATCCATCATGGCCAGCGTGGCGCTAATCACTTCCGACAGATTATGCGGCGGGATATTAGTCGCCATGCCTACGGCTATGCCTGAGGAGCCGTTGATCAAAAGTGTCGGGATTCGGGTCGGCAGTACCGTGGGTTCCGATTCGGATTCGTCGTAATTGGGCGCAAAATCGACGGTTTCTTTGTCCAAATCGGCCATTAGCTCATGCGCGATTTTAGCCATGCGCACCTCGGTATAACGCATGGCGGCCGGGGCATCGCCATCCACGGAACCAAAATTGCCTTGACCGTCGATCAACATGTAACGCATGGAAAACGGCTGCGCCATGCGCACCATGGTGTCATAGACGGCAGTATCGCCGTGCGGGTGATATTTACCGATGACATCACCGACCACGCGGGCGGATTTTTTATACGGCTTGTTCCAGTCATTGCTGAGCTCGCTCATGGCGAACAGCACGCGCCGGTGCACGGGTTTCAGACCGTCTCTGGCATCGGGTAAGGCGCGTCCGATGATCACGCTCATAGCGTAACCCAGATAAGATTGTCTCATCTCATCTTCGAGATTGACGGGTATGATTTCTTTCGCGAAGTCCGACATTGATCCGTTATTATAATTTTTGCAGACAAACCCGCGCCTGCCTGCTTTTTGCTTCCGGAAGCAACTGCTTTATCAAATAAAAATAATGCGCAATTGCCGACTCTAAAAGCGGCAGATTATAACAAATTACGATGTTTTAGTCGAAACTGTATACTTGCTTAAACCAGTATTTCTTCAAGGAAATTACCCAGTGTCCGCCAGGAGCGGCGGTCGGCATCCGCATTATAGACAGTGCCGAATTGAGGATTGTTGGCAGCCGGGTTGGTAAAGCCGTGAACGGTGTGACCGTAGCTGTGAACCTGCCAATCCGCGCCGGCCGCAGTCATTTCCTGTTGAAAGGCCAATACCTGCTCCGGCTTGACCAATGGATCGTCGTGGCCATGTAAGGCAAGAATTTTAGCCTTGACAGCACAGGCTTCCACGCCCGTCGGCGCCTTCAACAGGCCGTGAAAACTAATCACACCTTTAAGATCGGCACCTGCCCTGGCCAAATCCAGCGCACACAAACCGCCGAAACAAAAACCAATGGCGGCGATTTTGTTTTGATCAGTCCATGGTAATTGCTTAATAGCGGTAAAACCCGCCAAAACGCGTTTTCTAAGCAGCGCCCGGTTTTCCATAAACGGCGCCATCAGTTTGGCATTTTCTTCAGGGGAAGCGCCCAATATGCCTTTACCATACATATCGATCGCAAACCCCAGATAACCTAGTTCGGCAATTTTACGGGCTTTACCCTCTACAAAACCATCCCGGCCCACCCAAGTATGATGAATTAATACTGCCGGACGGGGGGTGGATATGGCATCGTCGAAGGCAAAAAACGCCTCTAGAACAACATCCCCGTCAAGATAATTAATGGTGTTGGTGACTATGGCCATGGTGAGCAAAATTACATGACTTGTTTAGGTTCGACCACGGCTTTGAAAAAACCTGCCGAAGCGGCTTCTACCAAATCCAAGACCCGCTCGAAGCCATATTTGCCGCCGTAATACGGGTCCGGCACCTCGCGGGTATTCAAATGCGGTGCATAACTTAAGAAATACTGGATTTTAGGTTTATGAGGTTCCGGGCAAACCGCGAGCAACGAAGCGTAATTTTCGTCGTCCATGACCAGTAAATAATCAAAATTTTCAAAATCCTCCGCGCTGACTTTTCTGGCCTTGAGATGGGATAGCTCTATACCCCGTTCTGCGGCCGCTTTTTGCGCTCTTGAATCAGGCTGCTCACCAATATGATAAGCATGCGTGCCGGCGGAATCCAGGGCAAACAAATGCTCGGCTTCGGTATCCTTTAACAGCTTGGCAAATACGCCCTCTGCAGTCGGCGACCTGCAGATATTGCCCATGCAGAC
>PERF01000022.1 GCA_002928495.1 Methylobacter sp. | reverse complement strand
GGGATAGGCGCGGCCTCGGCGATGTCGCCCAGCAATGCGCGGCCTGCGATGCCGCCGCCCAGGGCAACCATAATCCCGGCACTAACGCCGGTTTTAATAAACTGGCGACGACTTTCGTTGATTTCGTTAATAATTTCGTTGATGGATTCATTGCCGGACGGATTGATAGTCTCGTCGTTGGCGGGATGTAATTTGCCTTTCATAGTAGTTGTTAATTCCTGTATTTTATTTAGTTAGTTAAGTGGATCCATGCTTCGAGTAGTCAACTCGCCCCGCTTCCCGTTCAAATTTGCGCTGCACTTGCCAGGACATTCGCCAAGTTGTGCGGCCCGAAATCTGAGCCTATTTCAACTTTGAAGAATAAAGTCTTAAAACAGGCTTAAGAAATAGCGCGAGCACTTGTCATCCTTTGCGATCTCGATAATTGTTTAAGGCTGCAAACCATCCAATGCCTGCAACTAAACGGTCTTATCGAAATTAACAAAATATTAAAGAAGCTTTATGAAAGTTTGATGACTTAAAGAGGCTAACTGTTATTTTCTGAAAAAAAAGGCCGTGTTTCAGTTGGTCTACCGGGGTAACTATTTAACAAATAAGCCATTCGGTGTTATACGCCCGGCTTTTGCACTTTATTTGCAGCCACCTTAGGGGCAAGGTCGTGCAATAGCGCATTGTTACCGGTAGGGGTGGCTGAGCGTGGCTAATGCGGGTGTGGGGGAAGGTGTATAGAAAATATCTTGAAATATAGCGCGGTAAGTCAATCAACTTTAGGGCTGCTTAGATAAATCTCTGCCAAGGCGTATAATGCAGGCATTTTTTGATTGAATGGTAGCAATGAACAAACAACGAAAAGCCGTGGCCTTGATTTCCGGTGGGCTGGATTCCATGCTGGCGGCGAAAACGGTGATGGATCAAGGGGTGCATGTCGAGGGCATTAATTTCTTCACCGGGTTTTGCGTGGAAGGCCATACCCATGCCATCCGCGCCAAGGCCAAAGCCAAGCCCAAGCGCAATAATGCCTTGTGGGTGGCCGAGCAGCTGGGCATTAAGCTGCATATTGTCGATGTGATCGACGAATACAAAGACGTGTTGATTAACCCCAAGCACGGTTACGGCGCCAATATGAACCCGTGCCTGGATTGCAAGATTTTCATGGTCAACAAAGCCAAACAGTGGATTGCCGAGAATGGGTTTGATTTTATTATTACCGGCGAAGTGATCGGCCAGCGGCCCATGTCGCAACGACGCGATACCATGCCGGTCATCGCCCGCGAATCGGGCGCCGACGACTTGTTGCTGCGGCCTTTATGCGCCAAATACCTGCCGCCGACGGTGCCGGAGCGTGAAGGCTGGGTGGATAGGGACAAGCTGCATGATTTCAGCGGGCGTTCGCGCAAGCCGCAGATGGAGCTGGTCAAGCAATACGGCATTAGCGATTATGCGCAACCGGCCGGCGGCTGCTGCTTTTTGACCGATCCCAATTATTCGGCCAAACTGGTGGATTTGTGGCAGGCGCGCGATAACAATCGCGAGTACGAACTGGACGACATCATGCTGCTCAAAGTCGGCCGTCACATTCGCCCGGCCGCCAATTTCAAGCTGATCGTGGCGCGCGAGGAAGGCGAGGGCCGGTTTCTGGAAGGTTACCGTAAGGAGTACATCAGTTTGTTCAGTCTAAGCCATAGCGGGCCCTTGGTGTTGCTGGACGGTACGCCGTCGGCCGAGGATTTGCATCTGGCGGCGGCAATCACCGCGCGTTTCGGCCAGGGCCGCAATGCCGAATCGGTGGAAGTTACCATCACCCAAAAAGACGGCAGCGAGCGCCGCCTAAGGTCAAGCCTATCGCCAGCGCCGACATTCCGGAGGCGTGGTATATATGAACCGGGACGTGTTAAACGCCAGGCGTTTGTTATGTCCGCTGCCGGTGATTCGTACGCAGGATAAGATCAAACAATTGCAACCCGGCGACCGCCTGGAAGTGGTGGCCACCGATCCCGGCGTGATGCAGGATATTCCGGCCTGGTGCCGTATCCACGGCCATACCGTGCTGGAGAGCCGGGAGCACGAGGGTGAGTTTATTATTGTTCTGCAAGTCGGCGGCTAATTCCTATTCTTTTTTATTCTTAGAGTTTAACCATGGCAGTACTTCCCGAAGGATACCAACTGCCTGCGTTGCTGCCTGTACCCGGCGTCAAGCTGGGTACGGCATGCGCGGGCATCAAGCAAACCGTTAAAGACGATGTATTGTTGATGGCCTTGCCGGAGTCGGCGGCATGCGCGGCGGTGTTCACCCAAAATGCGTTTTGCGCGGCGCCGGTGGTAGTCGCCAAAGCCCATTTAAACCAACGTCCGCGCTGGCTATTGGTGAATTCCGGCAATGCCAATGCCGGTAACGGTGCGCCGGGGCTGGCGGATGCCCATGCCAGTTGCACCGCAGTGGCTGAGGTTACCGGCGGTGAAGCCTGCCAGGTGCTGCCGTTTTCCACTGGCGTTATCGGCCAGCCGCTGCCGGTGGCAAAAATTACCGCCGCTTTGCCCAAAGCCTACGAACAATTAAGCGAAGACAACTGGCTTGCGGCTGCCAAAGCCATCATGACCACGGATACCTTCCCCAAAGGGGCATCCAAAGTTATTGCTATCGATGGTGAAAACATCACCATTACCGGTATTTCCAAAGGTGCCGGTATGATTCAGCCCAATATGGCCACCCTGCTCGGGTTTATCGCCACCGATGCGCGTATCGATCAAGCCTTGCTGCAAACCTGCTTGTCCCAAGCCGTGGAGTATTCGTTCAATCGCATTACCGTGGACGGCGATACCTCTACTAACGACGCCTGCGTGCTCATGGCCAGCGGTTGTTCCAAAGTACCGGAGCTGAAAGCAAACACGGCGGCGTATGCGTTGTTTACCCAGGCGGTAAATGAAATCTGTCGCGCGCTGGCCGAGGCCATCGTGCGCGACGGCGAGGGCGCTACCAAGCTCATGCGAATTCTTGTCAGGCAGGCGCTTAGCGAGGCCGAGGCGGTTAATGTCGCCAAGACCATCGCGCATTCGCCGCTGGTGAAAACCGCGTTTTTCGCCAGTGATCCCAACTGGGGTCGGATTTTGGCGGCGGTAGGCCGGGCCGGCGTGGACGGGCTGGTCTTGGACACGGTGCGGATTTTTCTCGATGACGTCTGCATCGTCAGCAATGGCGGCCGCGATCCGAGTTACACAGAGGCCGCCGGCCAGCGCGTGATGAACCAGCCGGAAATCACCATTACTGTCGATCTGGGCCGGGGCGAGGTGGAACAAGCCGTGTTAACCTGCGATTTTTCCTACGATTACGTAAAAATCAATGCCGAATACCGGACTTAAAGCCGCCGGCACGCCGGTGTTACAGGTGGCGGCGGGTGTGGTCAGAGATGCGCATGGCCGGGTGTTGATCGCCCGCCGCCCGGCCAAGGTGCATCAAGGCGGGTTGTGGGAATTTCCCGGCGGCAAGCTGGAGCCGGGGGAAAGCGTTCAACAGGCCCTGGTGCGGGAGCTGCACGAGGAAGTCGGCATTGATGTCCTGGCTATCAAACCGCTAATCTGCATTAAACATCAATACCCCGATTTGGCCGTGCAGCTGCATGTGTTTTGGGTGGACGGTTTTAGCGGCCAAGCCCATGGCCGGGAAGGCCAGCCGTTTGCCTGGGTAACGCCGCAGGAACTGGATAAATACCGGTTTCCGGCCGCCAACCGAGCTATTGTCAATGCCGTTAAGCTGCCGGGTGGTTACGCCATTTTGGATAACATGGCCGAAACCGCACTCATGACGCATTTGGAAAAATTATTAAGTCGAGGCGTTACGCTGATTCAGGCACGGTTGAAAACGCTGCCCCCGGGTTCAGTCCGCAGGTTTATCCGCCAAGCTTATTCGGTTTGTCAGGCGGCCGGGGCGGTTTTGTTGATCAATTCCGTTCATGCCGGGCTAGGGCTTACGGCCGACGGTTTGCATTTAACCGGCCGCGACCTGATGGCGTTAACACAAAAGCCTGAAGGTTACCGGTGGTTGGCAGCCTCTTGCCATAACGCGGAAGAACTGTTGCACGCGGCCGATTTGGAGCTGGATTTTGCCGTGCTGGCGCCGGTTTTGGCGACGCAATCGCATCCGGATAAAGCAGGCCTGGGTTGGGCGGCGTTCGAGCGTTTGGTTGCGGACGCCAGGCTGCCGGTTTATGCCTTGGGCGGCCTGTCTCTCGCCGATCTGGACACCGCCTGTGTAGCGGGCGGGCAAGGAATTGCTTCGATACGGGCGTTTTGGGATTAGTTATTGCCAGTAGGCCGGGTCGCTGTCATCGTCATCCTGCCCGGATTGCTCCGGCAGGCTTTCGCCGGGGATTCGTTTTTCTTCCATCACCCATTCGCCCAGGTCAATCAGCCGGCAGCGTTCCGAACAAAACGGTTTATAAGGATGATCGTTGTCCCAGGGTACCGGTTTGCGGCAATGCGGGCATTTAACAACAGTAGCCATGGCCGTCCACTCAAAACAGACAACTGGTCAGTGCAAACGCAATGTTGTCGGTGCTTTGCACGGGACGGGAGCTGTCGCCGGAAGGCACCATAAAACGAATGGTGCAACGGTGTTTGCCGCCGCTGATTTCGGCAAAGCAGAGCACCGATTTATCGACTGCAACTTTAAGCAGTTGGTAGGGCTGGGTGCTGTCCAGGCTGAATTGGAAAAAACCCGCTTGGGCGACCCTGTCCTGTTCCGTGCTGCTGCTACGGATAATGTCGAGAATCAGGTCTACCGCATCGCGAATATCGGTAAACGGACTGCTCCAGTGGTTTAAATCGGTTATTTGCTCAGCTTCATCTTGTTCCAGCCAGTAGTGGTATTCCGGCAGGTCGAACGAGCAAGTGCCGCCGGGAATCGTGCTGCGCTGGGCCACGCTTTGAAACAAGTCGCTTTTTAGCAAGTTAATGCCGAGTTTGCCGCTGGCGGCATAAAGTTTTTTGCTGGCGGTGTTGACCTCGGCCAGCAGCTCCTGCAACTTTTCTTTGTCGACATGGGTTTTGTTGGCGACGCGGTTAAGAATTTGGGCATGGCGCTCCAGCTCTTTAATCACCTCGGACTTGATGTTGTTGCGGTTGAAAATGGTCATGATGTCCAGCAGCACACTTAAGCAGGCCCGTTTGTCGATGACTGTTTTGCCTTGCAGGAAGTGGTCGAATTGCTGGAAAAGTTGCTCAAGTCTTATGAAAACCCGGATTCTTTCATTGAGGGGGAATTCATAGATGATTTTGCTGCTCACAAGTAAAGTTATCCCGGCTAGTACTTAATGAAAGATAATGATTGTGCAGTTTTTTAACTTGTTCTGCAAGCGCGGCATCCGGGAACGCGTTATCGATGATATCGTCGGCAATGCGTACCCGTTCGGCGCGCGAGGCTTGATTAGCCATGATGGCTTGAATTTTGGCCGGCGGCAGGTTATCGCGTTGTTGCACGCGTTGGATTTGCATGGTTTCCGGGCAATCGACCAGTACAATCCGGTCAACCAAATCGGTCATGCCGGCTTCGATCAACAGCGGAACTACAATGATGCAATAAGCCCCATGGCATTGTTGCACTTGGGCTTGAATCGCCGTGCGGATCAATGGGTGCAAAATGGCTTCAAGCCTTTGCTTTTGTAGCGGGTAGGTAAATACGATGTCGCCCAGCTTTTTGCGGTTGAGCGCGGCGCCGTCCATGATTTCTTCGCCGAATGCCTGCCGTATGGCGGCCAAAGCCGGCTGCCCGGGCTCCACCAGCGTATGGGCAATGACATCGGCATCTATGATAGGGCATCCGTGTTGGGCAAATAAGCCGGCGACGGTGGATTTGCCGCTGCCTATGCCGCCGGTCAAACCGACTTTTAACATGTTACAAGCCTGCGGAAGCCAAGTAGAATTGGTTTAGTTTACTCCCCCACAGCATTGCCAGCCAGCCCGCAATCGCCAAATAGGGGCCGAAAGGGATGGGTACATTGCGGTCGCGTTTGCCTAACACAATCTGTGTTATCCCGATTACCGCGCCTACCAATGATGACAACAAAACGATAACCGGCAGCATTTGCCAGCCCAGCCAGGCGCCGAATAAGGCCAGCAGTTTAAAATCGCCGTAACCCATGCCTTCTTTGCCGGTGGCCAGTTTAAACAGTTGGTAAACCGACCAAAGACACAAATAACCTGCCGCCGCGCCGATGATGCTGTCGTGGCTGTCGGTGAACACACCGGCCAAGCTCAGTAACAAGCCAACCCAAAGCGCGGGCAAGGTGATGCTGTCAGGCAGCAGTTGGTGGTCGATATCGATAAAACTTAGCGCCACCAAAGCCCAGGTCAGACCCAAGGCGAATACGGTTTGCACGCTATAACCGAAATGGCAGGCGACGATCACACTCAACACGGCGGTGAGCGCTTCTATGGCAGGATAACGTGGTGAAATCCGGGTCTGGCAGCTGGCGCAACGGCCTTTTAACAGCAGATAACTGACGACCGGAATATTCTGATAGGGTTTGATGGGCGTTTTGCAGCTGGGACAGCGCGACAGCGGGAACACCAGATTTAAAGCTTCCTCAGCGTCGGCCGCTTGCTCAACCTTAAGATAATTAGCGCATTCTTGCCGCCAGTTACGGTGCATCATCACCGGCAGGCGGTAAATGACAACGTTGAGGAAACTGCCCACCATCAGGCCTAGCACGGCCGCCAGACCAGGAAAAGCGTAAGGGTATGCGGAAAAAAACAGGGCTAACAGATCCATGAATGTTGAGTCGGTTGTGTTGGCGCCTTCCGGCCCGGAAGGCGCGCTGGTAGCGTTATATGGCAGCGCCGAGTTTGAAAATCGGCAAGTACATCGCGACAATCAAGCCGCCGACTAAAATACCCAAGATCACCATGATGATCGGTTCCATGAGACTGCTTAAGTTATCGACCAGGTTATCGACTTCTTCTTCGAAAAAATCGGCCACTTTCGACAGCATGGCGTCTATGGAGCCGGATTCCTCGCCGATGGCTACCATTTGCACCACCATGTGCGGAAACAGTTTAACTTGTTGCATGGCAAGCTGCAGGCGCTGGCCGGTGGCGACATCTTCGCGCATTTTTAACACCGCTTCCGCGTAGATAATATTACCGCATGCACCCGACACCGAGCTTAAGGCTTCCACCAGTGGCACGCCGGCGGCGGACATGGTCGCCAAGGTCCGACAAAAGCGGGCGATGGCCGATTTGTGCAAAATGGTGCCGACCACAGGAATTTTCAGCAGGGTTTTATCCAGAAAATGGTTAAACGCTTTCGAGCGCTTTTTAAAATAGTTGAAAGTAAACCCGACGCCGCCGAGGATCAGCGCCAACAGCCACCACCATTCCTGCATCCATTCGGAGATACCGATAACGAATTTAGTAAACGAAGGCAAGTCGGCGCCGAAGTCTTTAAACAAGTCCTGGAACACCGGCACCACGAACAACAGCAGAATCGCGGTAACGATAAAAGCCACCACCAATACCGCAATCGGGTAGGTCAGCGCTTTTTTGATTTTCTTTTTCAGGGATTCGGTTTTTTCTTTGTAGGTAGCGATTTTATCCAGCAGGGTTTCCAGCACCCCGGCGTGCTCGCCGGCTTCCACCAGGTTGCAATACAAATCGTCAAAATACAGCGGGCGTTTTTTCAAGGCTTCGGCCAGGGTATCGCCGCCCTCGATGTCGGCTTTAATATCCAGCAGCATTTTTTGCATGCTGGCGTTTTCGTGGCCTTTGCCGATAATATCGAAGGATTGCACCAGCGGCACGCCGGATTGCAGCATAGTCGAGAGCTGGCGCGAAAATACCGCGATGTCGCCCGGTGTGATGGGTTTGGTGCGGGCGGCAAATAAGGGTTTGGGTTTTTTCTTGATCTTGACGACTTTAATCCCCAGACGCCGCAAATCGGCGCGCGCCACGGCTTCACTTTTGGCGGAGATTTCGCCCTTGGCTTTGTTTTGGCCTTTGTCCAGGCCTTCCCAGATAAAATCCAATTGTTCGACTTGTTCTGCCATAGTTTATTCCTTGGTTACACGGTCAATTTCCGCGATGCTGGTGATGCCCATGCGGACTTTGTTGAGTCCTGATTCCCGCAAATCGTTAATGCCTTCGGCTTTTGCCTGCTGAGCCAGTTGCATGGCATTGCCGCCGTCCAGGATCAATGCGCGCATTTTTTCGCTCAAAGTCATGACCTGGTAAATACCGACCCGGCCCTTGTAGCCGCCGGAGCAATGTTCGCAGCCGATGGCTTCGAAGATTTTTAAATGGGGAATTTCCGCTTCTTTGAAACCGATTTCCATCAAGACATGGCCGGGCAGGGTAATCGGGGCTTTGCAGTGCTCGCACAAACGCCGCGCCAGCCGCTGCGCCATGATCAGGTTGACCGCAGAAACAATGTTGAACGGCGGAATACCCATTTGCATGAGCCGGTTAATGGTTTGCGGGGCGTCGTTGGTGTGTAGGGTGGACAACACCAAGTGGCCGGTTTGGGCTGCCTTGACGGCGATTTCCGCAGTTTCCAGGTCGCGGATCTCGCCCACCATGATGATGTCCGGGTCTTGCCGTAAAAACGCTCGTAGTGCCGAAGCGAAGGTCAAGCCCGCTTTGGGGTTCATGTTAACCTGGTTGATGCCTTCCACGGTGATTTCCACCGGGTCTTCGGCAGTGGAAATATTGCGTTCGACGATGTTCAAGATGTTTAAACCGGTATACAACGAAACCGTTTTGCCGCTACCGGTAGGCCCGGTTACCAACACCATGCCGTATGGCTTGTTGATGGCTTCCAGAAACAGCTTTTGCTGCTCCGGCTCAAACCCCAGTTTTTCGATGCCGATTTGCGCGCTGGTAGGGTCTAAAAGCCGCATTACTACTTTTTCGCCGAACAAAGTGGGGCAAGTATTAACCCGGAAATCGATGGCGCGGTTTTTCGACAATACCATTTTTATGCGGCCGTCCTGGGGAACGCGACGCTCGGCGATATCCATTTTGGCCATGACTTTAATACGCGAAATGATCCGGCCGGATATGCCCGATGGCGGACTGGCGACTTCATGCAAAATACCGTCGGCCCGGAATCGGATACGGAAATTTTTTTCATAAGGCTCAAGGTGAATATCCGAAGCGCCTCGTTTGATGGAATCCAGCAGTATTTTGTTGACAAAACGCACGATGGGCGCATCGTCGATTTCCGAGTTGCCATCATCGCGCGGCGTGTCTTCCTCGCCCGAGACAATGTTTAAGTTGTCCAGGTCGGCATCCAGCAAACCGGTCATTATCGAATGGTCGGCTGCTTCCAGCGTGGTGTCTATGGCTTTGACCAGTTTGTCTTCTTCCACCAGCACCGGTTCAGGATTCAGCCGGCTTTGAAATTTGATTTCGTCCAGGGCCTGGAATTTGGTGGGATCGGAAATGGCGACAAACAGGGTTTTGCCGCGCACGAACAAGGGCAGTGCGTGGTGTTTGCGGATCAGTTTTTCACTGATTGACTTGAGCGGCAGGCTTTGCAGATCGATGGCGTCCAAATCGAAATAAGGCACGCCGAATTCAGCCGACGCCCGCGAGGCGATAGCTTTGCTGTCAACCAGTTTGTTGGCAACCAAATAACTGACTAGAGGGACTTTATTTTTTTGCGCTTCCTGAAGGCAGTTCTGCGCGTCGGCTTCAGATAATAATCCATCTTGGATCAGACATTTGGTTAGGCCATTAAATTGTAATTCAGAGATTGCGGTGGCCATGTTGAAAACAAGTCAAAAATGTCGAGTAACATAGCCAAACTATAGATTAAATCGGGGGTTTGTCCAATTAGGCGGACAAAATGCCAAGCAGTAGACAGTTTTTGAGTGGTGTGTCCGCCAACACTTACCTTGGCGGACACTTGCGGAGCGACTATAAAGCTTGAATTTTGTTGTATTGTTCGTTCAGGCTGGTTAATGACGAGTGCATTGCCGCGAGTTTTTCTTTTTCCTTGGCGATTACGTCAGGCGGGGCTTTATCGACAAAGCTTGGATTATTCAATTTGCCTTCCACCCTGGGTAAGTCGTTGCCGATTCGTTGAATTTCCTTGCTGAGGCGGGCCAGTTCGGCTGCCTTGTCAATCAAACCCGCCATCGGGATCAGAATTTTCATCTCACCGACTAGCGCGATGGCGGATTCCGGTGCATGGGTACCGGGTTCCAGCCAACTCGCCGATTCCAGCCGGCCCAGTTTCATGACATAGGCTTCGTTGGCGGTGAAAAGGGTTTTGTCGCGGTCGCCGGCGTTATCCAGTAATACCGGTAGCGGTTTACCCGGTGCGATATTCATTTCGCCGCGGATTCGGCGCACGCCCAGAATGAACGCCATCACCCAGTCCATGGCTTCGACCGCTTCGGCTGAAATCAGGCTGCTATCAGCTTGAGGATAAGGTTGCAGCATGATGGTTTCGCCCTCGATGCCGGCTAACGGCGCCACGCGCTGCCAGATTTCCTCGGTGATAAACGGCATGATCGGATGCGCCAGCCTTAGCAGGCTTTCCAGCACATGCAGCAGGGTTTGACGGGTGCCAAGTTGTAACGCGGCGTCTTCGCTTTGCAACGATATTTTCGCCAGCTCCAGATACCAGTCGCAGTATTCGTTCCAGGTGAACTCATAAATCGCCTGCGCGGCGTGGTCAAAGCGGTAATGTTCGATAGCGTCGCAGGTGGCGGCGATAGTTTGGTTTAACCGGGAGCGTATCCATAAATCGGCTTGGCTATAACGCGCGGGTGCGTCGACGGCATTGGCGTCCTGCATGGCGTCTTCGGTATTCATCAGCACATAACGCGCTGCATTCCAAAGTTTATTGCAGAAATTGCGGTAGCCTTCGGTGCGAAGCAAGTCAAATCTAATGTCGCGTCCGGTCGACGCCAGGGAGGCGAAGGTATAACGCAAGGCGTCGGTGCCGTAGGACGGAATGCCTTCGGGGAATTGCTTGCGGGTGGCCTGCTCGATTTTTTTCGCCAGATGCGGCTGCATCATGCCGGAGACGCGCTTAGCCACCAAGGTTTCCAGGTCGATGCCGTCGATGATGTCGATAGGGTCCAGCACGTTGCCTTTGGATTTGGACATTTTCTGGCCTTCGGCATCGCGCACCAGGCCGTGGATGTAGACCTCGCGGAACGGCACTTGGCCCATGAACTTCAAGCCCATCATAATCATTCTGGCTACCCAGAAAAAAATGATGTCGAAACCGGTGACCAGCACGCTGGTTGGGTAGTGCGCAGCCAGTTCCGGCGTTTGCTCCGGCCAGCCCAAGGTGGAAAACGGCCATAGCGCCGAGGAGAACCAAGTGTCCAGCACATCGTCGTCTTGATGTAACGGATAATCGGCGGGCAGATTGTGTTTGCCGCGAATCTCGGCTTCGCTATGGCCGACATAGATATTGCCTTGCTCATCGTACCAGGCGGGAATCCGGTGACCCCACCAGATTTGCCGGGAGATGCACCAATCCTGAATATTGCGCATCCAGTCAAAATACGTGTTTTTCCAGTTATCGGGCACGAATTTGATGGCGCCGGATTCCACGGCATCTATCGCCGGTTGCGCCAACGGGCCGATTTTGACGTACCACTGGTTGGTCAGCAATGGCTCGATGACCGCGCCGGAACGGTCGCCGCGCGGCACCATGAGTTTGTGGTCGGCGATTTTTTCCAGCAAGCCATTGGCTTCAAGGTCGGCGATGATGTTTTTGCGGGCTTGAAAGCGGTCTAAACCAATGTAACTGTCCGGAATCAGATGGTAGCCGTCGTCATTCGCGCGAATAGCGGCATCCACGGTAAAAATATTGATCAAGCCGCTGTGCGGCAAATCGGCAATCGCCGACATATCCCGGTGCCGGATCCAGACCTCGTAGTCGTTAAAATCGTGTGCCGGCGTGATTTTGACGCAGCCGGTGCCGAATTCGGGGTCGACGTAATCATCGGCAATAATCGGTATGCGGCGGCCGGTTAAAGGCAGTTCGACAAACTCGCCCAGCAAATGTTTGTAACGCTCGTCGTCGGGATGAATGGCCACGGCGGCATCGCCCAGCAAGGTTTCCGGCCGGGTGGTGGCGACAATCAAATAGCCGGTGCCGTTGGTTAACGGATAGCGCATGTGCCATAGCGAGCCGTTTTCCTCTTCCGACAATACTTCCAAGTCGGATACTGCGGTGTGCAGCACCGGATCCCAGTTCACCAAACGCTTGCCGCGGTAAATCAGGCCTTCTTCATACAATTTAATAAACACTTCCTGCACCGCCTTGGACATGCCTTCGTCCATGGTAAAGCGCTCCTTGTCCCAATCCAGCGACGACCCCATGCGGCGCAATTGGCGGGTAATGGTGCCGCCGGATTGCTCTTTCCATTGCCAGATGCGCTCAATGAAGCGGTCCCGTCCGAAGTCGTGGCGGGTTTGGCCGTCGGCATTCACCAGCCGTTCCACCACCATTTGCGTGGCGATACCGGCATGGTCGGTACCGGGTTGCCACAAGGTGTTATAGCCTTGCATGCGGTGGTAGCGGGTGAGGGCATCCATGATGGTGTCCTGAAAAGCATGCCCCATGTGCAGACTGCCGGTAACGTTAGGCGGCGGAATCATAATGCAATAGGATTCCTTACCCCGGCCCGCGGCAAAATACCTGTTTTCCTCCCAAGTCCGATACCAGCGTTGTTCAATTGAATGCGGCGAATAAGTTTTGTCCATAAAGTTCTGTTTGGTTTGGTGATAGTTTTTATTTTATCAAGTCGCTTAAGGATTGCGTAAAGATTTGGCGGAAGTGCCGCCGGAATTTACGTGGCTTTGTGTTGCGGCGGGCAGGAGGCCGCAGCTAGGGAGCTTCGGCAATTTTGCAAGAGACTAATAATATTTTATTATTTCAATAATGTTTGTATAATTGAAATATAGTGAGTGTGAAGCCCTGTACACCGACGGAAAGTCTTTCCGGCACAGGGGCAGGTTACGATAAGGCTTTATTTTATTAATTGACGATTCAACTATGAAAGTTTTGTTTTTGTGTACCGGAAATTCCTGCCGTTCCATCCTGGGCGAGGCCACCTTTAACCATTTGGCGCCCGAGGGTTGGCAGGCGTTAAGCGCCGGCAGCCAGCCGGCGGGGTATGTACACCCGCGTTCGTTGGCCTTGCTGGCGCGCGAAGGCATTGCCACCGACGGCTATTTCAGCAAGTCCTGGAATGATCTGTCGGATACCCCGGATATCGTCATTAGTGTGTGTGGCAATGCCGCTAATGAGACCTGTCCGGCGTATTTGGGCCCGGTATTGCGCAGCCATTGGGGCGTAGAAGACCCGGCCCATGTCGAAGGCACGGACGAGATTATCGATGCCGCGTTCATGACCGCTTACCGGATTTTGCGCCATCGCATAGAACAGTTTCTGGCGTTACCGCTGGAGCAGTTAAAACACGATCCTGAGCGGCTAAAAGCCGAAATGGACAGGATCGGCACCTTGTTACCCTAACTATTAATTTTGAGCACATACCATGAAACGTTTTCATATTCATATCGCAGTCGACAACCTTCAACAGAACATCGATTTTTACAAGGTGATGTTCCAAGCCGAACCCCATGTTGTTCATGATGATTACGCCAAATGGATGTTGGATGATCCACGCATCAATTTTGCGATTTCCAGCCGGGGTAGACAAACCGGGTTGGACCATTTGGGTTTTCAGGTCGATTCCGACCAGGAATTGGAAGGCGTGCAACAGGTTTTGGCCGGTGCCGCCTTGCCCGTTATCGAGCAAAAGCAAGCCGCTTGCTGTTATGCCGAATCCGACAAATATTGGTCGGTAGACCCGCAAGGTATCGCCTGGGAAGTGTTCCATTCGCTGAGCACCATTCCTATGTTCGGCAAAGATGCGGCGCTGCCTACCGACCCGCAAGCGGGTTCTTGCTGCAGTCCCTCAAGCGGTAGTAGTTGCGGTTAAATTTTGCCATTTCCGAGGTGAACTTATGAATCAGCCAGTTTGCACAAACCCACGCTTGTCGTTTTTAGATCAATATCTCACGCTATGGATTTTTATTGCCATGGCAATTGGTGTAGGCATTGGTTTTTTCCTGCCCGATCAGGTTAAACAATTTAATCAATCGGTTTCGGTTGGAACCACGAATATTCCGATTGCGTTGGGTCTTATCGTGATGATGTACCCGCCTTTGGCCAAGGTACATTACGAAGAACTGGGCGATGTCTTCCGCAACTGGCGGATTCTGCTGTTGTCGTTGATTCAGAACTGGGTCATCGGCCCGATTTTGATGTTTTTTTTAGCGGTGACCTTTTTACGCGATTATCCCGAATACATGACCGGTTTGATCATGATCGGTTTGGCGCGTTGTATAGCCATGGTGATCGTCTGGAACGAATTGGCCCGTGGCGATCAACAATACTGCGCCGCGCTGGTAGCGTTTAACAGCGTGTTTCAGGTCTTGTTTTTTAGCGTTTACGCCTGGTTGTTCATCACCGTTTTGCCGCCCATGTTCGGCTTGCAAGGCAGTTTGGTGCCGATAACCATAGGCGAGATCGCGCAAAGTGTTTTCATCTATCTGGGCATTCCCTTTATTGCCGGGTTCTTGACCCGCTTGGTGCTGGTTAAAGCCAAAGGCAAAGACTGGTATCAGCAGCAATTTGTGCCTAAAATCAGTCCGCTGACGCTGGTTGCGCTGTTGTTCACCATCGCCGTGATGTTTTCCCTAAAGGGCGAGCTGATCGTGCAGCTGCCGATGGATGTCTTGCTAATCGCCATGCCTTTGTTGATTTATTTCATAATCATGTTTTTGCTGAGCTTTGCGAGCGGCAAGCTGGTTAATGCCGATTACGGCAAAACCACAACTCTGGCGTTCACGGCGGCCAGTAACAATTTTGAACTGGCCATCGCGGTAGCCGTGGCGGTGTTCGGGATTAACAGCGGCGCGGCTTTTGCGGCGGTAATCGGGCCGTTAATCGAGGTGCCGGTGATGATTGCCTTGGTGAATGTGGCGTTTTTCTTCAAAGCCAGGGCATACCCGGCGGTTGAAGCCGGCTAAAACAGATTACTCGCTCATTTTATGCGTACTGATGGCCAGCCCTGCCTGCTGGTATTGCCGGTAGCGTAGGCGGCCTGCGGCCTTGATGGTTGCATTTTCGTCCACGACTTCCAGAATCCTGTCGGCCTGGGCAAAACTTTCAGGACACGGCCCGGCCAAGTTGATTAAAGTGTGCTGCCAGCCGGGCGGGGCCGGGGGCTGGCCGATGAGGATGACATTAGTTGGCTCAGGCAGCGTGCCGGTGTGGATTTGGTGCGGAATAAAGCTGCCCTGGCGAAAGGTCCACAGAAGGTCGTCCAGCTCCCGGCTTTGTTGTTCGTCTTCGGTCACCACGTAGCAATAGTTTTCACTGCGGTAGGCTTTTTCTGCCAGCCTGCAGACGAACAACAGGCGTTCTTGTGCCGAGTGTGAACCCAGCACATAAAAACTGACTTCCGGCATTAAAGCTTAATTAACCCGGTCTAGCAGGTATTGGCACAACAACGGTACCGGCCGGCCGGTGGCGCCTTTGGTAAGGCCGGTGCGCCAGGCGGTGCCGGCGATGTCCAGATGCGCCCAGCGGACGTTTTCGGTAAAGCGCGACAAAAAGCAGGCGGCGGTAATCGTGCCCGCATCTTTGCCGCCGATGTTGGCCATGTCGGCAAAGTTGGATTTTAAGAGTTCTTGGTATTCTTCCCACAACGGCAGCCGCCAAACGCTGTCGACGGCGATTTCGCTGGCGCGGATCAAGGCGTTGCAGAGCTCGTCGTCGTTGCCGAGCAAACCGCTGGGCACCCGGCCCAAGGCGACCAGACAAGCACCGGTGAGGGTGGCCAGATCGATGACGGCATCGGGATTAAAGCGCTCGGCGTAAGTTAAGGTATCGCACAAAATCAGCCGGCCTTCGGCATCGGTGTTGAGGATTTCAATGGTTTTGCCGGACATGCTGGTCCAAATGTCGCCGGGTTTGTTGGCGTTGCCGTCGGGCAGGTTTTCCGAGGCGGGTACCAGACCGATAACGTTCAACGGCAATTCCAGTTGCGCCACCGCCTGCAAGGTGCCGATTACAGCCGCGCCGCCGCACATGTCGTATTTCATTTCGTCCATGCCGGGGCCGGGCTTTAACGAGATTCCCCCGGCGTCGAAAGTCAAGCCTTTGCCGACCAGCACAACCGGTTTGGCGTTTTTCTCGCCGCCCTGGTAGTTTAGGCAAATCAGTTTGGCGGGTTGGCGGCTGCCGCGGGTCACGGAAAGAAACGAGCCCATGCCCAAGGCTTCCATGTCTTCTTCTTCGAGAATCTCGACCGTGGTTTTCGCGGATTTTTTACCTACCGCAATGGCTTGTTCGGCCAAATATGTCGGCGTGCAGACATTACCCGGCAGATCGGCCATGTGCTTGGTCAGATTTATGGCGTCGGCAATGGCCCGGCCTTGACGCAGGCCTAGGCCGGCGGCGTCGAATTCGGCCTCCGGCGCCAGCATGCGGGTCTGTTCAACTTTGCACTCCAGGGTTTTATCGGATTTCAGCTGAGTGAATTGGTAAGCGGCGTCGCCAAACACTTCGGCAATCTGCCGGATTTTCCAGGTCAGGTCGCAGCCGGAAACCGGGTTTTCGGCCAACGCGCAGACTACGTCTTTAATCGGCAGCTTTTTCAGGCTGTTGATGGCGGCTGCCAGGGTTTTACGGTAGTTTTTGCCGTTCAAGGCTTCTTTCTTGCCCAAACCGGCCAATAAAATGCGTTCGATTTTGCTGTTCGGCACGGCATTGATCAGCAAGGCTTCGCCGGTTTCCCCGGTGACGTCGCCGCGTTCAACCAGGCGGGCGATCAGTCCGTGAGTCAGGATGTCCAATTGCTGGGCGGCCGGGCTTAGGCTTTTATCGGCAAAAACACCGGCAATCAGACAGTCACATTGCAGTTTTTCTAGGGGCGTGCTTTCTATAGAATAGTCCATAACGTGAAGGGTAGGTTTAAACAAAGGACGCAAACGCGTGTCTGCGGTGTATGCCCGAATTATACAACACAAAATTGATTAAGGAGACTGGATTGGAGACCCAATGGCCCCACAGCTATCAGCGCAAACGTTGGCGTCTGATGACGATTCTGGACAAAATGATTGTGCAGGATTTATTCGCCACTTGGCTTACGGTGTTGTCGGTCGTGGTGGTGATTATTGTCAGTCAGAAATTTGTGCGTATTTTGGATAAAGCCGTGGACGGCCAGATTGCCGAGGACACCTTGCTTAGCATCCTCGAATTTAAAACCCTGGCGGTGGCAACCGGCCTAGTGCCGCCGGCCTTGTTCATGGCGGTTTTAATGGTGCTGGGGCGCATGTACCGGGATCATGAGATGTCGGCTGTGGCATCCGCCGGCGGTGGTTTAATGGCAATATACAAAGCGGTGTTTTTGTTCTCGGTGCCCTTGTTTGCACTCTCGGTTTTTCTGTCCCTGCACGCCGCGCCGTGGGCGGAGGCGAAAATCGCCCAGTTGACTCAACACGATGCCGATTCAGCCGATTTACGCGGTATAGGCGCCAAAAAATTCAGCCAGTACAGCCAAGGTGATTTGGTGTTTTATGTGGAAAAAACCGGCAGCAACAATAAGCTTTATAAAGTCTTTGTGCAGCATCGGCAAAGCAACGGTCGTCTGGCCATCCTGAATGCCGACGAAGGCCGGCTGGAGGAAATGCCCGAAGGCCGCTACATGATTTTGGAGCACGGCGAACGGGTTTTGGGACACCCCGGCGAGCTGGATTTTGAGATAGAAAAATTCACCGAATATGCCGTGCGCTTCGATGAACACGCCAGTGTGTTGAATTTAAATCTTCAAGCCATGCCTTCCGAGGCACTGATAAAATCCCAAGTCCCGCGCGATGTGGCCGAGCTGCAACGGCGCTTTTCGGTGCCTTTAAGCCTGATCTGCTTTGCCATGCTGGCGGTGCCATTGGCTCAGGTGGCGCCACGGGGCGGTGCATTCGGCAATATGGCCATAGCGTTTTTGATTTATTTCAGTTACGGCAATTTGGCTAAAGTCAGCCAAAGCTGGGTTATGAAAGGTAAAGTTCCGGCCTGGTTCGGCGGTTATTGGTTGTATGTCGCGCTGCTGTTGATCAGCGCTGTATTGGTGGTGCGCTTGTACGGCTGGCGCTGGTTTACGCGCAAACGAAGCGGGAAGGCAGTCGGATGAACGTATTAACCCGTTATATCGCGTTTGAAATTATCAAAGGCTCGCTGTGGGCGTTACTACTGCTAATCACCATTTTCAATTTGTTTACCTTTAGCGACGAGCTCAAGGACGTCGGCAAAGGCAGTTATGATTTAACGCTTATTTTTTATTATCTGGCCTTGACCACTCCCAGACTTTGTTACGATGCCATGCCGGCTTCCGCTTTGCTGGGTAGTTTGTTCGTGCTGGGCGCCATGGCCAACCACCGGGAGCTGATCGCCATGCAGGCAGCCGGCGTTTCGGTGTTTAATATCATCAAATCGGTATTGCTGGCCGGCGTGTTTCTGGTGGGTATGGCTTTGGTCATCGGCGAATGGGTCGCGCCCGACGCCGAACATGAAGCCCAGGTGGTCAAAATTACCGCGCAAAACGAACAAATCACCATGGCTAACGCATCGGGGCTATGGTTGCGTGACGGCGAGCGTTTTATCAATGTCCGGCAAATTCTGGACAACGGCACCTTGGCGGATATCAGCTTTTATGAGCTGGATGCCCAACACCGCTTGCAACAAGCGGTACATGCCGAACGCGCGGAATTTATAGGGGATAAGCAATGGCGGTTGTTCAATGTTCAGCGTTCGGTCATTTCAACCGAACAGATGCAGGCCGGTCATGACGATGAGATCATCTGGCATTCGTCGCTGGCGCCGGATTTGCTCAAAATTGTCGTGGTCAAACCCAATAGTTTGTCGTTGCTGAACTTGGAGCGTTACATCAGTTTTTTGAAAAAAAACCAACAGAAGTCGCATCCGTTTGAGCTGGCGTTTTGGGGGCGTGTAGTGAATCCCTTGGTGACCTTTATCATGCTGCTGGTGTCGGCGCCGTTTGTGATCGGCATCAAGCGCGGCACCAGTTCCGGCGGTCGTATGCTGGCCGGTGTGGTGATTGGCATGGGCTTTAACGTGCTGGATAAAATGGTCAGCCATTTAGGTTTGGTTTACGAATTAAATCCGCCATTAGTGGCGTTTTTGCCCAGCTTGACTACGTTGGTTCTGGCTTTGTGGGCGCTGAAACGGGTTTGATGCGCGGTTAAAAATAAAACGCTTTTAGGGCCTCGTTGACTTGTTGTTTGGCTTCGTGCAGCAGATTCAGCGAATGTTCCGGCGATAAAGCGAAATTGCTAAGCTTGCTGGCGGCAGGGATAGCGGTTATAGGCGGTAGATCGGACTGATCGTTTTGACCGATTCTATTATGCAGTTTGGATAAAATCACAATATCGGTCAGACTCAAGGTGTCAGTGCCGGTATGGTACCAGTTATCGGAAAATACCGGCACTTCCAAAAACTCTTCGGAAAAATCCCAATTCTGCAGCACTTTAAAACCTATAGGGCTTTTGATGTGCGGCAGCGCTTGCTGTATTTCCTCCTCGGAAAAAAAATCTTTGGGCAGGTCGGCGGCAAAATTTAAAAACGGAATCACACCGATTTCGGCAACCAGTCCGGCCAGTAACGCTTCATCCGGATCGGCTTGCCCGCTGGCGTCCGCCAACACATAACTGAGTGTGGAAACATACAAGCTGTATTTCCACAGTTTTTCCAACTGCTTTTTGATGAGATGTTTTGGGTTTTAAACACGTGCTGCACGCTAAGGCTGGTTACCAAATTGCGTGTGGCTTTCAAGCCGATGCGGTTAACCGCATTGAACAAGGTTTTGGCGGGAACTGACGTTAAATACAAAGGGCAATTGGCAATTTCGATCAAACGCGCGGATATCACAGGGTCTAGCTGGATAATTTTCACAGCGTCTTGAATGCTGATATCTTGCTGAATGGCTTTATTTAACTTTAAAGCAACTTCAGCTAACGAGGGCGTCTCCAGGTCTTCGCTTAGATAATGTTCATTAAAAGCATTTAAAATCCGGTTTTCCGCGAGTTCCGGAGGAATCAGGATTTCACTGAGCGGTGTGGGCTCGGCGGTTTTTGCCGACATGATTTTTTGCGAAATTCTAAGAATGCTGATCGGCGTTTTGGCGATGGCGGTAGTGGTATGTTTAGAACCGCTGGAAAGCGGGAATTTGGCTTTGGCGGTATCCGCATCCACGTCATAGGTGCGGCCGTTATCGTCGGACAAGGCCACCGTGCCTTTAATCAAATACAACACCGAGTTGGTATGGTCTCCGCTTTTGAATAGCACGGTTTGTTCCGGAAACGCCTCCAGCACATGATCGACCGCAAAAGCTTGTAGCGTCTCTATTTTTAAACTGCGTATCGGAATCAGCTCTTTTAGAATTTCCAAGGAAACGGTTTCTGAAGCCAGCGGGGAAGCCGCTGCCTGAGCAGGTTTTTTCTTAGCAAAAAAAGGCGGGAAAAGTTGCATGGTTTCTGGGATAAGTCTTAAAGAATGCCGGTAAGGTGCAGGTTTAAACTCCGTAAAATTAGACTATGCTTAACTAACATTTTAATTATAGATCACTTGATGTGAATTATTTAAGCTGTAGGCGGCTTGATCTGATTTAATTCATCGGAAGGTAAGAAATTTGGACAATTCATGGCATCAATCAGTTCCTGATTCAGAAGTTGGCCTTAAAAATTTGCTATTGACTACAGACCGCCAAGGCCTGCTTAACTGGTTGCACGCATTATCGGCCCTGCCGGTAACCGACATTGCCAACACCCTGCGAAAGGCGCTGGCCGTGCTAAATCAGCATCAAGCCGAAACCGGTGTTTTGGTTTGGCTTGATGACTTATCCGGCTATCTGGATGATTTTTCCCGGCAAGTTGAAAGAACCCTGCTGGACTCAGGTTTGCCTTTGGATAGCCGGCAACAGGCGACAATCGAAACCACAGCTAAGGTCAATCAGGCTATGGCCGAATATTACGCGCAGCTTTTGGACCTCTCCGTTGCGCAAAGCTTGTCTGCCGCGGGCAACCCAGCCGCCTATTTTATTGTGCAGGCATTAAAAAGCGCGGGCAATGTGTTGTTGATGGCTTGCCAGACCTATCAGCCGCCGTTTTCCGGATTTTGGCCGTTCTGTTATCAACTCTATAAACGCGCCGATACAGCCGGAATATTGACTGACCCGGTGACTCTTGCAGGCGGTAAAACAGTGACTATAGCGCAGGCTTTCAACGAGATGATTTTGCTGCAGCTGGCCGACATGAATCAGTTCAGGCCGCAGGAAATGCGCACTATCCATCAGATTTTCAGCGAACTTCCATTGGCTCCGGCTTTTACAACGTTACCGGTTGCGGACGGAAGGCGCTGGTATTTGCTGGACTTGGCCGCAGGACAGCCCCCGGCGTTATGCAAAGCCACTCCGGCGGGGCAGTCGGCGGATTGCTTTTATATCTGCGGCGCGCCCGTGGCCAGACAGCTGGAAGTTTTATTGCAAAGCCTACACGCACCGACAGCGTTAAAGCGGCTTAATCCGGCGCTTTTTATCCGGGTCATTAAAACCCTAAGCGGACAGCTGAAGCGAGCGCATACCCGTTTGGCAAAGGCTGAGCCCGCCCGCGCGATTTGCGGTTTTAGTAATATTGTCGATTATATGCGGCAGCATACAGCGTTTAAGGTAAAGACCGGGTCGGATGCGTCGAAAACACTATCCGCGGCTGATTTATCCTTGGTACCGCAAGGCAATGAGTTCGTGCATCAATTGCAATGGCGTTACCGGGATGATGCGTCGGCTATCGGTAAGATAGTCTCGCTGGGGAACGCTTTGGATGTGAACTCTGCCGTATGGAAAACGCCTGAAGAGGAGGTTTTGCCGCCTAAGGTCGAGGCGCTAAACATCAATATTCTCGATAGCAGTGTCCGTGGCTTTAAGATTTTATGGCCGCAAACCGGCCAAGCCATCAAGGTTGGCGAGTTAATCGCTTTGCTGCAGGAGGATGGGCGGCGATTGGAAACCGGTCTTATCAGAAGAATTAGTAAATTAAGCGCCGGCGGTGTGGTTTTGGGTGTTGAGATGATCGGGTTTGAATGCGAGTTGGTCCGGTTTGCAAGGCCGGGATTAAACCGGGAAAGCAAATGGGCGATCGTTCTGCCGGGAATTCAGGCTTTAAAGCAGTCGGACAGTTTGGTATTCAATACCTCCGGTTTTGCGGCCGGGGAAAGCATTGTGCTCAATCTGGATCAAATCACGGTCGGCGGCCGGTTGGTTAAATTAATCAATGTCACGCCGGCAGTGAGCCATGCCGAATTGCTGTATTATCGGCAGGACGAAACTTAGCGTTTTAATGGCCGGTTAATACCCTGGAAAACTGCCTTATGATAGAATCCGTTTTCTTGCCCAAGGGGTAAGGACACTAATCTGATCATGGGGTATCTCAAATGAAAACTACAACAATAATTTTTACAGGTTTGCTGGGCTTAGCGCTGCTGTCCGGCTGTGAAAAATCCGAGCAAAACACAGAAACCGGTTCCGCTCCGGCTGCGGCAGCGCCTGCAGCCAGCCAGCCGGCTGCAGCTGCTCCGGCTGCAGCTGCTCCGGCTGCCGAAGCCATGCCGGCTCATGAGCCTGCTGCCATGCCGGAAAAACCCATGGCTATGCCTGAAAAAGACATGGCAATGCCTGAAAAAGATATGGCCATGCCGGAACAGCAACCGGCAGCACCGGCTCCAGCGCCTGAAATGAAGGAATAAGCCGGTTCCGGTTTGGACATTATCAGCGTTTGTCTAATCATCTTAGTATTGGGCAAACGCGTTTTTCTGCGGCTGAGGCACTATTGGCGGTTTTTTTATGACCGAAACCGATGATTTAAGTCCAGTCCTGCGGCTTGATAATAGTAAAACCGGCTGCGCTGAAAAGCGGTAAAGCAAGTGGCAATCAGAACGTTTAACGGCAAACAGCCGACCATGGGCAGTTCGGTTTATATTGACGAGAGCGCCGTGGTAATCGGTGACGTAGTATTGGGCGACCATGTTTCGGTGTGGCCGTGCACGGTGATTCGCGGCGATGTGGAAGCTATCCGCATCGGCAACGGCACCAACGTACAGGACGGTTCGGTGTTGCATGTATCGCACGCCGGTCAATTTTCCCCGCAAGGCTATCCGTTAACTATCGGCCAGGGAGTTACCATCGGCCACAAGGCCGTTGTTCATGCTTGCACCATCGGTGATTATTGTCTGGTCGGCATAGGCGCAATCGTGATGGATGGCGCTGTGTTGGAGGATTATGTCATGCTGGGTGCCGGTGCGCTGGTGCCGCCGGGCAAAACTTTGGAAAGCGGCTATCTCTACGTTGGTCAGCCCGCTAAACAAGTCAGGGCGCTGAAAGAAACCGAAAAGGCTTTCCTGCGTTACTCCGCCGAGCATTACCAGCACTTAAAAAACCAGTATCTTTAGTCAAACCAAGCGTTCGGCATTCAGTAGTTCTAGCACCGGTTGGGTGTTCGGCTGCACGCCGCGCCAGATGAAAAACGCCAGCGCCGCTTGTTCTACCAGCATACCCAAACCGTCCAGACTTTTGCCGGCGTGTTGCTGCCGTCCCCAGTTAACAAACGCAGTCGGTTGATTACTGTACGCTAAATCATAACAAACACCGTTATCAGCCAATAGCCCGTCAGGTAGCGGCGGCGTGTCGTTGTTTAAGCTGGCCGACGTGGCATTGATAATCAGGTCAAACTTTGCACCCTGCAAATCGCCAAAGCCGCATCCTGCTATATCGGCGCCGGAAAAGGCCAAGGCCAATTCTTCCGCTTTGGCGGGCGTGCGGTTGGCAATGACCAAGGTTTGCGGGTTTTGTTCGAGAATAGGGCCCAAAATACCCCGCGCCGCGCCGCCTGCGCCTAAAATTAAAATCCTGGCGCCAGTCAGGGTGACTTGATGATGTCCGCTTAAGTCAGCGACCAAGCCGATGCCGTCGGTGTTGTCGCCCAATATTTTACCATCGGCTTGTAATGCCAGTGTGTTCACCGCTTTACTCTGCTCCGCCCGCCGGCTTTTAACATCGGCAAACTGCCAGGCCAGTTCTTTTAACGGCACGGTGCAGTTTAAACCTTTGCCGCCTTCATCGAAAAACCTGGTAACCGCTTGGGTAAAATGTTCCGCCGGAACGTCTAGCGCTTCATAACTGAGTGCTTGCCCGGTTTGTTCAGCGAACAGCTTATGGATTTTCGGCGATTTACTGTGCTTAACCGGATGGCCGAACACTGCGTAACGGTCTATGGTCATGGTTTAGCCTTGCAGCCATTGGGCGGCGGATTTGGCGTAATACGTTAAAATTGCATCACAGCCCGCGCGTTTAAACGCCAGCAGGGATTCCAGTACCACTTGTTGTTCATCCAGCCAGCCGTTGGCGCTGGCGGCTTTCAGCATGGCGTATTCGCCGCTGACCTGATAGGCGAAAGTCGGTGCGCCGAAGCGGTCTTTAACTCGGTGGATAATATCCAGGTACGGCATGCCCGGTTTGACCATGACCATATCCGCCCCTTCCTGCAAATCCAGCGCGACTTCGCGCAGCGCTTCATCGGAATTGGCAGGATCCATCTGGTATGTATATTTGTTGCCTTTGCCCAGATTGCCCGCCGAACCCACGGCATCGCGGAACGGGCCGTAAAAGCCCGAGGCGTACTTGGCGGCGTAAGCCAGTATGCGTGTGTTATGCAATCCCCGGCTCTCCAATGCCATGCGGATGGCGCCGATGCGGCCGTCCATCATATCCGAGGGCGCGACTACATCGGCGCCGGCTTCCGCATGCGATAAGGCTTGCTTGACCAAGACTTCCAGGGTCGGATCGTTGACCACGTACCCGGCTTGATTGGTCAAACCGTCCTGGCCGTGACTAGTGTAGGGGTCTAGCGCGACATCGGTGATAACACCGAGTTCCGGCACGGCTTGTTTCAATGCCCGCACGCAACGTTGCACCAAGCCGTCGGGGTTAAATGCCTCTTCCGCGTTGGCGGATTTTTTATTGGCGTCGATAACCGGGAACAAAGCGATGGCAGGGATGCCTAACCGGTGCAGTATTTCCGCCTCGGCCAGCAATAAATCCAGCGACATCCGCTCGATACCGGGCATGGAGGCAATCACGGCACGTTGGCCAGCGCCTTCGGTAACAAACATGGGGTAAATCAGATCATCAACGGACAAGCGATGCTCACGCATGAGCCGGCGGGAAAAATCGCCAAAACGCATTCTTCTCATGCGTGTGCTTGGAAAATCGGTGCTATTATATATCACATCATATCCTTGCCGGCGGCAGGGGCGCGCCGGAGCTCTAAAAGACTAAAGGCAACGTGTTTAGCTGCCAGCGGTTGCGGTTTTGAAAATATTGTAACAAGGATTATTCACCACAAAGCATTTGAATCTAACCAGCAAGCGTTGGTTTAAGGATGGAGGTTTTTTTATGAAAGCACAACAATTGGTATTGCTGTTTTTAATTTGGTTAGGATTCGGTTTAGTGGCATCCCAAACCGCGAATGCAGCCGAGTTGCTACCGGCTCAACAAGCCATAGACGATATTTCGGAAAGATTGAAAGAACGAATGAAAGATAGGGCTTTCATTCAGGATTTTGCCCGCATTACCCAGTTTGTCAATGAAACAATCACCCCGCATGCGGATTTCGACCGGATTTCGGCATTAGTCCTGGGACAAGCCTGGAAAGCCGCGACAGCGGATGAGAAGCAACGTTTCAAACAAGAATTTCAAACTTTGCTGGTCAGAACCTATTCCCGCGCTTTTGTTGAGTTTAAAGATTGGTCCATCCAGTTTTTACCGATAGAAATGGAAGAAGGCGCCAATAAAGTAGTGGTCAAAACCGAAGTATTGCAGCCCGGTTTGCAACCGGTGGCGGTAAACTATCGCATGTACCAGGGCAGTGACAGTGTCTGGAAAGCCTACGACATTATTATCGAAGGTGTCAGTCTGGTCACTAATTACCGTACCACCTTCAGCAACGAAGTGAAGACCAAAGGTTCGTTGAATGCGGTTATCGACAGCTTGGCCAAACGCAATGCCGAAGCTTTGGCGGATAAATCCAGCACCAGTTCGTTAGATCACTCATAAAGTCAAATTGTTAAGCTGCCCCGGCGGCTAGCAACAAAGGCCAATGGTTAAACATTGGCCTTTTTTAATTCATTAAGCGCTAACATTTTAGCCTGTTACTATCAATTCAGTACCGATTTGCTAAAACCCTTCGATTACCAGCTTTTAATTGATGCGCTGCAGCAGGCCAATGCCGGTATTTGGGCGGATCTTTTACCGGGCCAGATTGAACAAGCCATGCTCCGCATTAATCCGGCGCAATTGCAGGAATGGCTTGATGCCATTGAGCGATTGCCGGCGCCGGCAACTGCTGAACGCCGGCTTGATACCGGCGCCGTGACTCTAGGCGGGCCGGCGGATTTGCCGGATGAGGCAAGCGTGCAGCTGGAAAACCTGCTGCAAATTTTCCACCCTTGGCGTAAAGGGCCGTTCGCTATATTCGGAATTTATATCGATACTGAATGGCGCTCGGATTGGAAATGGCAGCGGGTATTGCCCGATATTGCCCCGCTAGCCGGGCGAACCGTGCTGGATGTCGGTTGCGGCAATGGTTACCACGGCTGGCGCATGCTGGGCGCCGGTGCTAAATTAGTCGTCGGCGTCGATCCCTTGGCGTTGAACGTGGCGCAGTTTTGGGCGATTAAAAAAATGCACGGCGAAGCGCCGCTTTATGTTTTGCCGCTGGGCATTGAAGCCGTGCCGGAGAATATGAAACTGTTCGATACGGTATTTTCCATGGGCGTGCTTTATCACCGGCGTTCACCTATCGATCATTTGTTCAATCTGCGCGGCTGTTTGCGGCCGGGTGGGGAATTGGTATTGGAAACTTTGGTCATAGACGGCGGCCCCGGCCGGATTTTAGTCCCCGAAGGCCGTTACGCTCAGATGCGCAATGTCTGGTTTTTGCCTAGTTGCGAAACGTTGACGGGCTGGCTTAAACGCTGTGGCTTCGTCAATATCAGGCTGACTAATGTTTGCGTAACCGGAACCGACGAGCAGCGCAGTACGCCCTGGATGCGAACGCATTCGCTAAAAGATTTTCTC
>PERF01000021.1 GCA_002928495.1 Methylobacter sp. | reverse complement strand
AAAATCGGCTTTAAGCATTTATCGATTAAAGTTGAGCCTACAGCTTTACAAAAAAGTATCCCCGAGATTTACATTGATTTATCAGCAATCGCCAAAGGTTATGCAGTTGACCAAGTCGGCTATCTTTTGGAGCAAAAAGGAATTGATAGCTACATGGTCGAAATAGGCGGTGAAATTAAGCTTAAAGGTAAAAATATCGATAACAAACTCTGGCGCATCGCTATAGAAAAGCCAGCGCCGGAAAAGCGAGCGGTAGAAAAAATTTTGCAATTGACTGATATAGGCATGGCTACATCAGGCGACTATCGAAATTTTTTTGAAGTCAATGGCGTGCGTTTTTCACACACAATCGACCCCAAATCAGGACGCCCAATTACCCACAAGCTGGCCTCAGTGAGTGTAATCAGCTCAACAACTATGCGTGCCGATGCGTTAGCAACGGCGATTAATGTCTTAGGACCTGAACTAGGGTTCGATTTGGCAGAAAAAAATGATATTGCGGCATTTTTGATCATTAAAAATGCTCAAGGTTTTGAAGAAAAAGCCACTACGGCTTTTTCCAGATATACTGAGAATTAAATTAGAGAGGTAAGGTGTAATGACATATTTTTTAGTAACGTTTATCGTAATGTTAGCGGTGTTGATTTTTATGGCTGTGGGTGTAATTTTTGGCCGGCAGGCAATCAAAGGCTCTTGTGGCGGAACAGGGAATTGTGTTTGTACGGAGAAATGTGATAAAAGGAAACAACTGGAGGCGGAAGGAAAGGTTTAATTAAAATTAAAAACCTCCCTCCGTATAGGATTGTTCCAGGATTAACCACCGGACTTAAAACTATAACCATACGCCGGGAGTTTAGTATGTTAACAAAAGTAACTGTTTCAGAATACATGACCAAAAAATTGGTCACGCTCACAAAAAATACTAACGTTTTTGATGCTATAAAAAAACTGTTGGATCATCACATTACCAGCGCGCCTGTTATCGATTCCCAAGGTCATTTAGCCGGTATGTTTTCAGAGAAAGACGGAATACAAGTTGTTTTAGAATCGGTTTACAATCAGGGCATGAGTGGTCAAGTTGGAGAATTCATGCACAAAGATGTAATCACAGTTGATGCAAATTCCAGCATTGTTGATTTGGCAGAGCGGTTCCATAACTCTGCGATTCGAAGTTTTCCAGTTTTTGAAGAAGGGCACTTAGTCGGGATAGTAAGCCGGACGGATGTTTTACGTGCATTAACTCAAAATTTAGCTAGTGCTAAAATAGCGAGTTAATTTAGATTGGGTGTTGATGAGCGCAGACACGTTTTTTTGGCACGACTATGAAACCTTTGGTACGGATCCTCGAAAAGACAGACCAGCCCAATTCGCAGGGATCCGTACCGATCAAAATTTCAACATTGTTGAGGACCCATTAGTTTTATATTGCAAGCCTCACTTTGATTATTTGCCGGATCCTGAGTCTTGTTTACTCACAGGTATTACCCCAAATTTAGCAGAATCTAAAGGGATAATTGAAGCCGAATTTATTGCAAAAATACATCAACAGATGTCTCAACCCGGAACTTGCAGCCTTGGTTATAACACTTTGCGGTTTGACGATGAATTTACCCGAAATTGTTTATACCGAAATTTTTATGACCCTTATGCGCGTGAATGGCAAAATGGAAATTCGCGTTGGGATCTGATTGATGTCGTGAGAGCGGCAGCGGCACTAAGACCAGAGGGTGTAGTATGGCCTAGAGACGAGCAGAATAAGCCTTGTTTTAGACTAACAGCGTTAACAAATGCTAATCATCTAACCCACAAGTCGGCTCATGATGCGCTATCGGATGTGTATGCCACTATTGAGTTGGCTAAGATGATAAGTTCCGCCCAAACTAAATTATTTGAATTTCTATTAGCAAACAGATTTAAACAAAAAATTCTCAAATTATTAAAGTTAGGAACCATGACCCCGGTAATTCACGTTTCCGGGCGCTATCCGTCTCATAAGAATTGTTTGGCTATAGTCTTACCACTTTGCCAACATCCCGGCAACGCTAACGGGATAATCGTTTACGATTTATCAGTTGATCCAGAGCCACTTTTATCATTGCCCGCCGATGAAATTCAACAGCGAATTTTTACCGCTACCGATCAACTGCCCGAAGGTGTGGTTAGAATTCCTTTAAAAACCGTACATATCAACAAATGCCCGGTTATCGCGCCGATAAGCGTATTAAGGCCAACTGATGAAGAGCGTTTGCAGCTTGATGTCAACTATTGCTATGTGCAATTGGAAAAATTAAAGAATAATTATTTAAGTGTGGTAAAAAAAATTGAATCCGTATTTGCTGCCAATCTGGTAACATCGGAGCCAGACCCTGAATGGGCGCTTTATAGTGGGGGTTTTTTAGCAGATTCCGATAAGCTAAAAGTAGCAAAAATCAGAGCGGCAACAAGTTGTGAATTAAAGCATATTAAAACGGATTTTGCGGATCCTCGCTTTGATACCTTGCTCTACCGTTATAAGGCAAGAAATTATCCGGATTCATTATCAAAGTCAGAGTCGGAAAATTGGCTGGAATTTTGCGTGCAACGATTGGTCGGTAATTCAACCTCGTCAGTTAGAACATTTACTGAATTTTTCGATAGACTCAATGTTCTTAAGAAGCAGCCGGAGGCTGATCAGCTCATTATTTCAGAACTTGAGAACTTTGCTAAAAATAAACTAGAAACACTTGGCAAAGCTACAGGTTCTAGCCTATAAATTTGAAGGCTTTAAGAGAATTATTCCTAAGCTTAACTAGTCAATGATGCGGCCAATAATTAGTTGGCATATAATTGGCCGTTTTTACAATAGATTCAACCTAGGAAATTGTTTATGAAAAAAATTATTTTTGTTGTCCCTGCTTTGTTTTTGATGCTTTCCGGTATCGTTAACGCCCACGGTCCTGTCAGACAAAAAGCGGAAGAGGACGTAACAATTAATGCGCCGGCGGAAAAGGTATGGGGCATAATTAAAAACTTTGATGATATGTCATGGCATCCGGGCATTAAAAGCGTTAAAGCCGATAAAGGCAATGAGAAAGGTTCGGTGCGAGTATTAGCGCTTAAAGATGGTGGCACCATTTCCGAAGAACTCAAAAAATATGATGATAAAGGTATGTCGTATGCCTATAAAATTACCGATATCAGCACTGAAAAAACCATTTCTCATGCCGGTGCCGAGGAAAAAGTACCTGTACTTCCGGTAGACAATTATTCCGCTACGATTGATGTGACTTCAAATGGTAATGCTACTACGGTTTCTTGGAAAGCTGCTTACTACCGGGCTTATACAAATAACAATCCGCCCGATGAAATGAACGAAGATGCCGCTAATAAAGCAGTAACCGCATGCTTAAAATCGGGTTTGGAAAATCTTAAAGTTTTGGCGGAAAAATAACAAAGCCCGTGGTATTGAACAAATTCACCAAATTAGCCGTAATCCTTGTTGCGGCTACCCTGCCGAATGTTATAAGCGCACGTCCTTTTGCCTATATCAGTAATCAGCTCGATGATTCGGTTTCCATTATTAATACAAATACCAGGACGGTAGTAAAAACATTAACCGTAAAAGGAAAGCCTGCAGGCGTCGCAATTTCCCCCGATGGCAAACGAGTTTATGTATCAACTCCGGAAGCGGGTGGGTTTAGCGCCATCGATGCAGAAAAACAAGCAGAAATCCGTCACGTTGAAGTCAGTAGCGGCGCGTTGGGAATCGTTGCGGCACCGGACGGAAAATTCATTTATATCGCTGATTGGTATAAAGATTCGGTTTATGTTGTCGATGCTATTACTTTTAAAACTTTGGGTTCCGTTACGGTTGGCAAATCGCCTTCCGGTTTGGTTGTAAGTCCCGATAATCGTTGGCTATTTGTTGCCAATCGCTTGAGTAACTCGGTTACGCAAATCGATTTACACAAAATGACAATCAGAAATACGACACTAGTAGGCAGTCATCCCTTTGGTTTGGCTATCGATAAAAAAGGCACACGAATTTACGCTGCAAATGTGCAAAGTGATGATGTTACTGTTTTGGATGCTCAAAATTTAAAACGTATTGCTACCGTAAAAGTAAACCTTTTGCCTTATGCTTTAACATTAGCACTCAATGGTAAACGGTTATTTGTCACTAACCAAGACGATGGTTCCGTTTCTGTTATTGACACTGATAGCCTAAAGGAAATCCGGTTGATTCGAGTGGGTGATAAGCCGGAGGGCATATACACCCACCCGGATGATAAACATGTTTATGTCGCCAACTGGTTTGATGGTACGGTATCGGTTATCGATGCTGAAAGTTTAGAAGTGAGTGATACTATAAAAACCGGAGAAGGTAGCCGGGCTTTTGGGCAATTTATTTCTAATAATTGATTTTTAAGAATTTTTCAAATTACGATTATGGCTGAAAGCGTAGAAGAACTCACTGTTGCTTATGAAGATGGCGGTGTTGAAACCGTTAAAGAGCTAGATAAAAAAATTCTCAGCAAAGGGGCCTGGGCGACAGTAATTTATCGTTACCAAGATTGGGATCGAGCCAAACAAGCTTATGGGCCGGACAAATTTACTATCCGCCGGTATCAAAAGCGAAATGGCGAATATCAGCAAAAGTCCAAGTTCAATATATCCAGTAAAGAACAAGCTCAAAGCATTATTGAGGCCTTGAAACATTGGCTGGACGATTAAATTGCCAGCCTTACTTATTTGCAAATTATAAAAATTTGTTCATCTTTAGAAACTGTTTTATGTGCTCTGGGAAAAGGTGCTGTTATGTTTAACCGCATTTCGGCCCATTCCAATAAATCGTCAATATCACTAGGAATTCTTGGGTTGCTATAAGGCGGCAATTTAAATACAAAACGGCAAGGGCGTTCAAGTTTAGTCCAGGTTTTTCCAGGATACCGGCTATCACAAAAAACATCCATGGAACCGGTGTCAATTCCCTTTAACGGGTTTTTAAGGACAAACAGGCCTATCTGCGTCTCTTGCTCTGGGCTAGGACGGAATTGTACGATGACATAAGCGGTTTCGCTGGCTTCGTCGGCTACCAGCGTTCTTCTGTTCTGGTTTGTTTCATCCGGTACAAGATTTATGCACTCAATATTCAAGCCCGGCACGTTTTCGGTCTGGATGTTAATTTTATGGGCTAATGTCCAATCGTGATGTGGATTGATCATGGTTAATTCATAACCTCCATACGAGATATGCCTAACTCGGTAAGCTTGTCACTGATGCTTATCAAAGATTGCTGCAAATTTATATTCATAAACGTTTCAGCGGCAGCGCCAAACTGGGCTCCCAGAATGACTAATTCAACAGCAGTAAAACCGCCATCAGTCTGATCCTTGGAATGAATATTGGGAAAAGGTGATTTTCGCGGCGGGGTGCCGCAATATTCATCAACAAAAATGTCCAACCGTTGGTCTGCCAAGGTTGAGATACGCGATTGGGTTTCTGGTAGTAAGTCGGCTAAATCTTGCAGGTGTAACAGGCTTTCAACTATTTCCTGGGCCAAAATGTTGGTGAATAACAGTCTTGGTGGCAGGGGTTGAGGATTTAGCCCATTGTGAACCAGAGGATTTTGTAAATCTGCCAGCCAAGGTTCAAGTTTTGAGCCAAGTTGTAGCCGCGTTTTATTATCGGCTTTAAGAATGATTGGATCCCAGGGCCCCGGAGCTTCCTGGCTATTAGCATTGCGGTTGGCGCCGACAAAAGACCCTAAAATTGAAACCAAAGCCTTACGCGAAATAGTGAGCGTATCGTTCATGCTAAATCTTCCCCTTATAGATTATTTTTTATGAGGTTACTATAAAGAGTAGGTAGCTTTTAATGTTGCAATGAACGGGTTTTGTGTTAATTACCTCATTGCTTTTTTAAAAAAAATTTGGTATGGCAAGCAAATAGGCTTCTATGAAAAAGAATTAGCTCATTTAAGTTTTGAAAGATATTCCGGAAGTTAGAGCAATAGGCCAAGAATATGATCCTCTAAATCTCCAGCTTCAGCTTGATGAATGGCGAAATGTTTTGCAGAGAAACCGGCATGAATTACGCTATCCGGGTTATGGGTGATTAATGGGTGCCAGTCAGGTAATGGTTTGCCTTCATTTAGGAGGCGATATGCACAAGTGATTGGCAGCCAATGGAATTGCACAAAGCTGTTGTCGCGCAAATTTAGGCAGTCGGGTACTAAACGGGTGCGTTGAGGATAGTCTTTACATTGACAGGTGTTCAGATCGAGCAGGTGACAAGCAACATTGGTGACAAACGTTTGGCCGGTATCTTCATCCTCTAATTTATTGAGGCAGCATTGGCCGCAATGGTCGCAGAGCGATTCCCATTCTTCGGTGTTCATTTCGGAAAGCTTCTTTGTTTGCCAAAAATTCATCGCGAATTAAAATAGCTCCCAAACCGGTTGTAAGTCAATAGGCATATCCGCTAAGCGTCCTAACTCAATCCATTGGTTGGGTGTGTGGAAATCAGAACCACAAGATGCGGCTAAGTTTAATCGTTTAGCGAAACCGGCAGCACGTCGAATTTCATCGGAATTGCTTTGGCCGGTAACGACTTCGATAGCCGAGCCGCCGGCAGTCTTGAATTCTGCCAGCAGTTTTAACATTCGGGCGGTAGTTAATTTGTAGCGCATGGGATGAGCCAAAACGGCAATACCGCCTGAGCCGGTTATCCAGTTGACGGTATCCGTTAACTCAGCCCATTCCGTGGCGACGAAGGCTGGTTTACCCTGGCCTAAAAAACGGTCGAAAGCATCTTGTTTGCTACTGACAAAATTTTGGGCAAGTAAAAAATCGGCGAAATGATTTCGAGTGACCATGCTATCGCCGGCAGCCGACAGGACAGCTTCCAAGGCCCCGTAAATTTTTTTTTGTACCAGTTTGCCGGCAATCTTTTCTGCACGCTGCAGACGGATTTGTTGTAAGTTTTTTGATGCGGTAATGAGCGGAGGATATTCAGGGTCGATTCCTAAGCCGATAATGTGATAACACTGGCCGTTCCAATTGGCAGACAACTCAATTCCGGGAATAAGTTTTAAACTGGTTGCTTGCGCGGCTTGACTTGCTTCAGAAAGTCCGGCAACGGTGTCATGATCAGTTAAGGCTAAAGCCTGTACGCCTTGATGCAGAGCACGGTTTACCAGCTCGGCAGGTGTTAAGCTGCCATCCGATGCCGTTGAATGGCTGTGTAAATCATAAAATGCAGCTGTCACGGTTATTGATATTCTCCATAAAGTTTGGCGTAGAGGCCATTTTGTGTGAGTAAATTCTCATGTCTGCCTTGCTCGCAAATTTTACCGTTCTCGAAGACGTAAACATGGTCAGCTTGCTTGACGGCACTAAGCCGGTGGGCAATGATGATGGTGGTACGTCCGGCCAAAAAAGTTGAGAGACTCTGATGCAATTTGAATTCGGTTTCGCTATCCAACGCCGAGGTAGCTTCATCCAGAATCACGACTTTGGGCTTGGCGATAATCATGCGGGCAATAGCCATGCGCTGGCGCTGACCTCCGGAAAGGCGCATGCCGTTGCGTCCCACAACAGTTTCCAAACCATCAGGATAATCCTTAACCATATCACTTAATTGAGCAATGTCCAGGGCATGCCATAATTCATTGTCATCGGCCGGCCGTCCTAAGGTTAAATTGGCACGGATGCTGTCATTAAGTAAAACCGGGTGTTGTAAAACCGTGGCAACATTTTCTCTGACGACATCCAGACCGATATGGTCAATGGGAATATTATCGAAAGCAATTTTTCCTGCTTTGGGCACATACAAGCCTATTAAATTTTGCGTCAATGTGGATTTGCCGCCACCACTGGCTCCAACCAGAGCGACTTTCTCGCCGGCCTTGATATTTAAGTTAATGCCGTCCAACACGTTATCTTCGCCATAACCGAATTCAAGATTTTCCACTTGGATTGACACGGTCTTATTGCCGTCAAATGGATTGGCAAGATGACGGTATTGCGGTTCTTGTTTTAAAGCGACCAGTTTGTTGACGCGAGCCAACGCAGCTTTAGCTGAGTAATAAGCGTATTGTATGCTTAGGACTTCCTGAACGGGAGCCATCATAAACCAGAGGTAGCCAAAAACCGCCAGCATTTGTCCCATGCTTAGGTTCGAATAAAACACCATCAACATGGCGCCGGCGCGGAATAAATCAAAACCGAATAAAAACACCAGAAAACTGGTTCGATTAGCCGCATCGCTTTTCCAAGTGAAGGCGGATGAAGACTCTTTGATAGCACCAGCCGCTTGGATTAATCGCGAACAATAATGCTGCTCACGGTTGCTGGCACGAATTTGGTGAATGGCTTCCAAAGTTTCGGTTAGTGCTTGTTGAAAAATCCCGAATGCTGAATTTTCTTTGGCTTTTAAATCTTTGACTTTAGCGCCTATCACGCGGGTGAAATAAATCACAACCGGATTCAACAATAAAATAAATAAACCTAATTGCCAGTTCATCCACAGTAAAATAACCGCGGTACCAATAATTGTTAGTACCGCAACCACTAATTTGCTGACTGTATTGCCGATAAAATTATCCAGGGTTTCCAAGTCGGTAACCAGATGGGTTACTACCGTTCCAGTTCCTAGGCTTTCGTACTCAGCCATGGAAATCGTTTGCAAATGCCTGATTAATGAAGACCGGATACGGAAAACGATATCTTTGGATATAATCGAAAATTGCTGGGTTTGGGCAATATTGAAAATGGCGGCGATCAGACGCAAGAACACACTGGCGAACAGGACGATTGCAATATAAACCACCGGTTGCTGCCATTCAGCAGGCAATAATACATTTGATACGGCTATGACGTAACCGGGTTTGTCTAGAAGAACCTCATCAACAATTAAAGGCATCAGCAGGGGCACCGGAACGCTGGCAAGTGTTGCCATAATCGCCAGAAAGTTGGCCCAAAAAAGGTGCTTTCTATGCTGCCAGGCGATTTGATAAATAAAACGCCACGTATAAGCCGGAAGTTCAGATAGGCTGTTTTTTCTTGTTAGCACTTTGCCGATACCATCTCAAAAATTTCATTATATCGATAACATGGTCTGGCTAATACCAACCAGCAGGATAATCTTCTTGGTTTTGTAACACCCGGAATCTGCCGAATCAACTAAAATAATAGGATACAATTTTTGTAAATATCATTATGACGTCAAAATTTACGATTTCGGGTCATCTAGTGTTTTTGCTGGCTTTATGCGCAGGTTTACCCACGCTTCAAGCCGCTGATCTCGCTGTGCAGCGACAGCTGTTTTTGCAAGCCGAACAACAACTGGCTGACGGCATTGGAAATATCGATCCGGCACTGGAAAACTCATTAAAAGATTATCCACTATTTCCCTATTTACAATACCAACAACTTAAAGGCCATTTGGAACAAACCGATGAAATCCTGGATTTTCTTTCCAAATATCCAAAGCATCGCTATAGCGCATTATTACGCTCAAAATGGTTGCATTATTTAGCTGGGCAAGCGCGTTGGGCAGATTTTCTTGCGTCTTACCAGCCCAGTGACGATAAAGCCATTGAATGTTTATTTTACCGGGCTGAGTTGAATTCAGACATCACACCAGTGGCGTTATCCGGCGCGAAAGCGCTATGGATTAGCGGTGAAGAAATGCCGCCCGAGTGTGACTCGCTGTTTGAGGCATTGGTAAATTCACAGACTTTATCTGAGCATGAACTTTGGCAGCGTTTTAAATCGGCACTTAACAAAAATAATGTTGCTATTGCTGAAAGCACCCGAGGGTACTTACCTAAAACGTTAGCGGATCAGGCGGGCATTTGGCTGAAAATTCATAAACAGCCCACTTTGGTATCGACTGTCTTGAGCGATGAACTGTTTGATACCTTGCCGGAAGCATTCGTCCATGGCATTGAACGTCTGGCTAAAACTGATTTGTATCAAGCAATCTTTTTGTGGGATACACATAAGCAACACATTAAACCCGAAGCGGATACCGTGGCTCAGTTGGAAGCCAAGCTTGGCACGGCGTTAGCTTTCAAAAAAGATAAAACCGCTTATAGCCGATTTGGAAAACCGGACAGCCAGGAAAGCTTATCGGACGAAGCCAGGGAATGGCGGTTAAGGGCGGCATTGTTGGAGCAAAACTGGTCTCACGTGCTTGAAGCGTATCAAGGGCTAACGGAAAATCAAAAATCGCAGCCGGAATGGACGTATTGGCAAGCGCGTGCCTTGGACGCTACTGGCGATAAAATCCAAGCGCTATCGGTCTATCAGAAAGTTGCCGGTGATCGAAGTCTATATGGCTTTTTGGCGGCCGATAAAATTGAACAACCCTATTGGTTGGGCAATCAACCGGTTCCGCTTGCCGCCGGACAAATTGAAGATTTCGCACAAAACCCTGATATTCAAGCGGTGAAAGAATGGCGCTGGCTGGATAGGGAAGCGGAAGCACGCCGTCAGTGGTGGTTTAGCCTTGGCAACCGAGAAAAAGAGGATTATAAAGTAGCCGCAAAATTAGCGCAGCAATGGCAATGGCATCAGGTGGCTATTTTTACACTAGCCAAAGCCAATTACTGGGATGATTTGGCGCTCAGATTTCCACTTTATTACACGGATAAAATTCAATTTCAAGCCGATAAAAGGGAACTTGAGCCCGCTATCGTTTTCGGATTGATAAGACAGGAGAGTATTTTCGACAGTCATGCCGAATCGGCAGCCGGCGCCAAAGGTTTAATGCAAATCATGCCGGGAACCGGCAAGCATATTGCCCATCAACTTAAGGAAAAATGGCATTCGCAGGCAAGCCTTTATGATCCGGACACCAATATTCGATACGGCACATATTATTTCAGAGAGCTTCTTGACCGTTTTAACGGCCATTTTGCATTGGCTACCGCCGCATACAATGCCGGACCCGGACGTGTTAAAGAATGGTTAAAAGATTCATCGGCATTGCCTGCCGACATTTGGGTGGCAACCATCCCATTTAAAGAGACCCGCAAATACGTTTCTTCCGTATTGACTTATGCGGTAATTTATCAGCATCTAACCCATGGTCACACCTTAAGGGTGAAAAATTTAATGTTTGATATTTTGCCTTACTAAAAATTTTGGGCTGATTTTTTTTTGTAACTAATAGATAATGTACCGTTTTATAAAAAATTAATAATGACTGGGTACACTAAAAATACTATGGAGCGACAGCATAGCTTTACGCGCGAAGAACTACTGATGTCCGCAAGAGGTGAGCTATACGGGCCGGAGAACGCGCAACTGCCTTTACCTAATATGCTGATGATGGATCGCATCAAACATATTTCCGACAAAGGCGGGACATATGGTAAGGGCGAAATAATTGCTGAACTCGATATTAAACCGGAGTTATGGTTTTTCGATTGCCATTTTTATGGTGATCCGGTAATGCCGGGTTGCTTAGGACTAGACGCCATGTGGCAACTGGTAGGATTTTATTTGTGCTGGATGGGTGGTTTGGGCAAAGGCCGTGCACTGGGTGTCGGTGAAGTTAAATTTACCGGTCAAGTTCTGCCGACAGCTAAACAAGTAGTTTATTACGTTAATCTAAAAAGAGTCATCATGCGGAAATTAGTTATGGGCATTGCCGATGCAACCATGGAGGTTGACGGTAAACTTATTTACGAAGCGCACGATTTACGAGTTGGCTTGTTTACTTCCACAAAAGATTTTTAGAGGGTTCAATGAAAAGGGTAGTCGTCACCGGCTTAGGCATTGTTTCTAGCATAGGCAATAACAGCCAGGAAGTGGTGGAATCATTAAAAGCAGGGCGCTCCGGTATCGTTTTCAGCGAGGTTTACCAGGAATTGGGTTTCCGTTGCCATATTCATGGTTCCATCAAGCTCGACGCTGCAGAACTGATCGATCGAAAGATCAAGCGCTTTATGGGCGATGGCGCCGCCTATAACTATATTGCCATGCAACAAGCTATTGAAGATGCCGGCTTGACGGAAACTGAAATCTCCAACGTCAGAACCGGTTTGGTGATGGGCTCAGGCGGGCCTTCGACATCCAATCTGGTAGAAGCGGCTGATATTTTACGGGAAAAAGGCATCAAAAAAGTCGGCCCTTATATGGTGCCAAGAGCCATGTCCAGCACCAACACCGCTTGTTTGGCGACACCGTTTAAAATCAAAGGCGTGAATTATTCAATTACTTCCGCCTGTGCAACCAGCGCGCATTGTATCGGCCATGCCATGGAATTGATACAGTTGGGTAAACAAGACATAGTTTTCGCCGGAGGCGGTGAAGAATTGCATTGGACTATGTCGTTACTGTTTGACGCCATGGGTGCGTTATCCTCTAAATACAATGATGCTCCGGAAACCGCGTCACGGCCTTACGACGCCACCCGCGACGGTTTTGTGATTTCCGGCGGCGGCGGGGTTTTGGTGATTGAAGAACTTGAGCACGCCAAAGCCCGTGGCGCTAAAATTTATGCCGAATTAGTCGGCTACGGCGCAACCTCCGATGGATACGACATGGTGCAACCATCCGGGGAAGGGGCGGTGCGCTGCATGCAACAAGCCATGGCTACCGTGGATGGCAGTATCGATTACATTAACGCTCACGGAACCAGTACGCCTGTAGGCGACACCAAAGAACTTGAAGCCTTGCGCACGGTTTTCGGCAAAGACGGTATGCCCAAAGTCAGTTCAACAAAATCCCTGACCGGGCACGCATTAGGTGCGGCGGGTGTAAACGAGGCGATTTACAGCTTATTGATGATGTCCGGCGACTTTTTAAGCGCCTCGGCCAATATTACAGAATTAGACCCGGCTGCAGAAGGCATCCCCATCGTGCGCGAATTGGAAGAAGACATTAGCTTAAATACCATTATGTCCAATAGTTTCGGTTTTGGCGGGACTAACGCAACACTCATATTTCAGCGCTATAACGGCTGATAGACACCAACAATCTTGCATCTACCATGTTCGATCCGGATCAGAAATCCCGCGGCCAATTTAACAAACTGCAGAAGCGCTTGCGGCATGCGGTAGGGGATGCAATAGCCGATTACAACATGATAGAAGAGGGCGACAAGGTGATGGTGTGCCTGTCGGGCGGCAAAGATTCTTTTACCATGCTGGACATTCTGGTTAATTTGCAGAAGACCGCGCCGGTAAGCTTTGAACTGGTTGCAGTCAATCTGGACCAAAAACAGCCGGGGTTCCCGGAGCATGTGTTGCCGGAATACTTGCAATCTATCAAAGTGCCTTATCACATAATTGAAAAAGACACTTATAGCGTAGTCAAACGCGTCATTCCCGAAGGTCAGACTACTTGCGGCTTATGTTCAAGATTGCGCCGAGGAACATTGTATGGCTACGCCGAAGCCAACGGTATTACTAAAATTGCCTTGGGGCATCATCGTGACGATATTCTTGAAACCTTTTTCCTGAACATTTTCTACGGCGGCAAATTAAAAGCCATGCCGCCAAAATTACTTAGCGACGACAAAAAAAATATAGTCATTAGACCTTTAGCGTATTGCCGGGAAAAGGATATTAGCCGTTTCGCACGACTTAAAAACTTTCCGATCATTCCCTGTAATCTTTGCGGATCACAAGAAAACCTGCAAAGAAAAGCGATGAAAGATATGCTCAATGCCTGGGATAGACAATTTCCCGGCCGTCTGGAAACCATTTTCACCAGTTTGCAGAATATTTCTCCATCGCAATTGGCAGACAGGCGGCTATTTGATTTTATATCTTTACAACGTGACGCGACAGCAATTGAAGCACAAGACTTCTCTCAATTTGTCGATTTCGACGTACTCGCGTTATAACTTAATTTCTTTCCGGTCAAAAATTTAATTTCTTAACCGGTATTTTGCCGTTCTAATCTTCCTAATATCAACCGGGCGGGAGAAATGCGTTTAAATAAACTCATCGGCTTAGTGACAGCTCTAGTCTTTACCGGATTGATTATATTGATTGCCTATAATAATCTTGGTGGGGAAAAACCTACCGAATCACAAATTAATGAATCTTTGAATAAAAGCATTAGTTGGTTAGTGCAAAATAAAACGGCAATCAATAAAGAAAACAACGCTATGCTTTGGTGGATGATGGAACAAGCCTGGCAGGAGACTCACAATGGCGATCTGAAAAATTTATTGGAAGATTACCGTGAGAAACATTACCAGAACTATTTCAGTTCGCCTTGGAGTTATCTAATCTACGGTTATAAAGACCGCATCAATGCTACTCAAGTGATGGCCGCCGGCATGCCGGATTATAACGTTTTTTTTATTTACAGCTATAGTTGCAATGCCGATCTGGCCGAAGAACCCATAGTACGGCAGCAGCAAGAACTTGGTTTTTGTTTTACAAAGCACCCGATCTCTCCAGCTTGTATAACTCATCAAATGATGGCTTTCCGGTTCATGCAAAGAACCGGCTGCAGAAAAAACCCTGCAGAAATTTCGGATAAAATCGCTAGTCTGGCAAGCCTGGTAAAATACCAGCTTTTTTTTGATTTTCGCGTAGTTGACGTTTATTTGCAGCGCGTTTTAATGCTGCTGGACACTGGCAATCAGCAGCGAATTAACCCAAGATGGGTGGAAAGGGTTTTGCACAATCAGAATGAAGATGGTGGTTGGAGTGGTTTTCAGCCCATACTCAAACTTGGCGATAACCGCTATTTAGGATTTACTACAAAAGGCATATCGGTTACAGCACCGCAATCCAGTTTCCATGCAACGATTCAAGGGGTATGGTTAATGGCATTGCTGAAAAACAAACCGTTATAAGGGGCTTTAAGCCACATAAATATAATTTAACATAATATACATTATGCGCAATTAGGTAAATCTTCACTGAAGCCAACATTACTGTTTTTGTCTTTAACGAATTACAAGCACTCACTAAAATGGAATGATCACCTTTAGCCATAGTTTGTCGCCTTCAGGGCGATTTTGGACTAGTGTTTCGTGTTGCCAGCTTAGTACTACGGGAATGTGGCCGATGTCGTAGCGGATTAATGGTCCGAAGGCAACAACCCGGCCTTTGTTGCCATCAGGCCCGACCTTAGCGCCGTTAACTATGTCATCGGTGACTTGTTGGTAAATGTAACCGTTAATGCCGACAGATAAATCACCAAAATGCCAGCCGGCATAGTAATCAATATGGAATTCTTCACCCGAGCGGTATTTAGTCGCGCTATTTTCAAAATTAAAGTCGTACATAATTTTGGCTGATAGCTCGAAACCTTCAGGATTGTTATAGCTGACAATTACGATGGGCTCAATGTTGAAATGATTTAAGCCGGCATTGGCAATATCATTTTTGTCGTAGCTTCCGGTAGGAAATGTTACATCGGTTGCTACGGCCCAATGCAATAGCCCGGAATGCCAGCCGATGATCAACGGTGTCAGGGTAAAATCGCCGACGCCGGCTTTACTTTGTTTACGCCCGGCAGCGTTGACGTCAATATTGACAAACGGCAGCAGCGCTTGCCAAGCATAGTCGCCGCCTAAAATTTTATAAGGGGTGACATGAGTCAGGCGCACAATATCGGCTTCAACATTTAACTCAAAGTTGTTGATGGCTGATTGTCCGCGGTCGCCATTAAAGCGGTCTGCAGTATAGTAATTCAGGAAGTTGGTAAAATATAAACCCGGCGGCGGCAACGCTAAAGGGGTATTTTCCGGCCCCAGCGGATAAATAGTCCTGCCGTTTTCTGTTGCCGAAGCCGACTGGCATAGTAAGGTTAAAACCAAAATGCCGATGTAACGGTATAGCGGTAAGTGTGCACCATTTAAATTTGAAACCAGACTCACCTTTGCCCTCTTACGTTTACATTCGGTCGTTAAGAAAACTCGACTCGCGCGAAGGCTGCTTTAAGCCGATAAGGTACGGTACAATCAAAAACGGCTTTGGCGGTTAAACCCTGGCTGGAAATCGTCGGCGAAAAAACTGGGCTTTGGCTGGGATCAAGCGGAAAACCCAGTACGTTGGTAACACTGATTAAATCGACATCGACCTGAAACCGGGTGGTCATGGCCCACCACACATCTTCCTCACTAAATACGTTGACGTCGGCATCGACTAAAACAATTTGTTTAATCATTTTAAAAGCGCCAAAGACAGCTAACGCCGCCTGACGTACCATGCCGTCGTCCAGTTCATTTTGCTTTTGAAACTGTAAAAACAACAATAGATAGCCCCCGCCCGCAGGACTACAGTAGGCATTACTGACACGCTGACAAACATGTTTGCGCAAAAAATCCAAGATTGCCGCTTCCAAGCCGAAAGCCAACAGATTAGATTGTTCGTATCCCGGGCCAATCACTGTTTGGTAGATGGGATTGTTGCGATGAGTGATCGCTTTGATTTTAACGACAGGAAGCCCTGGGTGGACTTTGCCGTTATATCCTAAGAATTCAGGCAGCGAATATTTTGCATCCTGGCTTTCCGGAATCAATTCATGGGTAATTTCGCCTTCAAGTACATATTCCGCATGGCTAATGCAATCTGCATCGATGGTTTTACAAGAGGCAATTTCATAAGCTCGTCCGCGTAAGCGGCTGGCAATATCAAGCTCATTAAAGCCCAACGGTATCAGCGGGCTTGGGCAACACGAAGCCATATAAATAGCTGGGTCCAGACCAATGTGAATGGCGATTGGTAAATTTTTGCCTTGAGCTTTGGCAGCCAGATAAAACGATTCCAGATGCCGCCCGGGCACCATCCAAATCGTTAAAGTATCAGGCCCTTGCACGCACATTCGATGCACTGAAATATTACGTCCGTTACCGTTAGGATCCTTGGCCATTGCCAAGCCTAAGGTTACAAATGGACCGGCATCGTCGGATGTTACAGTCGGTATCGGTAGACGGCTTAAATCAATCGCTTCGGTTTGCACATGTTGATGTACCGGTGCCGTATCCACATAACGCGGGGAAAGTGGATTTTTAGAGGCTTCAATTAGGCAGTCCGCTATTTTATCGGGCGTGGTACCGATATAGGCCGCGCAACGCTCACGGCTGCCGAAGACCCCCAGAACAACCGGTTGATCGACAGGCATTACTCGTTCAAACAACATGGCTGGCCCTTGCCGGGTAGGCGGCTTGACCGGCACCCCGCCCGCCTTTTCCGCATAGATAGCGCTTATCTCGCAAAAAGCTTGAACCGGTTGAGATATTGTTTGTAATTCGCCATCTTGAGTTTTAAGAAATTCAAGCGCGGTGCGCAGGTCGCTGATGTCAGTGGAAGTCATGGTTTGGGACCATTGCCAGTATTGCCGTCTATTAATTAAGCGTTTATAAACTTGGCTTCGCGTGCCAAATTGCCCCGGGCCGTCACGCCACCATCCAAAAATAATTTGGGATGGTGGTGTTTAAGCTCATGAATACATTTTCGGTAAGGAAAATCGTCATATACGCCATGGTATGCAATAAATTCCAAGCATTTGTTGCCGTCTTTATCATACGGTTGCAGAGTTGCATCATGAACGCCGTCGAAATCCAGCGGCTCAATACCGAACAGACGGCACAACATTGAATTGAACACGGGTGTTGCTTTAACCCATTTTTCTTCTAAATAAACTAAGGCATAAGCGTGGTAATGAAAGACATCGCCTCCCACCAGATTTTTTAACGCGGGTGTACTGATGTGATTTTTTACATCAGAAAAAACCAATTTGCTGGGTATGCCCAAGCTGCGTGCAGCAGCAGCAAATACAATGGATTTATGGATACAAAAACCGGCCCGATTACGGATAATCGAGCTGGCTTTCATGCCATGTCTGGACATATCCACGCCATAGACGTCATAGCGGATTTTGTCGCGGATGGTGTAGTACAGCTTAATTGCCTGCTGAACGGGATCCTGTTCCGTGCCTATGGCTTGCCGGGTAAAATCGCGGACGACCTCGCTATCGCAGTCCAAAAATGCTGTTGTGGCTAAGCCGGATTGCTGGTGAAAGTTATGCATATCATGCTCCTGATTTTTAGTTTTAATACTTCAACAAAAGGTATTAGGCCTTGGCATAAGCCGGTTTCTGCTCTGATGAGCATACCGAAGCGAATTGTTTGACCAGATTTGCAAATTCGGCAGGAATTTGTTCGATTGCATTGAGATTGCGTTCCACCACCGCCGTTGCTGCACTGCCGATAATCACTGCGTCAGCGCCGGCTAGTTTTAGGGCTTCAACATCCTCGGTGGTTTTAACGCCGAACCCTACGGCAAGCACTTTGTCGGTTTCCGCGCGAATGCCTGTTAGCTGAGTCAATACATCGGTTTTAAAATTAACCGCACTGCCGGTACGTCCAAATCGGGATACCACATAGATAAACCCTTGCACATCGCGGTATGCAGCCTGTCGTGTATGCTCATCAGAGCCGATAAAAAAACTGCTAATGCGGCCCAGGCCCAGTTTTTTTGATTCCTCAACATAACGGTGCCTGAGCATAGACGGCAAGCAATGGATTAAACTTGCCCCCGCGCCTGCCGATGCGCAACGCGCTAGAAAAGACGCCATCCCAAGAGGCTGAACGGTATGGCTGTAGTCCGCTAAAATCACCACAGATAAACCCAATTCCGCTTGCGCTTTTTCCGCAAGCGCCAATACCTTGTCTAAACTGACGCCGTTATCGAGCGCGCGTTGGTGGGATTGCCGAATCAAAGGACCGTCGGTCAGCGATTTTGGAAACGGTACACAAAGTTCAACTGCTGTAAGTCCCGCGTCAGCCAGTACTTTCAGCATCTCATACGTTACTTCCGGATTGGGGTCTCCGGCATTCACGAAAAAAATCAATTCGGTTTTACCCCGTCGGCGGCTTTTGAGCATCGCTGTTTCTAATCCGCTGCCTGACATCTTTATTAACCTGCTTGTGCTAAAGCTGGTTTAACTACCGGCTGCAAGTTTGCACCCGCAGCCGACACAATTTCTTGCACTAACCGGCTGTCAATAATTGCTCTGTCACGCGCGCCGGTATCGATGTCGACGCCGCGCACCGGCATGATTTGGCGTAATTGCAGAATATCTTGAGCCGCCAAACCACCCGCCAAGAACACCCGCTCCGCACCTAAAATATCGACCAGCGTTTCAACGGTCTCAAGCGGTATGCGTTGACCGGTACTGCCTGCACATTCTCTGGAAATGAAGTTATCCAAAATAAAGGCATCGGCCCCGCATTGCTCGAATTGCTTTAATAACGACATTTCCAAACATCGGCCATTTTGAATATGCAGCACTTTCAGCAACATAATCCGCTCGTCCAGACGACGTCTGATCGCTGTTATTTCGCTGGGTAACAGAAAGCCGTGCAATTGAACGCCGGCAATGCCGGATGCTTGAACAAACTCATTGATTATGCTGGGGCTTCTTTCAGTGGTGACGCCAATGCATTCAAGCTGAGACACAGGCGTGCGCGCCAATTTTGTGAACCGTTCCAAATTCAGGTTATATTTACCGTCAGGGACGTTAAACCAGATTCCGGCGTAATCTGCTCCGATTAGATCAAGCATTCTGAGTTCGGAAGCATCGGTAATGCCGCAAATCTTGACTTCAATCGCATGGTTTATGTTTTTAGTTTTCATGATGAGCCCTTTAAATTTATGATTTAAAAAGATTTATTTCGACTCTACTGTAATGCTGGTGAAGTTTTTTAACTACGGCGTTTTTAACCTGGATTTAGTGAAACTATTCACTAATCAGCGCGTTAGAGAACTCCGCTAATTTGTTGGTAAGGTTGTCAGCCGAAAGCAAGGCGGTACCTACTAAAAGGGCGTCGTAACCCGCATTGATCAGCTGCTTGGCCTGCTCGCCATCTTCAATGGCGCTGGCGCTAACAACCAACCCTGCCCCGCTGGCCCTGGCAAGATTTAACAAGGCCAGGCTTTTGCCAATGTCACCGTCATCGGTTTCCTGAGTCTTGATGTCGCGGTTGCAGACGGCAATTATCGCTTCTTGATCGACGTTGAATTCTGCTAGCTCTTCGGCGGAAGCGACCTCTACAAACGGTGTCAAACCTAACAGGAGCGCATAGTCGATCAGATTTTTCAGTGTGCTAGTGTCCAGCAGTTGTTTGGTCAGCAATACGGCAGAAGCGCCAAGTTCTTTGGAACGTTCAAGCGAAGACCGGGTAACTATAAAATCCTTGCGCAATAACGGCAGCGTAGTCACCGCTTTAATGCGTGGTAAAAACTCCAGGCTACCTTTAAACCAGCGCCCGGTAACCACCGACAAGCATGCCGCTCCATGGTTGGTGTAGAGTTCGGCGATTGTTTCCAAGGTTCTACCTTTTAAAAGATCGCCGTTTTTAGGGGTATAGGCTTTAATTTCGGCTATGAGCGGCATGAGTTTAAGCGCTTTGGCCTGGCTCAGCCGGTCTAAAAAACTATAGTTAGTTTTTGTACCCGTTAGGTTTGCGGCTTTGATCGTCATGACACATTCACTGCCATGGCTACGTTATTTTTAGATTTTAGCCTTGAACCCCAATCAACCAAGCGGTTAAGCTGGTTTAATGCCGCCCCTTCGGTAATCGCCGTTTCCGCCAGCTGGATGCCGGCTTCGATGCTGGCGGCCTTGTTAGCAAGAAACAGTAAAGCCGCGCTGTTGAGAACGACGGTGTTTCTGGCCTCGCCTAGTCGCTGGTTACTGAGAATACTGCGGAGAATAGCGGCGTTTTCCAGGGGTGCCCCGCCAGCCAATTCCCCAAGTTCACCATGACCAAAACCCAATTTGCGGGTTGACAATTCCCATCGTTGTATTCCAGCATCAACCAAACGGTAATGATTGATACCGATGCTGCAAAACTCGTCCATACCGCAATCAGCGTATACCAATAGTGTGTTTTTTTGCTGGTGTTGTGCATAAAAAGCACTAAATACATCCAAGTACTGGGGCTGCCCTACTCCAACTAATCGGCCTGAAACTTGATACGGACACAACAACGGGCCAATGGTATTAACAAACCCGGCAATATCGCGGAATGCAATCGGTAACACTTTGATCAACAATTTTAACAAGGGGCCGTAATGTGAAGGCGGAATAAAGCCTAAATTAAATTCGCCAACCATTTCGGCCATCTGCGCTTCGCTTTCCGGCATTGGCACACCCAGCGCTTGCAGCACATCCAGTGAACCGCATTGGCTTGAATACGCCGCCGAGCCGCTTTTTAAAACTTTCGCACCGGCTGCGCTGGCAACGAAAGCCGCGGCAGTGCTGATATTAAATGTACCGATGCTACCGCCACCGGTACCGACAACATTAACCGCACCTTCCGAACCTTCCAGGCGCTTCGCCGGCGTGAGCTTAAAATAATACGAGACAAAATTTTCCACGTTTTCAAGGCACAAGGGTTTGGCCGACAACCCGGATAAAAATGCAATGACTTCCGACTTGTCAGCCTCATTATTCATAACCCTATCCAAAAAGGCATGAAATTCGGGTTGTTCCGGCGGCTTAACGCCGCTGATAAGCTGGCGTAGAAAAGGCTTGTTCATGGCACTAACCTACTCCGGACTCGGCATTGACCAAATTCATGATAGCGCCTATCGAACTCAGGTTTTTAGGTAGCATTTGTTCCGGCTCAATCACTACATTTAGTTCTTCTTCCAGATACACCACCAGCCTTAATATGCCTAGCGAGTCGATAATGCCGGATTCCAGTAAATTTAAATCGTCCGGAATGGCTTCATGCTCGGCGCCATCTAAAAATTCCGTGGTAATAAATCGAGTTAGATTGTCACGTAAGTTCATGATTATTTCTCCTTTAATGTAAGTTTTTAACGGCTTGTTGCTGTTTCCACCAGTTGGCCAGGGTGCGGCGGTCAATTTTTCCTGTGCTGCCCTTGGGTAATTCCTGAGCTGTAATAAAGAAGCTGTGCGGAATGGCATAATTGGGTAATCCCCTTGCGCAATAAATCTTCAGGCTCAAAACCGAGCAATGTGTATCGTCTAAAGGCCTAACCGTTGCGATTATGCGCTGACCGATAAAATGGTCTTGTTCACTAAATAAAGCGACTTCTTTAAATTGCCCCGAGCGTAATAAAAAGTCTTCGATTTCGGTCAAATTAACCCGGTAACCATTGGTTTTAATCACCGAATCAATACGGCCGTGAAATTGCAGTAAGCCTTGGTCTGTCTGTGAAACCAAATCGTTGGTACGGTAATAATCGTCGGTGAATCGGCTAGGGTCGGTAATGCCTAAGTAACCGGCCATGACCGTTGCACCAGCTACCAGTAAATGGCCCGGCTGGCCGGGTTTTAGGTCTTGATTGTTGTCGTCGACTATTCGATAACGGATAAAAGGTAGTACATAACCTATCGGCAATGGATCAGGGGCTTGCTCGATGTTTTCAGGCAGGCTGTACATAAATGTATCGTTGGTTTCAGTACAGCCGTAGATATTATGCAACCGGGCATTGGGGAATAAGCCCGGCAGTTTGACCAAGGTTTGCCTTGGCATGGGCTCGCCGGCAAACAGTACCTGTCTAACGCTTGGCATAACCCGGTTTGGGCCGGACACTGTCTGCAAGGTTAATGCTGAAGGCACTGACTGCCATACCGTTACCTCATTTGTTTCGACCAAGCGCGCCATTCTTACTCCGCAGGAGGTATCATCGGGCTCAGCCAGAACGACACAAGCCCCGGCAGCGACAGCGGCAAAAATATCGAAAAACGATAAATCAAATTGCCAGGGGGCGTGGCTTAACAGGCGGTCATTTGGATTTAAAGCGAATGCTTTTACCGCCCAGTCTAAAAACACCGCCAAATTAGCGTGTGTAATCATGACGCCTTTGGGTGCGCCGGTTGATCCGGACGTGTGCAAAACTGCTGCGACGGCCTGATCATGAATGGCTTTTGCAGTAAACCGTTTACCGGCTTTTTCCACTTGCGCCACCATGCTATTTATATCAACCAGCGTGACCTGATCCGCATGGATCATTTCAGTCAGCTCTTTATTTACCGGATTGGCTGCCAGCAAATATTGCGCACCGCTGTTTTTTAGCAAGTAGGCCGTTCTGGATGCGGGATCGGAAACCGGCATCGGCACATAACACGCACCGGTTTTTAATACCCCATAGATGGCGGCCAATGCGAGAGCCGATTTTTGCAAATACATACCAATGTTATCGCCCGGCTTAACGCCTTGTTCTTCCAAACCCAGCGCAATGTGGTCGGATAGTTCGTCTAAAGCTTGATAATTGTATTGCCGGCCTTGAAAAATAACGGCGCCGGCATCGGGATAACGCCAAGCTGCTTTCTGCAAATAATGTGTTACTAAAGTATTCATCGTTATAACCCCAGCAGGCTGGCAATTTTATTACGCTGGATTTCGGACGTGCCGGAATAAATCGTGCCTGCTATGGCATTACGTAACTCCTTTTCGATACCGTACTCCGCCATATAACCTTTGCCGCCGAATATTTGCACGGCATTCAGTGCCGATTGCACGTTGGCTTCGCTGGTCACCACTTTAGCTATGGCCAAATCGATGGTGGAATTTTCTTTACGTTGCACTTTGCCGGCGGTTCGGTAAAGTTGTTCGCGCGCCGTTGTTACGCCAATCTGCATATCGACAATTTTATGGGCGATAGCTTGATAAGAGCCTATGGGCCGGCCGAATTGCTTACGGTGTTTTGCATAGTCAATGCATTTTTCCAGGCGGCGTTGCATTTCACCGACATTAATTGCGAATCCACAGAGAATTTCCCATTTCATGACGTATTCAAGTATGGGAAAACCCAACCCAACCTTCCCTAAAATCTTATTAGCGCCGATTTCGCAATCTTTAAATTGCAGCTGGGCCAACTGTAAGGTTTTTAAACCCATTTTAGGAATCGGTTCACCAACGCTAAAACCCGGCGTGCCTTGTTCCACCAGAAATACACTGCCGCCTCCCAATGCCCCCAGGCTTGGATTAGTCATCGCATAAATGGCAAACAGATTGGCAATCGGCCCATTGGTAATGAAGGCTTTGGTGCCATTCAAAAGATAATTACCGTTATCCCGCAACTGTGCGGTTGTTGCCATGCCGAAAGCATCCGAACCGCCGCCCGGCTCGGTTATGGCATGAGCACAGGCGACTTCACCGGAACAAATTTTTGGCAAGTAATGCTGCTTTTGCGCTTCGCTACCAAAACGAAACAGAGGAACCCCAACACTAACTATTTGCGTACTGGTGGCCATGTTAAGACCGGCATCTTCACAGCGGTAACCAAGCGCTTCCAGAATTTTCATGGTTGTTGTTATATCCTCGCCTAAACCACCGAAATCTTCCGGGAAAGGCAAGCCAAACAAACCCAATTGTTTGATAATTTCCCATTTGTGCCACGGGAACTCTGCCCGTTGATCCCAAACCAGATGATCTTCATTGAGTTGACCGCTCAAATCAGCCAGTGCTTTTACTAAGTCCGGCTGGATAGACTGTGGATTTCCTCTGTTCGCTAGTAACATGATCGGCTCCTTAGCAGTTAATACGATGAGCTGCCGTCTTGGCTCAATTTATGGGATTCATGGCCGGTTAGTGCAGGCTGGAAAACACACACCAAACGCAATTCATCTTTGGCGACCAGATAATGTTTGTCGTGTTTGTCCAAGGCATACATGCTGCCGGGCTTAATCGGATAGACTGCACCGGTTTCGGTATCCTGGATCTCACCTTCGCCGGCAATGCAGTAACAGGCTTCCATGTGGTTTTTGTACTCGAGTAAAGATCGCGAGCCGGCTTTACATACCGTATCAGTCAATGAAAAATTCATGTTATCTCTCTCGATCAAAAAACGGCGGCTATTACCATTGCCCCAGTCCACGTCTCTTTCGGTGCCAATCAAATCGTTTAATGTTCTAACTATCATGGTTATCTCCTTAAATTTATTTACGCAGAAGGCATTGAATTACAATTGATTTACATCAAATTGCCCGAATGTCGCGCACTAGGGAGCCGATAGCGCCCTTGCATCACACCTAGGGAATAACACTTTGAGCAATTTGATTGGTTTTCTTAGTTCATGCCTACCTACTTAGATTAAAAGTCGATGGTTAACGTATAACTTGCGCATTTATTGGAAATTCCATCGCATCATGGGTTGCCACGCCAGGAACAAAAGTCGAAATAAATGCTGGTCCGTTCGCAGGTTGAATCGTGGTAGGTATTGCCCCCAATTCCGGATTAGCACCGTTCAAATCATTATCTGAGTGATACGCTAAGGTAATAAACATCATCAACGATCCATCCGGCGTTACGTCTTTAGGGCAAGCCGCCAATTCGCGGAAAAATGAGGCATTTCCGGCCCGGTCAGGTACCAATGCGTTCGGAACGCCGCCTAGTGGTACCGGAACAATGGGTGGCCCTGGCGGTTGGGTGGTCCAAACTCCCCACATGGTATACACCCCGTTGGGGATTAAATTGCGAAAGCGCGCCTCAATGCTTGCTCTGCCGAAAGCCGGGCATCTAATGGTTATATTGCCGCGGGCATCCAACCATTGCCCCAAGGTAATCGGGTTATTGGGGTTGCTTTTAGTTGGCGGCAAGGCATTGCCTTGAACTTGATTCAACGCCAACAACTGGCTTCTGCTGCCATCTTGTCCGGTAATCACAAAGTTTTGTCTTAGGGGGAGATTTTTAAGCCCTATATTCGAGTCCGGTATGCCGACTGCTGTCAAAAACTCTTGGTCAGTGGTGGTTGCCACAATGATTTCGTTTCTGCAGTTAGCGTCGGTTAACGTAAAAGGCAAAGCACCGCCCGGATTGTATTCACCCAAATTTGTCGCTTTAAATGTGGGGGGTAATGCCGCCGGTAGTGGCAAACTAAATACCGGGTCACCGCATAATTCATTAATACCGGTTACCGGAATGCCGGCTATGCTCATGAGACGATCACTGCGTTTTGAAGAACCCCGTTCTCTTTCAGCCATGGCAGCTGAAGGCAGCAATATGCCCAGCGCAACCGAAATATAAATACAACTTTTTAGGCTTTTAAAATAGATAGATTTCATTTTTAAACCTCTTGGTAATTGTTAATAATTTTTAAACTCCAGTGATTTTCATAATTGAATCTATACTCAAAAAATACAATTTAAATTCACTGTGATAGCAGTATGAGCCTAAAGAAAATATTAATATGTTTCTTATTTCATCCTTAAATAGTGTAAAACCGCATGATAAGAAAATTAAAAATTATCAATTTATTAAATTGATAATTAATAAAAAATATTGAAAACTATAAGGTTGGCTAGGACTTAAAAACGCTCGGATAAGCGCATTTAGTTGGATAAAGTTATCCTGTAACAACGTAGTATTGTTTGTCCTTATTAAATAGAAAATAGGAAACTGAAATGGTTAAGCAAATTACTTTCAGTGGATACAATTGTGTATTAATTGATAGTCACGTTGTAAGAATCCGAAACTATTTTGGGTATATTGAACAACTAAAAAAACGTTTCAATAAATAGTGTGGCTTGTATTGATAGGACTTGGCAGCTTTGAGTAGCGGCTACCCGATTCGGCAGCCGCTTTCAGATTAAGAATTAATTTATTTTTGGGTCTCGGAATTATCGGTCGCGATAAAAAAGTCTAATTGATCGTGCGCAGCGGTTCCTGGGCCTATCGCACTTCTAAACGTACTGCCATCGCTTTGAATAAATGTTTTAGTCTCGAACAACGGCACAGGCACCGCGCCACTCACCGTGTTGGCGGAATGGAAACCAATATCGACAAACAGTAGACGCGATCCATCCGGTGTCGGATCCATCGGGCACGCAGCCAGCCTACGTTTGAATACGCCATTACCCTCGGCATCGGTTACAAAAATATTGGGCACGCCGCCAAATGGCAACGGAAAAACCGTTGGCTGATTTAAAAACGGTGGGGTTGTATTCCAAACCGCAATCGCCGAATAAATGGAGTCCGGGATCAGTTTCCTCATGCGTATGACAACCGAGGCCGAACCATCACTTTTACAAACAATTGTCATATTGCCGCGAGCGCTTAACCAATCACCCAAGGTAATAGGATCATTCGATTGATTTTTTGTGGGCGGAAATGGATTGGGCGGAAAAACACCGATAGAACTGAGCTCAGACCTTTGATCATCAAAAGTAACCGTCGTCGGAACCTTTCTTAAAGGGATGTTTTTTAATCGGGAGTCAGGGTCAGGAAAGCCAAAAGCGTCACGATAAACCGGGTCTGTGGTAGTTGCAACCAGGCTATTTGGATTACAGTTGGTCGGTGTAAATGGAATGGCGTCAATAGCGCCTTGGGTCGTGTCGTATTCACCAATAAACGCACCATGAAAATCAGGCGAAAGCGGCGGCGGCAAAGGCAGATTTACTACTGCTTCGCCGCAAACTTCATTAAAACCGGTAACGGCTACGCCATTAACATGGAAGGTTTGAGTCTTATTTCGATAATATTTTCTAGCATGTGAATCTACCGGGTAAACTAATACCATGATTAAAGCAAAAGAATAGAATAAAACCTCTTTTAAAAATAGCTTTCTATTCATAAGTAATTCCTCCGAAGGGATATTTTTTGAGGATGCAACGCTTTGCCAGGTAATATTAAATACATTAATAACTTAAGCTAAAGTATTGCTATGGCATTATGAAAAAACAAACGTTGATACGCTTATGTCTTATTGCACATACAACCGGTTAAATAATCCATTGAAATAACTGACGCTACCTAGGTTGGTTTGTATTGAAAGCAGATTTTATTTGATAAGCAATTAATATTTTTAAAATCAAGGTTAGTTTAGTTGATATAAAATGCTTTGTATCTTATATAGGTAATATCGCCGGTAATTTCGTACAGGCCAATAAAATTCTTATAAGACAACAAAATATATTTTGCCGGAGCTGTTTTCAGACCTGCAGGCGCTAAAATAGCCCCGGCAACAGCTTTATCGAACGGATTAGCCTTCTTGGGTTAAGGTTA
>PERF01000020.1 GCA_002928495.1 Methylobacter sp. | reverse complement strand
CAGGTTTTTATGTCCAGCCAAACTATCAGAATACGGTTAAAGTCGTTCGATCATAAGCTGATTGATCAATCGGCAGGCGAAATTGTTGAAACGGCAAAGCGAACCGGTGCTCAAGTCAAGGGCCCAATTCCTTTGCCAACAAAAAAAGAGCGTTTTACAGTGTTAATTTCTCCGCATGTAAATAAAGACGCGAGAGATCAATACGAACTAAGAACGTATAAAAGATTATTGGACATTGTTGAGCCAACTGATAAGACCGTAGATGCTCTTATGAAGCTGGATTTGGCTGCCGGTGTTGATGTCCAGATTAAATTGAATTAGCTGTTTTGAGGAATTGACAGATGTCAATAGGTCTTATAGGTCGTAAATGCGGCATGACACGTGTATTTTGTGAAGATGGTTCTTCTGTGCCCGTTACCGTTCTGCAAATAGACTCGCATAGAGTGGTTCAAGTCAAAACGCTTGAGAGCGATGGCTACCGTTCAGTTCAGGTAACTGTTGGTGAGGTTAAGCCTTCGAGGCTGAATAAGCCGATGACGGGACATTATGCTTCGGCGAATGTGCTTGCTGGTAGAGGTCTGTGGGAGTTTCGTCTGGAAGAAAGCGAAGGACAGGACTTATCAGTGGGTAGCGAGCTTGCGCTGGATATTTTTAGTGAAGGCCAATTTGTCGATGTGCAAGGTAAAAGTATCGGTAAAGGCTTTGCCGGGGGCATTAAGCGGCATAATTTCCATATGCAAGATGCAACGCACGGTAACTCGGTTTCTCATCGTGTTTTAGGGTCCATAGGTATGAACCAAACGCCGGGCCGTGTTTTTAAAGGTAAAAAAATGGCCGGTCACTTAGGTGCAGCTAAAACCACCGTTCAGAATCTGACTGTTCATTCTATAGATAAAGAAAGAAATTTAATTCTGATTAAAGGTGCGGTGCCAGGTGCCAAAGGCGGAGATATAGTAATAACGCCAGCAGTTAAAAAGCGGAGGAAAGGTTAATGGCACTACAAATAAGCAATTTTAGCCAACCTGATTCCTCTGAATTATTGGATGTTTCGGAATCGGTATTCGGACAAGAATATAACGAGACCCTTGTTCATCAATTGATTGTTAAATATCAAGCCAATGCTCGCGCAGGAACAAAGGCGCAGAAGACTCGATCAGACGTCAGTGGCGGCGGAATTAAACCCTGGCGCCAAAAAGGTACGGGGCGTGCTAGATCAGGTTCGTCTCGTAGTCCGATTTGGCGTACAGGTGGTGTTACGTTTGCAGCGCGGCCTAGATCTTATGATCAAAAGCTGAATAAAAAAATGTTTAAAGCTGGATTGCGATCGATTTTGTCAGAATTATTGCGGCAAGAAAGATTGCTAATAAATGATGCAATTTTGCCGACACAGCCAAAAACTAAAGAGCTTAGTGCTAAGTTAAAAGCATTTAATGCAAAAAAGCTTTTGATTATTGTCGATAAGGTTGATGAGAATCTAGCTTTGTCATCAAGAAATATCCCGAATTTGAAGGTTGTGGAAGCTGGCAATTTGAATCCTGTTTTATTAGTTGGTGCTGAAAAAATAATCATGACCAGCTTAGCGCTAAAAATAATTGAAGAGCACTTGTCATGAATACCGTAAACAGTCTAGAAAAACAGCGTCGCCTAGCTTTTATCTTGAAGGCTCCGATTATTTCGGAAAAAAGTACAAATTTGGCGGAAAAAGACAAGATTTTTGCTTTCAAAATCGAAAAAAATGCGACGCGAAATGAAGTTAAAGCTGCCGTTGAGCTTATGTTCAATGTTGAAGTTGATTCAGTGCGAGTACTTAACGTAATCGGAAAGCAAAAAAGATTCGGCAGAACTCTTGGGGTTCGCTCAGACTGGAAAAAAGCCTATGTCAAGCTCAAAGCCGGCCATGATATAGATTTTACAGCGGTCTAATTTAAGCAAAGAGAAATTAATAGGAAACGGTAATAATAAAATGGCGATCGTAAAGTCGAAACCAACCTCCCCGGGATCAAGGTTTGTAATACGTATAAAAAACCAAGATCTGTTTAAAGGTAAGCCTTTCGCACCACTGTTATGTAAAAAAACTAAAAGCGGTGGGAGAAACAACCAAGGCCGAATTACCACTCGTCATATCGGTGGAGGCCATAAACAACATTACCGTATTATTGATTTTAAAAGAAATAAATTTGACATGCCTGCCGTAGTTGAGCGTATTGAATACGATCCGAACAGGACTGCAAATATTGCACTTATTTTGTTTGGTGATGGTGAGCGACGCTATATTATTGCTCCTAAAGACTTAGCAGTAGGTCAAGAAATTATTTCTTCAGAGACCGCTCCGGTTAAACCAGGCAATTGTATGCCGTTAAGGAGTGTGCCTATGGGTACTACTTTACATTGTGTCGAACTCAAACCGGGGAAAGGCGCTCAGCTTGCAAGAAGTGCTGGAACCTCAGTGCAATTAGTGGCGAGAGATGGTGCTTATGCCACAATAAGACTACGTTCGGGTGAAATGAGGAAGGTTATGGCTGAATGCCGGGCTGTGATAGGCGAAGTTTCCAATTCAGAACATAATTTGACTTCACTAGGCAAAGCCGGCGCGGCAAGATGGAGAGGAAGAAGGCCAACTGTGCGCGGTGTTGCTATGAACCCGGTTGACCATCCGCATGGTGGTGGGGAAGGCAGAACATCGGGTGGAAGACATCCTGTGTCACCTTGGGGTTTACCCACTAAAGGTTACAAGACCCGAAAGAATAAACGTACAGACAACATGATTGTCAGACGCCGTAAACAGAAATAGTGAGGAAGCAGCGTGCCACGTTCAGTTAAAAAAGGTCCGTTTATTGACCATCATTTACTAAAAAAAGTAGAAGATGCAGTAAAAGCCAATAATAGAAAGCCTATTAAAACTTGGTCAAGAAGATCGATGATAATGCCGGATATGTTGGGGTTGACTATCGCGGTTCATAATGGCCGAATTCATATTCCTGTTTTGATATCTGAGAATATGATTGGTCATAAACTAGGTGAGTTTGCGCCAACACGTACTTACAAAGGCCATGTGGCTGACAAAAAATCGAAATAGGTTTGACTATGGAAGTTTCAGCAAGACTTAATAATGCCCCTCTTTCTGCACAAAAAGCGCGCCTAGTAGGTGACCAAATTAGAGGCTTACCAGTAGAAAAGGCTTTGGACATACTTAGATTCAGTTCTAAAAAAGGCGCTGGTATTATTTTGAAGATATTAGAATCAGCCATTGCAAATGCAGAACATAATGACAATGCTGATATTGATGAGCTAAGAGTTTCTACTGTATTTGTTAATGAAGGTATCACCATGAAGAGGGTAATGCCGCGAGCAAAAGGTAGGGCTAATCACATATTAAAGCGAACATGCCACATCACAATCAAAGTTGCAGAGCAGTAAATAGGGGATAAAAATGGGTCAAAAAGTTCATCCGACTGGCATACGGCTTGGTATAGTAAAAGATTGGAATTCCAGATGGTATGCCAATAGCCAGGATTATTCCGTTTTTTTGCATCAAGATTTAATGGTAAGAGATTTTATTAAGAAAAAGCTTGCCAATGCTTCAGTCAGCAAGATACAGATCAATAGACCTGCTAATAATGCGCATATCACTATCCATACTGCACGCCCAGGTATTGTAATTGGAAAAAAAGGTGAAGATATCGACGTTTTAAGACAAGAAATATCAAAAATGATTGGTATTCCTGTGCAAGTAAATGTTGAAGAAATAAGAAAACCTGAGCTTGATGCTTATTTGGTGGCTGAAAGCATCGCACAGCAACTAGAAAAGCGTATCATGTACAGACGTGCAATGAAACGAGCGGTAACAAACACAATGCGGTTGGGTGCTGAAGGTATCAAAATCAATGTGGGTGGTCGGTTAAACGGTGCTGAAATTGCCAGAAGCGAATGGTATAGAGAAGGCCGGGTTCCGCTTCATACACTTAGAGCAGATATTGACTATGCTACGGCAGAAGCTAAAACAACTTATGGAATAATTGGTATTAAGGTGTGGATTTTCAAAGGCGAAGTTTTTGATATGGATACACATCTTGCATCAATTAATTCTGAAGTTAAAAAATAAACAGTAGTTGAAGGGAAAAGGTCATGCTTCAACCAAAAAGAACTAAATTTCGCAAACAATTTAAAGGCAGAAATAGCGGTATCGCTGTATCAGGCTCCTCCGTAAGTTTCGGTGAATATGGATTAAAATCAGTTAGTCGCGGCCGCTTGACAGCTAGGCAAATTGAATCGGCTCGTAGAGCTATAACACGTCACGTAAAACGCGGCGGAAAAATTTGGATCAGAGTTTTCCCTGATAAGCCAATTACCAAAAAGCCCTTAGAGGTGCGGATGGGTAAAGGTAAAGGAAGTGTTGAGTACTGGGTTGCTCAAATAAGACCGGGCACCATGTTATACGAAATACAAGGGGTTTCTGAAGAGCTGGCAAGAGAAGCTTTTGCCCTGGCTGCTGCCAAGCTTCCACTGAAAACTTTATTTACTGTGCGGACAATAATGTGATGAAAATAACTGAATTGCGCAATAAATCCAAAGATGAATTAAAACAAACTCTTTTGGAAATTTCTCGTGAGCAGTTTAACTTGAGAATGCAGAAAGGTACCGGACAGCTTAGCAAACCGGATTTGGTAAAAAAAGCGCGCAGAAACGTTGCAAAAATAAAAACAGTATTAACTGAGATTGAGATGGCGGATAAGAAGTCATGAGTGAAAATGCAAAGCTTAGGACGATAACTGGAAAAGTAGTTAGTAATAAAATGGATAAAACTATCACAGTCTTGGTAGAGCGCGTGGTTAAGCATCCGGTCTATGGAAAGTTTATCAAACGTTCAACAAAGTTAATGGCACATGATGAGCAGAATGCTTGTAATGAAGGTGACATAGTTTCTATAGCATCGTGCAGGCCATTGTCGAGGAATAAAACATTCCGCTTGGTTGAAATAATTGAAAGCGTAAACAGTCGTTAAAATCGAAGGTAAAATTTATGATTCAGATGCAAACTAGCCTTGACGTTGCCGATAATAGTGGTGCAAAAAAGGTCATGTGTATCAAAGTCTTGGGCGGGTCTCACAGACGATATGCTGGAATTGGCGATATCATTAAAGTGAGCATAAAAGATGCAATCCCGCGTGGACGCGTAAAAAAGGGTGAAGTCTACAATGCTTTAGTAGTTAGAACGCGTAAAGGTGTTAGACGGCCAGATGGTTCAGTTATACGTTTCGACGGCAATGCAGCGGTTATTTTAAATAATAATTTACAGCCGCTAGGCACGCGCATATTTGGTCCGGTAACCAGAGAATTGCGCGGCGAAAAATTTATGAAAATAATCTCGTTAGCCCCTGAAGTTTTATAGGTTAATAACAATGCAAAAAATAAAAAAAGACGACGAAGTTATTGTTATTACAGGAAAGGACAAGGGCAAAATTGGACGGGTAACTAAAGTACTTGGTAATAAAGTTTTGGTTGAAGGTATTAATCAGAGTAAAAAGAGCCAAAAGCCTAATCCGAATGCCGGAATTTCAGGCGGTTTTATTTCCAAGGAAATGCCAATCGATATTTCGAATATAGGTATCTATAATCCGCAAATCAAAAAAGTTGATAAAGTTGGTTTTAAATTTTTAGAAGACGGTAAAAAGATTAGATATTTCAAATCAACAAATGAAAACATTGACGGATAGTTGAGGTAGAACCAATTATGGCAAGGTTACAACAAGAATATAAAGATAAAGTTCTACCAGAGCTTATCAAGCAATTTTCTTATAAATCTGTAATGGAAGCCCCACGTATAATAAAGATTACTCTCAATATGGGGGTGGGCGGCGCAGTGGCCGATAAGAAGATATTGCAATCTGCAGTTAGTGATATGGAAAAAATCTCCGGTCAAAAGCCTATTGTCACGTTGGCAAGGAAGTCGATTGCGGGTTTTAAAATCCGTGATGATATGCCAATAGGTTGTAAGGTGACATTAAGAAGCGATCGTATGTATGAGTTTCTTGATAGATTAATTAATATCTCTATACCTAGAATTCGAGACTTTCGCGGCTTAAATCCAAAAAGCTTTGATGGACAGGGTAATTATTCAATGGGTGTTAAAGAGCAAATCATCTTTCCTGAAATCGATTATGACAAAATTGATGCTTTGCGGGGAATGGACATTACCATAACCACAACGGCAAAAACCAACGAAGAAGGTTTGGCATTACTTAAGCTGTTTAATTTTCCATTCAAGAGCTAATAGGATAATACTTATCATGGCAAAAAAGTCGATGATCGCCCGAGAAGTCAAGCGCAAAAAGCTGGCAGAAAAATTTCAAGCAAAGCGTAAAAGCTTAAAAGAAATTATAAGTAGCCCCAATAGCAGTTACGATGAAAAAGAAGCCGCTCAGTTAAAGTTACAAAAACTTCCAAGAGATTCAAGTTTATCTCGTGTTAGAAATCGTTGTAATTTAACAGGTCGTCCGCATGGATATTATCGCAAGTTTGGTCTGAGCAGAAATAAACTCAGGGAATCAACGATGCGCGGCGATGTTCCTGGTCTAGTTAAGGCTAGCTGGTAGGATTTGGGCAGGAGAAGATAGAAAATGAGTATGACTGATCCAGTAGCTGATATGTTGACACGGATAAGAAACGGTCAATCGGCCAACAAAAAGAATGTCAAATTACCGGCGTCAAATTTAAAGGTATCGATAGCTAAAGTACTTAAAGACGAAGGTTATATAAAAGATTTTACTGTAGAAACCAATGGTAATCATTCTGAAATGACAATAGAGCTTAAATATTACAAAGGGCAACCTGTCATTGAGGAGATTAAAAGAATCAGCCGTCCTGGTTTAAGAGTATACAAATCCAAAGACGAATTGCCTAGAGTGCTGGGCGGGCTTGGTATTGCTATAGTATCTACTTCTAATGGTGTGATGACTGATCGTGCGGCTCGTGCGATGGGGCATGGCGGCGAAGTTATTTGTACAGTTTGTTAATGAAAGGCGAATTATGTCCAGAGTAGCAAAAGCTCCTATAAGTATTCCGAAAGGTGTTGACGTCAAAGTTGACGGCAGCAATATGACTGTAAAAGGTGGTCAGGGTCAGTTGTCTTTTCAGTTAAATCCAGCTGTTGCTGTTGATATAGCTGATAATGTGCTAACCATAAAATGGAATAATAACGACAAGGTGGCCACTGCTCAGGCAGGTACGGCAAGAGCCACCATTAATAATATGGTTGTCGGTGTCTCCTCCGGTTTTGAGCGAAAACTAACTCTAGTTGGCGTTGGTTACCGCGCTCAGGCAAAAGGTAGTATCTTGAATTTAGCACTGGGTTTTTCTCATCCTGTAGATTATGAAGTTCCTGATGGAATTACAATAGAAACGCCTAGCCAAACTGAAATTATCATTAAAGGAAGCGATAAACAATTAGTTGGTGAAGTTGCTGCTAAGATTAGATCCTATCGTCCGCCAGAGCCTTACAAGGGTAAAGGTGTGAGGTATTCGGATGAGCAGGTGGCTAGAAAAGAAGCCAAAAAGAAATAGGTAAAATCATGGACAAAAAAAACACCCGTTTAAAGCGTGCGTTAAAAGTTCGCAGCAAAATAAAAAAACTTAATGTTAATCGCTTATCTGTTCATAAAACATCTCAGCATATTTATGCACAAATCATAAGCGGAGATGGATCAACTACTTTAGCTTCTGCGTCTACTACTCAGGCTGAAATAAAGCATGATCTCAAACATACAGGCAATATCGAAGCAGCGATAAAAGTCGGAAAATTGATTGCCGAAAAAGCAATTGAAGCTGGCATAAGTGAAGTTGCTTTTGATCGTTCTGGGTTTATATATCATGGTCGCGTTAAAGCACTTGCTGATGCCGCACGCGAAGCTGGATTGAAATTTTAGGGGTTAATGATGGCTACAGCACCTTCTCAAGGTAGTACAGATGGATTGCAGGAAAAATTAGTTTCAGTGCGTCGTGTTGCAAAGGTTGTTAAAGGCGGTAGAGTTTTTGGTTTTTCCGCATTAACAGTTGTGGGTGACGGACAAGGTAGAGTTGGATATGGTGTAAGCAAAGCTCGCGAGGTACCTGTCGCAATTCAAAAATCGCTCGAACAAGCGAGAAAAAATATGCGTAAAGTATATTTAAAAGGTGACACGCTTCAATATGCTATTATGAATACAACTGGTGCTGCAAAAGTCTATATGCAGCCGGCATCAGAAGGTACAGGAATAATTGCGGGTGGTGCAATGCGGGCTGTATTTGAAGTTGTTGGAATACATAACATTCTTGCTAAATGTATAGGCTCGAGCAACCCAATCAATGTAGTTAGAGCCACCATCAATGGCTTGACGTCAATGAGGGATGCAAATCAGATAGCGGCAAAAAGAGGTCTTTCAGTAGACCAAATAACCGGATCATAACAATGTCTAGTGGAAAAATAAAAGTAACTATGACAAAAAGCCAAATTGGGCGTTTACCGGTACATCGAGAATGCTTAAAAGGTCTAGGGCTTAGAAAAATTAATCAATCAGTAGAGCTTAAAGATACTCCTGAAAATCGAGGTATGATTAACAAGATATCTTATATGCTAAAAGTCGAGGAAATATAATGTATCTTAACTCTATAGCTTCTGTTGAAGGATCAAGAAAGGGCAAAAAAAGAGTTGGACGTGGCATTGGTTCGACTTTAGGAAAAACCTGTGGAAGAGGTCACAAAGGTCAAAAAGCAAGAAGTGGTGGCTTTCATAAGGTAGGTTTTGAAGGCGGCCAAATGCCTTTACAAAGACGCTTGCCCAAAATAGGTTTTGTTTCTAGAAAATCAAAATTTGCTGCAGAAGTTCGATTAAATGAACTCAATCTAATTGAAAATGAGATTATCGACTTAAATGTCTTGATTGAGTCAAACATTGTGCCGATTTTCACCAAAACAGCAAAAATAATTAAATCTGGTGAGCTCAATAGAAAAATTACTGTAAAAGGTATAAAAGTTACTGTTGGCGCAAAAGAAATTATTATTGCTGCTGGCGGTATTGTAGAGGAATAAGTGAACGTTTTAGCTGCCAAAGAGATACAAAATCGCGATAAGTTTGCTGAGCTAAAGGCAAGGCTTCTTTTTGTTTTAGGTGCATTCGTGGTTTACCGTATAGGTGCCCATATCCCAGTGCCGGGGATAGACCCTAAAGCGCTTGCCTCGATGTTTGCCCAGCAAGGCGGATCAATTTTAGACATGTTTAACATGTTCTCTGGCGGATCCTTGTTGCGGCTGAGCATATTTGCACTTGGAATTATGCCCTATATTTCGGCATCTATTGTTGTGCAACTAATGACAATAGTGATTCCTTCTATAGAGCAACTTAAAAAAGAAGGAGAATCCGGACGCCGGAAGATATCACAATATACGCGTTACGGAGCTGTCGTCTTAGCCACATTTCAAGCCATTGGTATTTCCTTAGCCCTGCAAAACCAAACTGCAGGTGGGCTTCCCGTCGTGTTTTCGCCGGGAATTGGATTTATTGTAGTTACGACTGTGACTTTGGTTACGGGAACCATATTCTTAATGTGGTTGGGTGAACAAGTAACGGAAAGAGGTCTTGGTAACGGTATCTCCTTAATTATATTTGCAGGTATTGTTTCCGGATTACCTAAAGCTGTTGGCGGAACACTTGAGCTGGCTAGAACCGGTGAAATGAATGGTGCATTCATTATTATGTTGTTTCTAATTTCTGTTTTAGTGACAGCTTTAGTTGTTTTTGTAGAGCGCGGACAAAGACGGGTAACGATTAGTTACCCCAAGCGCCAACAAGGAAGAAAGCTTTACGCAAGTCAAACTAGTTTTCTTCCACTAAAGCTAAATATGGCAGGTGTTATACCTCCTATTTTTGCTTCTAGTATTATTTTGTTTCCTGCTACATTAGCGGGTTGGTTTGGCAAGAATGAAAGCTTTTATTGGCTGCAAGATATAGCAACCTTATTGTCGCCTGGGCAGCCGGTTTATGTGATGCTTTATGCTGCAGCAATTATTTTCTTTTGCTTTTTTTATACAGCTTTGGTTTTTAATTCAAAAGAAACTGCTGACAATTTAAAAAAATCGGGTGCATTTTTACCTGGTATAAGACCTGGTTTACAAACAAGTAGTTATATTGACAAAGTCATGACTAGATTAACCCTTATTGGTGCTTTTTATATTACTTTGGTTTGTTTGCTGCCTGAATTTTTAATTGTATATTGGAATGTTCCATTTTATTTTGGCGGGACTTCTTTATTAATCATCGTCGTTGTCGTGATGGATTTTATTTCTCAAATGCAAACTCATATTATGTCTCAGCAATATGAGGGTCTCATCAAGAAAGCAAATTTGAAGAAATAATATTTGGAGTTTATTACTAGTATGAAAGTACGTGCATCTATCAAAAAGATCTGCAGAAAATGCAAAATCGTAAAAAGAAACGGGATCGTCCGAGTTATTTGTGAAGACGGAAGGCATAAACAGAAACAGGGTTGATTGTAAGTTTAAAATCATATTGTTATAATACTCAACTTTTGTTTTAGATAGCTCTAAGGAGATTGCCTAGATGGCTCGTATTGCTGGTATTAATGTCCCAGATCATAAACATGCAGTTATTGCACTTACCGCAATTTACGGTATCGGAAAAAAAACTGCTGGTCAAATTTGTGATGAAGTCGGAATTCAGACTTCAATTAAAATAAAAGATTTGACGGAAGAGCAGCTTGAGTCAATTCGTGCTGTTGTTTCAAAAATGACAGTTGAAGGCGATCTAAGACGCGAAGTATCAATGAATATTAAGCGCCTGATGGATTTAGGTTGCTATCGTGGCTTGAGGCATAGGAGAGGTTTGCCGCTTAGGGGGCAAAGAACGAGAACAAATGCAAGGACTCGTAAAGGCCCGAGAAAACCGATTAAAAAATAATTAGTTTTAAAAGAGATTACAAATTAAATGGCTACACAAAACCGTGCTAAAAAGCGTGTTAAAAAAGAGATTGCAGATGGCATAGTTCATGTTCATGCATCTTTTAATAATACCATCATAACTATAACCGATAGAAAAGGGAATACTCTGTCTTGGGCAACTTCAGGTGGCTCTGGATTTAGAGGCTCTAGAAAAAGCACTCCATTTGCAGCGCAGGTAGCGGCCGAAAAAGCTGGCGCTGTAGTGCAGGAATTTGGCATGAAAAATCTCGATGTCATGATTAAAGGACCTGGGCCCGGAAGAGAATCGGCCGTAAGATCACTGAGTAATATGGGTTTTAAAATAAATAATATTATTGATGTAACCCCAATTCCTCACAATGGTTGTCGACCACCTAAAAAACGTCGGGTATAACGCAGGAGCAAATCATCATGGCAAGATATTTAGGACCTACATGCAAACTTAGCCGAAGAGAAGGCACGGATCTTTTTTTAAAAAGCCGCGGCAAGTCTCTCGAATCAAAATGTAAACTGGATCAACGCCCTGGGCAACATGGTGCCAAGAGAAACAGGAATTCAGATTATGCTTTGCAGTTAAGAGCCAAGCAACGTTTGCGTAGGATGTATGGCATTTTAGAAAAGCAATTTAGAAATTACTATAAATCTGCAGATGCTAAGAAAGGTGCAACCGGCGAAAATCTTCTAAATTATTTAGAATCCCGCTTGGATAATGTTGTTTACCGTATGGGGTTTGCCAGCACACGTGCTGAAGCGCGCCAATTGGTGTCTCATAAGTCGATACTTGTCAATGAGTCTTTGATTAACATACCTTCTTATCAAGTATCACCTGGTGATATTGTTTCTGTTAGAGAAAAAGCAAAAAAACAGCAACGAATTATCGATGCATTGAGTGTATCTGAGCAATATGGTTTTCCGCTATGGGTTGAAGTCGATTCAAAAACCATGAAGGGAACTTTTAAATCTTTGCCAGATCGCGTCGACCTTGGAGCTGAGATCAACGAGCAATTAGTTGTCGAGCTTTATTCTAAATAACGATTAGTTGGTAAGCGAGAATGCAAAGCACTATTACAGGTTTGTTGAGACCTCAGTTAGTTGAAGTCGTTAGTAAAGGCTCTTATCACTCTAGAGTTGTTATCGAACCTCTTGAAAGAGGTTTCGGGCATTCTTTAGGTAATGCGTTACGCCGGGTTTTGTTGTCATCAATTCCGGGTTGTGCAGTAACTGATATTGAAATTGACGGTGTTTTACATGAATACACCACGATCGAAGGTGTTCAAGAAGACGTCATCGATATACTTTTAAATTTAAAAAAATTAGCCGTTATTCTTCATTCTAAAGATGAAGCCGAATTGGTATTGAAGAAAAGCGGTGCTGGTGAAGTTAAAGCCAGTGATATTACACTTCCTCATGATGTAGAAATTATTAATCCGGATTTGGTTATTGCTAATCTGACTCAAGCCGGCGTTCTTAGCATGAGAATTCGTGTACGTCGTGGCCGCGGATACGAACCTGTCAGCACGCGCAAAACCAACCCCGATTTTAATTCTACAATTGGTGCTTTGCAATTGGATTCATCGTTCAGTCCAATTGTTAAAGTTGCCTACCAGGTTGAAAGTACACGGGTCGAACAAAGGACTAATCTAGATAAACTTATCATTGATCTGGAAACAAATGGGACTGTCGATCCCGAAGAAACAATTAAATTGGCAGCAACAATTTTGCATGATCAATTATCTGTATTTGTTGATTTTGAAAAAGTTAAGGAAAGACCGGAAAAGGAAAGTATTTCTGCTGAGGAAGCTTTTGACCCAATTTTATTAAGACCCGTCGATGATCTTGAGTTAACGGTTAGGTCTGCGAACTGTTTAAAAGCTGAAAATATTTTTTACATCGGTGATTTGATTCAGCGCACTGAAGTTGAATTGCTTAAAACGCCAAATTTGGGCAAGAAATCTTTGACTGAAATTAAGGATATTCTTGCCTTAAAAGGTTTGTCGCTAGGCATGAGATTAGAGAACTGGCCTCCTGAAAGCCTTTCAGATCAACATTCTTAAATTTATAAGTTAGGTTTTACAAGATGAGACATCGGAAATCCGGTAGAAAATTTGGAATAGAAGGCAGTCATCGCAAGGCACTTTTCAGTAATTTGACTAATTCGTTATTTAAACATGAGTTAATCAAAACGACATTGCCCAAAGCAAAAGAATTGAGAGGAATTGCGGAACCTTTAATCACCTTAGCTAAATCTGACAGCGTTGCTAAACGCAGGTTGGCTTTTGCAAAATTGCACGATCCTGAAGTGGTCAAAAAGTTGTTCACCGAACTTGGGCCTCGTTATCAAGATCGCCCAGGCGGTTATTTAAGAATAATGAAATGTGGCTACCGCTCAGGTGATGATGCTCCCATGGCTTATGTTGAGCTAGTAGACAGGCCTCAAATAGAGCTTGCCGAAGAAGATTCAGAATAAATATATCAAGCTAACAGAGACTAAGTCTCTGTTAGCTTAACCACTGAGCAAAAGATCAAACCTTTTTTTATAACGTTTTAACTTGGTTGTTGGTTTAATCAGTGCTTTTACCTATCAACTAATATTAATCTTCGCTTTATAATCTTCAGTTAAGCTGCTGCAAATTTGATTTCTAGTTAATTCCGTTAATTCTGTTCGCTTTCTATTTGCGCTTTGAATTATCGGTAAGATTGTTAGACAAACTTCAACTTTTGGCAGTGCTAAAATACGAAATAAATGCGTAATAAATTCATCTTCACCTATAAAAGGTGCGAGTGTTTTTGCTTTGCCTTCGTATTGAATCAGCACGGGTTGGATATTGGATTTACCAAGAACTGCCGGTTGAAACAAAGAGGAATGAAACGGCAGAATTACATCTCCCTCGCTGGTAGTTCCTTCTGGAAAGGCTAGGATTGAACGGTTTTGTTTTAATAGCCAAAGCATCTTTTCTGTTGTGCTTCTGACTTGTTGTTTATCACCTCGGCGAATAAAAACAGTGCCGCCTTGCCTGGCAAGATAGCCTATTATCGGCCAATCCAGAACATCACTTTTTGAGACAAAATAACCTGGTATCAGATGTCCTAATACCACGATGTCCATCCAAGAGATGTGATTGCTGATTACCAACGCTGGTGTTTTGCTGATTTTCCCTTTAAATTTGATTTTTAAATTTAAAATCTTTGCAAACCAGATTAGCCACCAACGCTTGAGTGTATTACAGTTATCCTTAGAACGCTTAGCATCTAAGCTGTAATTGATAATTGGAAAAACTATACCGGCTAAAATAAGGCCTGCGGCAAAGAGTATGACAATTAAAATGGATTTATATACTTGCCGCAGTTTGGATGTCATAAGGTTTCATATAATGTTTGCTATAGCGGTCTTCTAATTTTTCTAATGGAAGCATAATGAATAAATCCATTACATTGAAGTCCTTATCCCAATATGGCTGACCGCAAACTTGTACGCCAAAGCGAAAATAAGCTTTAAGCAGAGGCGGTATACCAGATTCATCACGCTGACATTGTAATGACTCCGGAACGGGAATCTTGGGTATTACGCTAAGATGACTAGGAGCCATGTTTTTGCTATCGATAGAACGGTAAACGGCTTCAATGGCGAATCCGTTTGGACCGGGAGAAATACTTGCACAACCGATCAAATAGTCAAATTTGCCGTTGATGGCATATTTGGTGAGGCCTGACCATAAAGTAGTCAATACAGCACTACCCCGGTAACTTGGATCAACGCAAGTTCTACCGATTTCAAGAAAGCGGCCGGGAAGCGTTAAAATCTGGCTTAGATCAAACTCGGTTTCAGAATAAAAGTGACCTAATTTTTCCGCTTGAATTTGATCTAGCAAACGTGTGTATCCGACAACTTTTTCGTGTAACGAATCGAACACCACTAAATGGTCGCAGTAATTGTCGACATCGTCATAGTCCAGGCCTTCTTCCTGGGTTTTCAGCTTTGCCCCCATTTCTTTGGCAAAAACTTGAAAACGCAGGGTTTGGGCTTGGCGAATGAGTTGTGGGTCAGTGGTAACAAAACAGTCAAGCCGTTTTGTGCTGTTGCCTTGAATATTGTCGTTTGATGTTTTCATTTATAGGCTCAAGTGTATAAATTATTGGCATACAATATGAGAATTATATGTCAGTTTTGTGTCGGTAATATGAACAATAGATGACAAATTGATTGCACAATCATGACATACAGTTTATTGCCTTAAATCCTTGGTAACCCGAATGAGATCATCATTGATGGGTTCACTGCTGAAGCCTAGTTTTAGCATAAATGTTAACATTGGTTGGTTGATGGCAAGCACTTCACCTTCTAAAAAACAAATATTTTTAGCTTTTGCTGATTGCATCAATGTCTTCATAATTCTGCTACCTACACCCATACATTGACAGCTATCTGCAACGACAATAGCAAATTCGGCGGATTGGCCGTCCGGATTTATTAAATAGCGCCCGACGCCTAGTTCATTGGGTAAATTAGGGTCATCGGTGGTCGCAACGAATGCCATTTCCCGATCATAATCAATTTGGGTAAAACGAACCAGCATTTCCGGCGTTAGTTCGTGAAGAGCTTGCATGAAACGAAAATATTTGCTGCGCTCGGATAATTGATTAACGAAATCTTTTTCCATGTAGGCATCTTCCGGGCGTATAGGACGGATGACAATATTCGCTCCGTTCGCCAGCAGATAAGTCTGCGTCAGGTTTTGCGGATAGGGATGAATCGCCATATGGGAATAGGGCGCCAGTTGATGGGGAGTACATACTTTGAGGCGGGCATCGACAGCAACCGCATTATTTTCGTCGACTATCAAAGGATTGATATCTAATTCCAATATTTCCGGGAGTTCGCTGATCATCAGCGAAACTTTGAGTAAGGTATCTATCAGAGCAGCCATGTTTGCAGGCGGCAACTGGCGAAACGCTTGAAGGTAGCGGAATGCTTTGGACTTAGAGATAAGTTGTTCAGCCATGTAGGCGTTTAATGGCGGTAAAGCAATTTGATTATCCTTTAGAATCTCTACTAAAGTTCCGCCCAAGCCTATGCTGATAGCAGGCCCGAAAATAGGATCACGCGCCACCCCAAGCATCAATTCGCGGCCGCCTGAAGCTACATACATGGGTTCAACACTTAGGCCTACCTCGTTTATTTCCGGGTATTTCTGCCGAATTGCAGCTTCCAGGGTTGAATAAACGTGCGCAACTTCCTCGGCCGTTTTGAGATTGAGTTTAACTCCGCCAATATCCGATTTATGGCTGAATTGCGCCATATTGATTTTTAAAGCAACGGGAAAGCCTAGGGTTTCGGCTGCAATGATGGCGTCTTTGGAAGAACGTACACTAATGGTTTGGGTAATTGAGATATGGCAGGCAGCAAGAATTGCTTTGGTTTCCTGGGCGGTTAAAACATCGCGACCCTCCGACAATACCCGCTCTATAATTAACCGGGAGCCGGAAAAATCGAAAGCCGGTAAATCGCTGACCGGTGAGGGAATTTGCCTAAGTAGAATTTGGTTCTGATGGTATTTGGCCAAAAACGAAAAGGCATCGACAGCAACTTCCGGCGTGGTGAAGTGTGCAATCTTGCTTTTATCAAACAACTCACGGCCTTCTTGAACACGCGCTCCGCCGGTCCAAGATGCCATGACCGGTTTTTTGCTCAGATTGGCGGCCTCAATGAGCCGTTTGGCAACTTCGGTAGGGTCGGTCATAGCTTGCGGCGTTAAAATCGCTAAGATACCGTCGATTTCTTGTTCTTTTAAACAAATTTCCAGCACTTGTTGATAGCGTTCGGGTGTTGCATCGCCCAAAATATCGACCGGATTGGCGTGCGACCAATGCAGGGGTAATACTTTGTTGAGTGCTGTAATGCAATCTTCACTAAGCTCTGCCAAAGCAACGCCGACATCTTCGGCCCGGTCGGTGCACATTACGCCGGGGCCGCCAGCGTTAGTGATGATGGCGAGGCGGTTTTTTTTGATGTGGTAGTTTTTCGCCAAAATGCGGGCTGCGGAAAACAATTCAGAAATGCTGTAAACGCGAACAGCGCCCGCTCTGGCAATTGCCGCATCAAAAACATGATCACCGCCGACTAATGCCCCGGTATGCGACATGGCGGCTTTAGAGCCGGAATCGTGGCGGCCGGCTTTGATTAAAATGACCGGTTTTAGGCGTGCGGCGACTTTTAACCCGCTTAAAAACCGTCTGGCTTCCCGTATGCCTTCAACATACATCAGAATGCCGGTGGTTTTGGCGTCCATTGTCAAATAATCCAAGACTTCGCCAAAATCAATGTCGGCCGCGCTGCCCATGGAAATAACATTGGAAAAACCAATGTCGCGCGAGGCTGCCCAATCCAGAATAGCCGTGCAAATGGCACCCGATTGCGAGAGCAAAGCCAGATTCCCGGGTTTAACCACGCCATCGGCAAAACTGGCATTCAAATTTGAACCGGGACAGATAACGCCAAGGCAATTCGGGCCAATCAGTCTAATGCCAAAGCGGTGGGCAATAGCCAAAACGTTATCCTGCAAGTGTTTGCCTTCGGCGCCTAACTCACTGAAGCCGGCACTGATGATGATTGCCGAGGAGACGTTTTTTTCGCCGCATTGGCGGATAATATCCGGTACAGTGGGCGCCGGTGTGGCCACCACAACTAAATCCGGATCATCGGAAATGGCGCTGAGGTTAGGATAAGCGGTTAACCCGGACAGCGTCTTGTGTTTAGGGTTAACCGGATACAGCTTACCCTTGAAGCCGCTGTCCAGCATATTCTGCATGAGCCGGAAACCAACGCTGTTAGGACGTTCAGATGCACCGATTATGGCGACTGATTTAGGAGCAAAAAAGCGGCTTAAGTAGTGAGGTCCCATCGCGGTTCGTATAAATGGATTGGGAAGAATGGCCGTTATGCGGCAGGTGTTTTGGCAATCGCCGCAATTTTGCCATAATTTAGGCGGTTGTTATAGCGGGAGTATGATTTGAAGCTTAATTTTATGCTGTTAGGGCTTGCGATAGGGTTGTATTTGGCAACGTCAGAATCTTGTTTTGCTCATGTGGGCCAACACCAGAGCGATGCCTGCTTCATCAAGATAGGCAATAGCCAAATAGAATTGAACGGTTATCAGTTTGAAGATGATCTGGCCGGTAAATATTTTTGCCATATCTTTCCCGGCTTAGGACAAACTGTATGGGCCATTGATACGCTGTCCGATAACCCGGAAGCTATGAAAGTGAGTTTGGTATTAAGCCATCTGACTGATTGGCCGGCTTTAGCGGGCGCGCCGGGACAGGCCTTGACCGTGCTGGAGCAAGCGCCGCCGCAGGTATTGGGTGCGAATTTGGTTTCGGTTGAGCATGTGTTAACAGCCAGAGGCGTTTACACTTTAGATATTGAGTTACAAGTTGATGATGGCGTTGTGCAACGGTGCCGGTTTTGGTTTCTTGCCGGCGTGCCGGTAACCAAGCTTTTGATATATTTAGCTTCCGGGCTTTTAGGATTGATTATAGGCGTCGGCGTATACCGTTGGCGCTTTAAATAACGCTTAGGGCACGGTAACGGGCAAGTTCTTTGGGGGTGTCCAGATCCCACTGCGTGGCTAGTTCATGGCAAGTTAAGCCCAGCCGTTTGATGGCCGCCCGGGTTTGCTCAAGCACAATGCCGGTGCCCCAGGCAATATCGCTGAATAGCTCTTGATGGGTACGGCTTAATCCGATGAGAACGTAGCCGCCATCTTCGGCCGGCGCCAGTACGCAATCGTTACGTTCAGCCAAACCTTGTAATGCGGACGTCAGATCATGCGCGGTCAGCGACGGGCAATCGCAACCCAGCGCCAGGGCATGGTCATAACGGGATAAGGCGGAGCTGAAGGCATGTTGCAAGCGCTCGCCCAGCCCCGCGCCTTGTTGCGGGTACAAACTGACGTTGTAACGGGCGGCGGCACCGGTAAAAAAATCATGCTGAACTGAAGGTGCACACCAAAGTTCGACCGGACACAAGGCACTATCGCACGCCAGTTGCAGCGTGCGGGTGGTGAGCTCGATGTGAACTTGAGCGGCTTGTTCCGGTGTGAGTTCACCGATCAGACGGGTTTTGACCTGGCCGGGCACTGGGGCTTTACAAAAAACCATCAGCACGGCGTTGGGGTGGGTAAAGTTCATTAATACTAAGCCGAAAGAAAATTCAATGGACTATTATAAACCGCTAGAACAGCTCGATATCATCCAAAGCATCGGCTGTGTCAGATAGGTTTAGCATATCCTCAAAAATGACAACTTGATTGCGGCCATGGTCTTTAGCAAAGTACAGCGCTTTATCGGCGTTGTCCAGTAGCGTGGAAGGCAGTGCGACATTATCGCTGATTCGGGTGGCGCCGATGCTAACCGTGACCTTACCGACCAAGGGGAAATCGTAGCATTCCACCTCATAGCGAAAACGGTTAAGAATCCTATCGGCTTCCAGCCGGGAGACTTGATTCAAAATAACCACAAATTCCTCGCCGCCAAACCGGAACAGAAAGTCGATATAGCGAAAACTATTTTCCATTAGCTGGCTGAAACGCAGTAAAACTTCGTCACCGTACAAATGGCCGTAGGTGTCGTTAATCGATTTAAAGTGATCAATATCCAGCATAGCCAGCCAAGATGCCTTGTCGATACCGCTACCTGCAGGGCGATTTTGATAAAATTCGCAGGCTTCCAGCAATCTGTCGTCGAAAGATTGGCGGTTGGGCAGCCGCGTTAACACGTCGCGTTCTTTGTGGTCGTGTAAAACCACTTGATTGTGATAAAGGCTTAACAGTTCTTGCAGTAAATCCAATGCGGGCTGCTCAAAGCAACCTTCTAAAATGATGGCGCGGTTTGGGCCAATATCCGACGTTACCGGTAAAACCGCAATAATTTTATTGGGATTCACCGGCACCAGCTTAATTTGATCGGCAAATACGGTCTCTTCCAGCAACGGATGGCTTTGCTCCTCGCCGTCGCTAAAATCGAAAGGGAATTTGCGTACCAATAATTTACGGGGTGTGTGCAGCGGCGCGCGTTTGCATTTATTGAGAAAGACTTCATAAGCTTGCGCTGAATCCACCCAGCAAAAGCTTTTTAATAGTTGGATGAATTTACAGGTCAGACTTTGGTAATTGGCGCAGCCGGTGATTTGTTTCGACCAAAAAAAACAATCTTGTAAGGTAAATTCGGAAACTTTCATTGCTGACAACGTATAGGGCAGGCAGTGTTTTTATTTTTGTTGTTAAATTCATGTTAAAACAAATTCATCGTCTAAGCGAAACAAAATTCAACAATTACCAGAAACGGCCCTCGGAATACAAACGGGCCAGTTTATGGGTATCTTTATCGAAACAATAGCGCAGTCGCAGGCTCCACATAAGCAATATGGTTTTAGCAATACCGAATTTTTGCCAGCGCCGGGGTGAGGTGGAGACTTTGCTGTACAAACAAGCGGGGCGGGCGGTTTGTTTCAAGGTGGCACTGAGCGTGATATCTTCCATCAACTCCAGTTCCGGATAACCGCCTGCGCGTTCAAACAGCGTGCGGGTAACGAAAATAGCTTGGTCACCGGTGGCAATACCGGTTAACCGGGAGCGTAAATTCATCATGCCGCCGATGATCAGGTACATGGGATGGCTGCCGGTTAAACGGACATCGAAGCGTCCCCAAAGCGCGCCTTTGAGGATACGCGCCTCGATAATTGCTAAAGCACGGTCAGGCAGCAAAGTGTCGGCATGCAGAAAAATTAAAATATCCCCGGACGCCAGTTTGGCACCGGCATTCATCTGCCGGGCGCGGCCTTTATCGGCGGTAATGACGAGGTCGGTTAACGGCTTGGCAAGAGCGCAAGTGTCATCCGTGCTGCCGCCGTCAACAACAATGATTTGTGCAACGCTGCGTAAGGGTTGTAGGGGAAGTAAGCAGTTTTCTATCAAGGGTGCTTCGTTTAAAGCCGGGATGATGATGGAAAACTGCATAGTGGTTAACCGCCAAAACTAGGCTTGGATGGGATCGAACAAACCCGATAGTTCCTCGGCGCTGAATGTTGAAAAGGTTTCGCTGTTTTCATGTTGGTAGACACCTTCGGCTAGCGCCCGTTTTTTGGCTTGCAGGGCAAGAATTTTTTCTTCGACGGTATTTTCCGCTAAAAGTTTGTAAATAAACACCGGTTTATCCTGTCCGATGCGGTGGGCGCGGTCGGCGGCCTGGTCTTCCGTGGCCGGGTTCCACCAAGGGTCGTACAGAATCACGGTATCGGCCTCGGTCAGGTTCAGCCCCACGCCGCCAGCTTTCAAGCTGATTAAAAACACATTGGCAACACCGTTTTTAAATTGATCAATAGCGCCTTCGCGGTCTTTGGTCTGGCCGGTTAATTTGGCATAGGCGATATTGCGTTTGTTGAGTTCTTGCTCGATCAGTCCAATCATACGGGTAAACTGGGAAAACACCAAAATCCGGCGGCCTTCTTCCAATTGATCGGGCAGAATATCCATCAGCAAGTCCAATTTCGCGGATTGCTGTACTTTTTGTGCGGCGGCCAGATTCAGAATGCGCGGGTCGCAGCAGGTCTGGCGCAATTTCAGTAAAGCGTCGAGAATGGTAATGTGGCTGCGTGCCAAGCCCCGTTGGGCAATCGCGTCACGGACTTTTTTCTCCATGGACAGCCTAACGCTCTCGTATAGCGCCGCTTGCTGCTCATGCAACGGTACCGTGCACAGGATTTCGGTTTTTGCCGGCAGCTCGGCGGCCACCTCTTGTTTGCTGCGCCGCAGCATAAATGGCGAAAGCCGCCGGCGCAAGCTTTGGCGCGCTTCGATATCGCCTTGCTGCTCGATGGGATTGCGGTAGCGTTTCTTAAAGCTGGCGCTGTCTCCCAGAAAACCCGGCATCAGAAAGTCGAATTGCGCCCACAGTTCGCCCAAATGATTTTCCATGGGCGTACCGGTCAGGCATAAGCGGTGTTGAGCTTTAATCCGGCGCACGATTTTAGAGGCTTTGGCGTTGGGGTTTTTAATGGTTTGCGCTTCATCGAGGATGACGTAGTAATACTGGTATTCGAGTAAGGTTTCTTCATCCCTGGGCAGCAGCGGATAGGTGGTCAATACCAAGTCGTGGTGGCGTATCCGGTCGAAGTGTTCCTTGCGGTCATTGCCTTGCAGAGTCAGCACCGACAACTCCGGGGTAAAACGGTTGGCTTCGCGCCGCCAGTTGGCCATCAGGCTGGTTGGGGCAATAATCAAGACCGGGCCATTCATGCGGCCTTGCTGTTTTTCCAACAGAATGTGCGCCAGTGTTTGCAGGGTTTTTCCCAGGCCCATGTCGTCGGCTAAAATACCCCCCAGCTGATATTCGCGCAGAAACTGCAGCCAGTTTAAGCCTTGTTGTTGGTAATTTCGCAAACTGGCGTCCAGATTGACCGGCGGCTCAACGTTTTCGATGCCGGTAAAGTTTTTCAGTTTTTGTCCGATTTTTCGCAGCAATTCGCCGCCACGAAAATTGAATAAACCATTCCGGCTTTCCATTTCACTGAAGCTCGCGGCGTGGTAACGGTTTAGCTTGATGGTGCCATTGCTTTCAAAACTAGTGCTATCGAACAATTCAAATAAAACCGCTAAAAATGGCCGGATTTTCTGGCTGGGTAGCGAAACGCAGTTTTGCTGATCTATGGGCACATTGATAATTTCCGGCAGGCTGTCCAGATCATAATGTTCCAGTAAAGGCATGATCAGCGGCAGCAACGGCAGCGACTGTTGGCCGACTTTGATGTTGAAGCGCATTTCAAACCAGTTGTTCGGGCTTTCACTGATTTCGGCATCCCAATCATCGACTTTATGAAAATTGAGTTCAAAACTGTCGGCGATAGTGATCTGCCAGCCTTCGCGTTCCAGTACCGGCAGCATGTCGCGGATAAAATTAGCCCAACGCGCCGTGCTTTCAATGTTGGAAACCTGGTTTGGGCTGTACAACACCAGTTCCTGTAAATCGGGATCGTCAATCACGCCGAAACCCAAAGCCAAAAGGCGGTCTAAAACCGTTTGTTCATATTGCGGCTGGCGATTGATTTGCAGCAGCCCGCGCTCGGTCTTCAACACCGAATAAGCCTGATTGGGGCTGGCCGATAAGGTATGTTCGCCGTAATCGAAAGCCACCGCGATCAAATGCAAATATTGCCGGGGATTGGAGTGGCGGCCGAATAACAAAAGCCTGGGATTGGGGGTAATATCTTCAATTTTGGTTACATTAACCGGTTTGGGTGCGGGGAGGCTAAGTTCCGGGTGTTCAATAGCTAACCGTTCGCTGAAGGCGTCGGCCAAACTGTGCGGGATGATAGGCGCATCCAGAATTTTTTTAAGCTGGTGGGACGTCATCTGGCTTTGGTCAAGCCGGCCTACGGTTCCGGTTTTTACATCCAGATAACAAGCCGGCTCGGTCAGTAGCAATCTTGCCGGCGGCACGATATTCACCTCAAGCTCGTAATCGCCTTGTTCCTGTTGCCGCCAGTTGAAGTTCAACTCGCGTAAGCCGCCTTCCTTAAGCGGCGTATGGTCCAGATCTTGCCAAAACAGTCGTTGGGTAGTCAGCAGTTTGGTTAGTGCTAAAAACCCGGCGGCACCGGTCAATACCGGTTCGCCCATGTAGGTGGGGTTTAAGGCCGACAGCAGTTGGGTGATTTCCTGGTCTTCCGGATGAATATAAGCCAGATAACTGGAACCGTAGCGCACGGTGCTTAAATTGCTTTTCCGGCCTTTGTTAAAGCCGCCGTTTTTTTTGGCGCGGGTAATATACAAATCGACGGCGAACTCGTGCTTTAACTTGCCGGGTTTAAGCACATAGGCAATAAATTCGTCGTGGGTATCGACGGCCGTCGATTTAGGCGCCAGACTGTCCAGCCAATCCAGGCAACTGGTATCTTTAAGGCTGGGTAATGACAGTTGCTGGTCTTTATTCTGGTACATCAAACATACCGCAACCACATGTTTGCAGTTATAGCCCACCGGGCAGGTGCAATCGCCGTCTATGGTAGCGCTGCTGAAATCAGGCCGCCAGGCGATACGCACGTTTTGTTTATACGGTAGCTGGTCGGAACCTTTCACCGTGGCGTTGATTTGTACAAATAAGGTACCTTCGCTGATAATGGTCAGATTCAGGACATGACCTTTTGCATAATACAATCTGCCGCGATCATAAGCGTTATCGCCACACTCATGGCGCAAATCGGAAGTGGGCAGCGTTTTAAGATTATTCATTTCAGATGAAATTCAACGTTGGAATATATGTTATAGCAGATAAAGCTAATAAATGTGCTGGCGCGCTTCGGCTGTCTGCGATTTTTGCGGGCCGGTTGGAACAAACACGATCTAGCGCCTTAAACCCGATATTTGCCGGTTTTTGCGGGTTACCATGTTTTGCGTGAGAACAGCTTGCAAGATTGAAGAGGAGGTTAAAAAATCGCGCTTTATCGGTATCATCGCCCCGTGTCATTCTGAGCAGGAGGTGGCGCAATTGCTTAAAGCCATGCACAAAGACCACCCCAACTCTACTCACATTGCTTTTGCTTACCGCATAAAATCGCCGCAAGGTTTTGTATACCGTTTTCATGATGCCGGCGAGCCCGGCGGTACCGCCGGCAAACCCATTTTTCAACATTTGGAAGGCAAAAATCTGATAAATCTTGTGGTCGCGGTGATCCGCTACTACGGCGGCATAAAGCTGGGTGCGGGCGGTTTGACGCGTGCGTACGGCAATGCCGCCAAAGCGGTTATCGAAGCGGCCGCTATTGAACCTTTTATCGAACGGGTGACACTGAATTTGCGGGTGGATTATCAACAGCTGCCGGCACTGGAATATTTGTTGAAGAAGTTGGACGGAGAGATTTCAAGCCAAGAATTTGCCGAACAGGTAAAACTATCGGTCAATTTACCCAAGCAGCACGAGCCCACATTACGACAGAGCTTCCCGGCCAATTACTGATCAAGGTTCTTAAAAATGGATTGGTAAGAGGTATACATTAGCAATGCCGTAAAAGTGTACAAAAACGGTACCAGCATGGGTAATATGCCGGCGCCGAAAAATGCCAGCACAAAGATAAAACCCCAAAGTTTGAGTATGGCGCCGCGGTGCTTTTCGGTGGCTTTATTTCCCAGTCGATTGGCTGAAGTCAAGGGCCGGTTATTAAACAGCATTAACGGATGGCTAAACCAGCTGGCAAACGAAATCAACATCAACATGACAAAAAGCAGGGTGGCCGAGGCATAGCCGTAAAACCAGCCGAACAATTGACGCAACGGTTTGTCGTCTAGATTTTCCGGGAGCAATTCCCAATTAAAGAAAAACAGAATGATTTTCTCATAATCGCCATTGAACAGCGTGGCAACCAGCCTAAATACAAACCAGCAGGTGACAATGCCGACTGCGGCCAAAATAGCCAGAGGCAGACTGCGTTTCAGTGCCCAAAAAAAACTCACTGGAGGTTCTTGAGACATTTTCAGATCGACGTATTTGGCCAGCCCCACCGCCAAAAACAGGCCGGTAACGGCAATGACTACCCCTAAAGCCAGAGAAACCCGGCTTAAGATCATCAAAATACCGAGCGCCACGGTATAGCTTAGCCAAAGTGCCGGCGCCTTAGCGATCAGCCAACTGGCATGTGCGATCCATCGGCTAAAACTGACTGTTGTCATAGCTGGATTGGCGAAATGCCTACGGCATGGCGCAGTTTTTTGATAAACGGAATACTGACTTCGCGGGCTTTTCGGGCGCCGTCCAGAAGTTCGCGTTCAATGTGTTCAGGCGATTGAATCAAGGCTTCGTAGCGCTCGCGGGCGGGGGCGATTTGCTCGTTGATGCACTCGAACAGAAGCTGTTTCATTTCACCCCAGGCGATGCCTTCGGCATAGCGCTTACGGACGTCCGCTACCTGCGCGGGGGTGGCAAAGGCTTGATAAATACTCATTAAGGTACAGCCTTCCGGATCTTTAGGCTCGCCGGGTTCCAGGGAGTTGGTTTTGATTTTGTTGATAGCTTTTCTTAATTGCTTTTCAGGGGCAAATAAAGGAATGGTGTTGTTATAGCTTTTACTCATTTTACGGCCGTCTAAACCGGATAAAGTTGCGGTGTTTTCATCGACAGCGGCTTCGGGGAGCACAAAATGTTCGCCGAAAATATGGTTAAAGCGGCCGGCAATATCTCTGGCCATTTCAATGTGCTGAATCTGATCCTTGCCGACCGGCACTTTGTGAGCGTTAAACAGCAAAATATCGGCAGCCATGAGGATGGGATAACTGAACAAGCCCATGGTGACGCCTTTGTCAGGATCGTTCTCGCCGCCTTCCTCGTTTTCCGCCACGGTGGCTTTGTAGGCATGGGCCCGGTTCATCAAGCCCTTGGCGGTCACGCAGGTCAATATCCAGGTTAACTCGGTGATCTCGGGAATATCCGATTGCCGGTAAAACACCGCATTGCCGGTATCCAGGCCCAAGGCCAGCCAGGTTGCCGCCACTTCCAGGCTGGATTGGCGTACCCGTTCCGGCTCATGGCATTTAATCAGCGCGTGGTAGTCGGCCAGAAAATAAAACGGCGTCACCTCCGCGTCTTTGCTGGCCGCGATGGCAGGCCGGATGGCGCCGGCGTAATTGCCCAGATGCGGTGTTCCGGTGGTGGTAATTCCGGTTAAAACCGTTGCTTTAGTCATTCCTCAGTACTCAAAAGTTAAAACTGTTAATCCCATCAAGTTTTTGCCAAACTCTTTTTTGTCATGAACCACGCGGGTTTAAACTTGCCCGATTTGTTCTATGCTTATAATTTTATAGTACACTTCAACGTGCCGGTAAGGCACTACGTAAAATAAATAAAAAACAGCTGTAAGAGGATTCAATATGCTGGAATATGATGAAAAACGCAATTACATCCGCATGGAAGTCGATTGCGATATTACGTATAAATATGCCGGAGCGGAGCTGACCAATTTCGGACGCTGCACGTCCATCAGCGGAGCGGGCGTCTCCTTTGTGGCCGAGCAGGCCATTGAGCCGGGAACTGCTATGGAGATTCATATCGTGCCGAAAAATTCAATTACACCGCCCATGACGGCCTACATTGAGGTGGTGCGCTGCACGCCGCAAGATAACTATTTTGATGTGGCCGCCACGATTAAAAGTATCAAAGGGGAGTAATCAACTTCAGTCATGTACACCATAACCAAGGAAGTTTACTTTTGCTACGGCCACCGCTTGATGAACCATGGCGGAAAATGCCGTAACCTGCATGGACACAGTGTTAAAGCGGCTATCTCGGTGGAGCAGCCACAACTTAATGAGCAAAGCATGGTGTGCGATTTTGCCGAAATCCGGGATTGCGTGGAAAGCTTTGTTGATAAACACTTGGACCATAACTTTCTGCTGCATAAAGACGATCCGTTAATCCCGGCATTGATTGCCAATAACGAACGCTTTTGGGCCTTGGATGAACACCCTACGGCGGAAGTGCTCAGTAAAATGATATACCGGCACTTGAAAGTCTCCGGCTTTAACGTCACCCAGGTCGTGTTGTGGGAAACCGCTAGCGCTTATGCCAGCTACCACGAGAGTTGAGACGCGGCGGTGAGTCAAGTCAACCCCGTCAACAAACCGTTTTGCCTGGAGCAGTTATGCGCTTCCAACTACCATAAGTTGTTTAAACTGATACCGGATTTACTGTCGTTTAAAAACCGCGCGGTCGGATTTGCCGATAATGGCGCCAGTCTGTATTTAAGAGTTATCGAACATACGCCTTATACCCTGACGGTAGAACTCAGCCATAGTTTTCCTAAAAATACCGGCCGGTTTATGGCTCCAGCCGTGGAGATCAGGATTTATCTGGATGTGCAACTGGCCGAAGTATTACGCGACCACGCCCGCGATGCCGTTACCGAAGTGTTTAAGGATCCGGGATTGGCCCGGGAAATCGTCAATTACAAGTGGCGGCTTAACTATTTTTTACAAAAATGGCTGGATCATTGCCTGAAGCACGATTACCAATTTACCGGCCA
>PERF01000019.1 GCA_002928495.1 Methylobacter sp. | reverse complement strand
GAGGGTTTACCGGCGGGATTGGCGCTGGTCGATACCAAAGGGCCGCCAAAAACTTCGCACAGTCTTCTGGCTACAGGGTGCCGGGTGACTCTAACCGCCAGCGAATTATGCTCACCGGTGAGCCAAAACGGCACCCAAGTTTTGGCCGGCATCACCCAGGTTACCGGGTGGCCGTCGGTTTGCTGTAGATACGCTTGCAAAACCGGATCAAGTTCAAGGTAGGGCTCCAATTGCGCACTGTTTGCCGCGATCAGAATCAAGCCTTTTTCAATGGGTCTATGCTTGAGCGCCAGCAGTTTCATCACGGCGGCTTCGTTAACCGGGTCACAGCCCAGGCCATAAACCGCTTCGGTAGGGTAAGCAATGAGTTCGCCAGCGCGCAAATGGCGGTTGGCGAGGTTGATTTTAAAAGCGGGGACAGTGAGTAAATTCGCGGGTTTCATGACTATTCCAAAAAATACCTGATTTTTAAAAGCTTACAGCTTGATCAAGCGCAGTCTTAATCTAAAATTATAAGTTACGGTAGAGCGGCAACAAACCAAGCGAGTTAAAGTGGCAACGCCATGGGTTTATCAAAGTCGATGACAAAGGGAATACTGTATTTATCAATATTCTGTTCCGGCAAAGATAAGTTCAACCTGGAAAAGTCTCCATTGGCGTAGCTGCTTTAACATAACAAAGGCAGTTTAACAGCACTGCTGAGTGCGGGAGGACGGCATGCTTGCGTGGCTCTACGAGTTATTCGAAAAAACCAATCAATTTATGCCACATGGCGCCTGTTTTTTATGGTTGCCGGCATTAGTCCGGTTGCATGTGGCTGCCGATACGGTGATCGGATTATCTTATTATTCCATCCCGTTTGCCCTATGGTATCTGGCCAGAAAGCGCAAAGACATCCTTTATCCTTGGGTGTTGAGCCTATTCGCCACTTTTATTTTGCTTTGCGGCACTACCCATTTAATCAGTATTTGGACCATCTGGCACCCCGATTATTGGTTTAGCGGGCTGGTCAAGCTGGCCACAGCGTTGGTTTCGGTGTTGACAGCGGTGGTGATTTGGCCGCTAATTCCGGCTATTTTACGTTTGCCAAGCCCGGAAACATTAAAAAACAATGAACTCTACATTCGGGCCATATTCAATGCCACCCCGGACGCTATGTTGATCAGTGATAAAGACGGCGTTATTACCATGGTCAACCACCGCACCGAGTCGTTATTAGGCTATCGTGCGGATGAGCTGATCGGACAATTGATCGAAATGTTGGTGCCGGAACGTTTCAGGGATAACCACGAAATTTTGCGGCAAAAATATTCCGATACCGCCGCTATACAGCATATTAGCCCGGAGCGCTGGTTTGTAGTCCGCTGTAAAGACGGGGCTGAGCTGGATGTCGATATCAGTTTAAGTCCAATCCCAACCCAACAAGGATTGTTTTTTGCCACCGCTCTACGCGACATTACCGAACGCAAAAAAATTGAATCGGAAGTGCGGATTGCGGCAACGGCTTTCGAATCGCAGGAAGCGATGATGATTACCGACAAAGACACCAAAATTCTGCGTGTAAATAAAGCATTTATCGATTCGACCGGTTATTCAGCCGAAGAGGTAATCGGTAAAAAAGCCAATTTATTCAAATCCGAACGTCATGATCCGGCGTTTTATGCCGCCATGTGGGCAAGCATTAACGCGACCGGCTCTTGGCAGGGCGAAGTCTGGGATAAGCGTAAAAACGGCGAGGCGTTTCCCAAATGGCTGACCATTACCGCAGTTAAGGACAGCGCCGGCCGGGTAACGCATTATGTCAGCACGCACATTGATATCAGCAAACACAAAGCGGCCGAGGAAGAAATCAAACGGCTGGCATTTTACGACCCGCTGACAAAATTGCCCAACCGGCGCTTGTTGCTGGATCGTTTGCAGAAAACCATTTTGGTAAAGAACCGAACCTTGCTGCACGGTGCGTTATTGTTTATCGACCTGGATAATTTTAAGGTGTTGAACGACACCTTGGGGCACGATAAAGGCGACCAGTTGCTTCAACAAGTCGCACACCGGCTGGCACTGTGCGTGCGCGAATCGGACACCGTGGCGCGCTTAGGCGGGGACGAATTTGTGGTGATGCTGGAGGGCTTAAGCAACGACCGCGATGAGGCCTACGAACACACCCTGCGGGTGGGGGAAAAAATATTGGTCACTTTGAATCAGCCGTATTTTTTTGATACCCATGAACACCATAGCAGCCCAAGTATTGGGGTGACGTTGTTTAAAGATGAAAATGCACAAGCAGAAGATTTGCTTAAAAAAGCCGATATTGCCATGTACCAGGCTAAAGAGGACGGTCGCAACACGCTTAGATTTTTCGACCCGGCCATGCAGTTATCGGTGGCTTCAAGGGCCAAGATGAGTGTCGATTTGCATAAAGGCCTGCAGCAAAACCAATTTGCTTTGTTTTACCAGCCTCAAGTCGATAAAACCGGCCGCATAACCGGTGTCGAAGCCTTGGTGCGCTGGCGGCACCCTGAGCGCGGGCTGGTCATGCCCTCAGAATTTATCCCTTTAGCCGAGGAAAGCGGTTTGATAATCGGGTTGGGCCAATGGGTTTTGGAAACCGCGTGCCGGCAAATTATCGCCTGGTCCGATCACCCGTTGCTGTCGCAGTTAACGATTGCAGTCAATGTCAGCATACGGCAGTTTTTGCAGCCGGATTTTACCGGGAATGTCATTAATTTGTTGCAAGCGATAGGCGCCAATCCGGGCAAATTGAAATTTGAGCTTACCGAAAGTCTGCTGGCGCAAAATATCAATGAAGTCATTACTAAAATTGCCGTGTTAAAAGCCAAAGGCATAGTGTTTTCTTTGGATGATTTCGGCACCGGTTACTCGTCTTTGTATTACCTGAAATTACTGCAGTTGGATCAGTTGAAGATTGACCAAAGCTTCGTCAAAGACATCTTGGTCGATAGCAATGACGCCGCCATAGCCAAAATGATTATCGCGCTGGCGGAAAGCATGGGCTTGGAAGTGATTGCCGAGGGCGTGGAAAGCGAAGAACAGCGCCGGTTCCTGGCGGAAATCGGCTGTTACGCTTATCAAGGCTATTTGTACGGTAAACCCATGCCGGTAGAACAATTAGAAGCTTCGCTGGCGCTGCAATCGGCCAACGCAAGCCAGCCGTCAGGAATTGCCCGGTAGATTGCCTGCCGCCAGATCGCCTTCGTAGGGAGTCGCGTATTTGCAGTCTTTTTGCGGGCAGACTTTTTCCACGCCATTGCGTTTGGTTTCCTTGACGGTCAAAATCGGCCAGTTGCAGTTAGGGCAGCTTTCCTTGAGCGGCGCATTCCAAAGTGCGTAGCTACATTTGGGGTATTCCGAGCAGGAATAGAAGATTTTACCGTTACGCGATTTGCGCTTGAGAATACTGCCTTTATGGCATTGCGGACAGGTCACGCCGGTATCGGCAGGTTTTTCGATAGGTTCTATGTGACGGCATTTGGGGTAAGCGCTACAGCCTATGAATTTGCCGTAACGACCGGTTTTGACCACTAAAGGCGAGGCGCATTCGGGGCAGACCCGGCCTTCGACGGTCTCCGGTTCGTTGCCGGCAGTGCTGTCGTCATTGAGGTTGCGCGTGTAAGAACAGGCCGGATAGTTGGTGCAGCCGATAAAGCGGCCGTTTTTACCCAGCCGGATGGATAACGGGCTGCCGCACTCGGGGCAGGTTTCGTCTATGGCTTCCTGGGTTACATCCTTGCGCTGAACGTTTTCTTCTTTTTCATGAATCAGCCCGGTAAACGGGTTCCAGAACTCATGCATCAAGGGAATCCAGTCTTTTTCGCGTGATACCGCATCCAGGTCGTCTTCCAGGTTGGCGGTAAAATCGTAGTCCACGTACTTGGTAAAATGCTCGGTCAAAAACTTGTTGACGATGCGCCCGACGTCGGTGGGGTAAAAACGCTTGCTGTCCAAAGTGACATAATCCCGGTTCTGTAAGGTCGAGATAATCGTCGCATACGTGGACGGCCGGCCGATGCCGTGCTCTTCCAAGGCTTTTACCAGGCTGGCTTCGCCGTAACGCGGCGGCGGCTCGGTAAAATGCTGGTTGGCGTTGATGTCGAGCAAGCTGACCGGGCGGCCCACTTCCAGCGGCGGCAAAAAGCTCTCTTTATCGTCGCTGTCTTTGCTGTCGTCCTTGCCTTCCAGATACACCGCCATAAAACCCGGATTGGCAATGTTTGAGCCGGATGCCCGGAACACATGCAGGTCGCCGCCGCAAGTCAAATCCACCGAAATCACGTTTAGCGTGGCGTGGATCATCTGGCAGGCCAGCGTGCGTTTCCAGATCAGTTCATAGAGCTTGAATTGCTCGGCGCTTAAATAGGTTTTGATCTCGGCCGGCAAATACCGCGCCGAGGTCGGGCGGATAGCTTCGTGGGCTTCCTGTGCATTCTTGGATTTGGTTTTGAACAGCCGGGGATCCTTGGGCACATTGTCTTTGCCGTAGATTTCGCTGATCAGGGCGCGGATATCTTCAACCGCGTCCACGGACAGGTTTACCGAGTCGGTACGCATGTAGGTGATCAAACCGGCGGTTTCGCCGCCGATTTCGATACCTTCGTACAGCTGTTGGGCAACCATCATCGTGCGTTTGGTGGTAAAACCCAGTTTCCGGGCGGCTTCCTGCTGTAGCGTCGAGGTGATAAACGGGGGCGCCGGATTGCGTTTTTGCTGTTTTTTCTCCAGCTTGCTGACCGTTAATTTGCCGTCGGCGGCCGCCAGCAAGGTTTCTCTGGCGGCTTCGGCCTCGGCTTGCGCGGTCAGGCTGAATTGGGTGATTTTTTCACCGGCCAGCTGGGTCAGCCGGGCTTTAAAATTTTGCTCGTGAGCGGTTAACGCCGCTTCGATGGTCCAGTATTCGCGGGTTTTAAAAGCCTCGATCTCCAGTTCCCGCTCGACGATCATGCGCAGGGCCGGGCTTTGCACGCGGCCGGCCGATAAGCCTCGGCGGATTTTTTTCCACAACAGCGGCGATAGCTTGAACCCTACCAGATAGTCCAAGGCACGCCGGGCCTGCTGGGCATTGATGAGGTTGGTGGCGAGTTCGCCCGGATGGGCGATGGCCTCGGTTACCGCTTTTTTGGTGATTTCATGGAATACCACGCGGTGCACCGGTTTGTTCTTGAGCAGCTTTTTTTCGTTGAGTAATTCGTATAAATGCCAGGAAATGGCTTCGCCTTCGCGGTCAGGGTCAGTTGCCAAATATAAGGCGTCGGCTTCTTTCAAGGCTTTGCTGATGGCTTGCACATGGCGCTGGTTGCGTTCTATGACTTCGTATTTCATGGCGAAGTCATGCTCGGGATCGACGGCACCTTCTTTGGGGATCAGATCGCGCACATGACCGTATGAGGCCATGACGTGAAAGTCTTTACCCAGGTATTTTTCGATGGTTTTCGCTTTTGCCGGTGATTCTACAATAACGAGGTTTTTGCTCATCTGAACAGTGACAAGACTATGATTGGCTTAATGGATGTAAGTAGGAACTAAATCATAGACGAAATCTTCCATGCGTGAGAAAGCCAGTTCTTCATCCGGTTGGCTTAGCAAAATCATAAGGACGATCCATTTTAATTTTTCCAGGGAAATTTCTTCATCTTCCAAAGCCATGGCTCTATCGATAACGAGCTCGCGGTTGGCGGGATTCAAAATATTATTGTGTTCCAGATACAACAGCAGATTACGGCAGTCCATATCCAATCTGGCAATCTCCTCTTCGCCGAAAATGCGGAATGAAGAACTGATTGCGCGTCTTAGGTTGCCCTGTGATGATAACGATTCCAGCCAACTGAAGGCTTTGTTAACATTCATTTGCTCGAAACCCGCTTCTACGAGTTCCGTGCGGATATCGTCACTGTCGGAAAACAGCTCGATTTCTTCTTCCATGTAGTTTTCGAACAAATACATCAGAACATCAAAAATATTTTCTTTCATATTGGGTTTTGTTTGCAGTTATCTCATTCGTCTATAGCAGCCACCGGCAACGGCTTCAATATAACCATGCAATTCTAAAACCAAAAGCATGGACGCAATGTTTTCAACCGCCGACCCGGTTTGTCCTACCAAATCATCAATAGAAGTGGAGTCAAATAGGATTAGATTCAATAGCGTTTGTTGTTCCAGGTCAAGCGTTGATTGAAAATCCGCAGAATTTGTTAGGTTATCCTGTTGATTATCGGGGAAATATAGATTGAGCTCTTCAAGAATATCCTGAGTGGTTTCGACCAGTTTCGCGCCTTCGCGGATCAACGCATTACAGCCGCGGGCCAACGGGTTATGAATGGAACCGGGAATGGCGAAAACTTCACGATTCTGTTCCAGCGCCAGCCGCGCGGTAATCAAGGAGCCGCTTTGCCGGGCTGCTTCAACCACTAAAAGTCCCATGGACAAGCCGCTGATAATGCGGTTGCGGCGGGGAAAATTGGCGGCTTTGGCGGTGGTGCCGGGTGGCAGTTCGGAGACTATGGCGCCGGTCTTGATTATGGCTTCGGCCAGGGTTTTGTGGCTGGCAGGATAGACTCGGTCAGGGCCGGTGCCGGCAACGGCAATTGTGCCGGCATTTACATCCAAAGCCCCTTGATGACTGGCGGCATCGATGCCTAAGGCCAGACCGCTAGTGATGACAAGTCCGCATTGGGCCAGGCTTTGAGCAAAACCGCGCGCGGTAGCCAGGCCTAATTTTGAAGGATTACGGCTGCCGACGATGGCAATTTGCGGTTTAGTTAACAGGCTGGCGTCTCCGCGCACGAATAAAACCGGTGGCGGGTCGGCAATTTCTTTAAGCCGGGCAGGGTAATCCGGGCTATCCAGAGTGATTGCCAGGTTGCCGGGTTGGCTGAGCCAGTCCAGGTCTTGGTCGATAACAGACCAATCCGTGCGTTGGATGGCCTCGACGACGGCACTTTTCAGGCCTAGTGCAGTTAGTGCGGCGGTGGACTCGGCAAAAATTTGTTCGGGTTTGTGGCTGTCCAGCAGTTTTAAAAAGGTCCGGCACCCCAGCCCCGGCGTTCTAAGCAGCGCAAGCCAGTATTTAAGCGGATTTTCCGGATTGGTTGCGATAGTATTCAGGGGGTCTGGACTCGGTCTTTGACATGGATGGCGCGGGTGGCTTGCATGACTATGGCATAGCTGACGCGTTCAAACGGGCGGAAAACCATAAGTGTACCCGCGATTTCATCCGGCAGCTTGACCTCGTCGTTTTTAATGACGCTGTATTGATCGCGGGTTACCCGGCCCCGCTGCCAAATCTCCAGCTCATGGCCAACTTGAATGCCGTCGGTTTTGCCTTTATCGATGACGACAACATTATACCGGCCAATCTGGGTTACACCATCCAAAACGCTGATAATGCTGCCTTTAATGCTTTCTTCGGGGGGGCGCGGGAAAAAACTTAAATTGATGTCCTCGCCGGGATTGGTCATCAGGCGGTCACCCATACGGATTTCTCGGGCGGATTTGGTAATCGTTAAAGTGGCCGGATCGCCTTCCTGCTGCAAGCTGGCATCGGCGACGTAAGTGGCTTGATAGCCCAGGATTTCGCCGGTGTCGGGGCTAACATAAGTGCCGCCCTCCCGGTAGATGGTATAGGCCAAGGTCTTCGGCTGAGTTATGGCGCGCACATAGATACTGTCGCCACTGCCCGCGAGCATGTGCTCACCGGCAAAGTCAATCACATAAGGGGCTTGGTTTAGTTCATTTTCACTGACCACGCGCGGCGAGGATAAGAACGGCTGCAGCGCTTCCACCGGAATCAACTCAATCGCTTCTTCATGTTGGGATTGGCGTATGCAGGGAGCCAATTTGCCGTCCTCGGTTAACACCAGGCGGTCGCGCCGGGCGAGCCCGTCTTGTTCGGTTACCGTGCAGTCACCGGTATCCGTGCCGGTTGCGGGGGTGGATGGGCGGGACAGACTGAGTTGGGGTTTGCCGTTGGTAATCGAAAAATAAACGGTATCGCCGGGATAAATCAGGTTGGGATTGTGGATTTGGCTGTTCTGGCTCCAAAGTTCCGGCCATTGCCAGGGATGCGCCAAAAATTTGCCAGCGATTTCCCATAAAGTGTCGCCTTTGACCACGGTATATTGGTCCGGGTGTTCAGGATTAATTTGAAGCGGTTGGGCAAAAGCGTTCAAGCTTGAAAAAGTAACAATCAAACCAAGTATTTGTCGAAAAACCATTGTTTAATCCTGTTCGGTATTAGTTTGTCTGAATTTGAAGTTTAGATGAATTCGGATAGAATTCCAGTTAAGCTGAAGTAAACCCTGTGGTGAGGTTGTTGAGTATTTTAACTATTCTTGAATTCCCCGATGAACGCCTGCGCAAAAAGGCGGTAGCGGTCAAAGCCGTGGACGGATCCATCCGGACTTTGCTGGACGATATGCTGGAAACCATGTACGAATCTCGCGGCGTGGGTTTGGCGGCAACGCAGGTTAATGTCCAGCTGCGGATCATTGTAATTGATGTCAGCGAAGAGAAAAACGCCCCTTTGTTTTTAATTAATCCCGAAATTATCGAAAAATCCGGTAGCGAAGAATCCGAAGAAGGTTGCTTATCGGTGCCCGGCTTTTATGAAAAAGTCAAACGCGCCGAGCAGGTCAAGATAAAAGCGCTGGATCGCAACGGCCAAAGCGTTGAGTTTGAAGCGCGGGGCTTGCTTGCGGTCTGTGTGCAGCACGAGTTGGACCACTTGGAAGGCAAGCTTTTTGTCGATTATATATCCCCGCTTAAGCGCCAGCGTATCCGTAAAAAATTGGAAAAAGCCCACCGCTTGGAACACGCCGGATGATGCGGGTTATTTTTGCCGGTACGCCTGAATTTGCCGTGCCGGTTCTACAAATGCTGATTAATTCGGAGCATGACGTATGCGCGGTTTACACCCAACCCGACCGGCCAGCCGGCCGCGGCCGCAAACTGGCTCCAAGCCCGGTTAAAGTATTGGCCGAATCCTCGGGTATACCCGTTCATCAGCCGGAAAACTTTAAAGCCCCGGACGACTTGGCGCAGCTGGCCGCACTGAATGCCGATTTGATGGTGGTGGTGGCTTACGGCTTGATTCTGAGCCAAACCGTGCTGGACACGCCAAAGCTGGGCTGTATCAACGTGCACGCCTCGTTGCTGCCGCGCTGGCGGGGCGCCGCGCCGATTCAACGGGCCATCATGGCCGGCGATGAAAAAACCGGTGTTACCATCATGCGCATGGTACGCCAATTGGATGCCGGAGACATGTTGCATAAAGAAGTATGCGACATCGGCGCCGGCGAGTCCGCCAGCGAATTGCACGACCGCTTGTCGCAGCTGGGTGCGCTCGGCCTGGCTAAGGTTTTGCCGACAATCGAGGCCGGAGCAGCCGATGGCGAAAAGCAGGACGAAAGCCTGGTGACTTATGCCGAAAAGCTGGCTAAAGCCGAAGCGGTCATTGATTGGAGTCTGCCGGCGGAGGTGCTGGCGCGCAAAGTGCGCGGCCTCAATGCTTGGCCGGTTGCGCAGACACTACACCGGGATCAGGTGTTGCGCATCTGGCAAGCGGAAGCCGTAGCCGGAAACAACCGGTTGCCGCCGGGTACGGTTGTGGAAGCGGGTAAACACCTGGACGTTGCCACCGGCCAAGGCTTGTTGCGCCTGCTGGAGGTGCAATTGCCCGGCGGCAAGCGCCTACCGGCAACGGCGTTTTTAAGTGCGCACGCCATGCACAACGCCAAACTGGGTTGAATCATTGAATTTAAGATCGGTTTCGGCCCAGGTATTAGTGCAAGTTGTCGCCGGCGGGCAATCCCTCACGGCAGCCTTGGAGCCCAAACTGCGAGGCTTGGACAACGCCAAGGACAAGGCTTTTGTCCAAGCAATTTGCTATGGCGTGTGCCGTTTCTACCATGAATTGGAATTCATATTGAACGGCTTGCTGGATAAGCCGCTAAAAGACAAAGAAGCCAGCGTCAAAATGCTATTGTTGATCGGTTTGTACCAGCTCAAATGCATGCGGGTAAAACCGCATGCTGCGGTTTCGGAAACCGTTTCTGCCGTCGGCAGGCAAGCCTGGGCTAAAGGTTTGGTCAATGCCGTGCTAAGAAAGTATCAACGCGAACAGGAAGCCCATGATGCCCGGGTACAAGCCGATCCTGCCGCGGGTTTCAGCCATCCGGCCTGGCTGGTGGGCATGTTGGAAAAGGATTGGCCGGAACAGGCCGGACAGTGTCTTAGCGAAAATAACAAACCACCGCCGATGACGTTAAGAGTGAATGCCCGTAACCATTCCCGGCCTGCGTATCTGCAATTATTAGCTGAAGCCGGCATTCAAGCTGAGCCTGCGGCTTACAGTCCGGAAGCGGTCATGCTGGCTACTCCCATGCCGGTGGAATTGTTGCCGGGTTTCAGCCAAGGCTGGGTCTCGGTTCAGGATACGGCCGCGCAACTGGCCGCAGGATTGTTGCAGGTGCAGCCCGGACACCGGGTGTTGGACGTATGCGCCGCCCCTGGCGGCAAAGCCGCGCATATTCTGGAGAGCCAAGCCGATGCCGCGCTGGTGGCGGTAGACATTGATGCCGCCCGCTTGCAAAAAGTAGCGGATAATCTGCAGCGGTTAGCGTTAACCGCCCATTTGATAACCGGCGATGCGGCAAAACCGGAAACCTGGTGGGACGGCAACCCCTTCGACCGCATACTGCTGGATGCACCGTGTTCGGCGCTGGGCGTCATCCGCCGCCATCCGGACATTAAACTGCTGCGCAGGCCGGACGATATCGAAGCGCTGGCCGTTGAACAAAGCGCTTTATTGTCAGCGGTCTGGCCCTTGCTGAAACCGGGCGGATTATTGTTATACGCGACCTGTTCCGTACTGAAACGGGAAAACGAGAAGCGGATTCAAGATTTTTTGCAAAACCAGCCAGATGCCATGGAGCAGCGGATCGAAGCGGATTGGGGAGTGGCTTGCTGTTATGGGCGACAAATTTTTACCGGCGATTCGGCAATGGATGGGTTTTATTATGCACGCCTTGTCAAGCAATAAGTTAAGCTTAGGCATGCCGGCATTGTTATTATGGCTGCTGCCTTTGGCGGCAATGGCGGTGGAAGTCAAGCATGCGGAGCTGGTTCCGGTGAACGGCAAATATCTGTTTTCCGCCGATTTGGACTATCAGTTGAGCGACCGTGCCGTGGCTGCTCTGCAAAGCGGTGTGCCGCTATTTTGGGACATTAAAGTGCTGGTCAGCCAATACCGTTCTTATCTGTGGAATAAAGAAATTGCCGGCCGGGACATCCGTTTTCGCATTCAATACAAGGCCCTGTTAAATTTATTCCAGGTACGCAATGAAAGCAGCAGTAACACCTACAGTTTTTCGACATTGGGTGCGGCTTTGAACCTGATGTCCACTTTGCGTAATATTTATGTTGTTGATGCCGCTGCGCTGGCGGACGATGAAAACTATTTTGCCGCCGTTAAAGTTAAATTGGACCGGGACGCCTTGCCCTTGCCGTTGCGGCCTGCCGCCTACACAAATTCCCAGTGGTATCTGGCGAGTGATTGGTACGAATGGCCATTGAAAAAATAAAGCTGCCGGTCAGCGTATCGGTAGTCATTTTATTTGCACTTATTTTAGTCTTGCTGCAGCTGATGAGCTCGGCAACCCAGGCGTCGTCGGAATTAAGCGCCATTTATTCCTGGCTTTTACTGATCAACATCCTGGGCTCGGTCATCCTGTTGGCATTGGTTGGCGCCAACATCTATTCCTTAGTCCGTGAGCTGAAAAAACGCGAGGCCGGCTCCCGGCTGACCACGCGCATGGTATCGCTGTTCGTGGTCTTGTCGCTGGTGCCGGCGGCCGTGGTGTTTTATTTTTCCATGCAATTTTTGCATCAAGGCATAGACAGCTGGTTTAACGTGGAAATCGACCGCGCCATGGAAGATGCGCTGGAGCTTAGTCAGGCGTCGTTAAATCAACGCATGCGCTGGAATCTGAAACAAACCCAGCAATTGGCCGACAAATTAAGAGACGCGCCGGAATCGACCATTGCCTTGGAAATGGAAAATCTGCGCGAAAACTCCGATGCTTCGGAGATTACCTTGTTTTCCCGGCAGGCTCACATCATCGCCTCAAGCAGTAGCAGCCCCGGCGATATTCTCCCCAGCTGGCCGGATGAGCAAGGCTGGTTGCAAGTGCGGCAGAATGCCGAGTTCGTCACCATGGCACCCATGCGCGACGGGGGCTTGATGATCCGTTCCATGGTTTTGGTCGGCGGCGACGAACCGCGTTATTTGCAAGCCTTATACCGGGTACCGGTCAGGATCACCGACTTGGCCGACTCGGTAGAGTTTGCTTTTGCCCGTTACCAGGAAATGCATTTTTTAAGAGATTCGCTCAAATTGAGCTTTTCCTTGGCCTTATCCTTGGTCTTGCTGATGAGTTTATTGGCGGCGATTTGGGTGGCTTTTATCAGTATCCGCAATATCATCGCCCCGGTCAGGCAGCTGGTCAGAGGCACGCAGGCGGTGGCCGCCGGCCAATACGGCCAGCAACTTCCGGTGATGGCGCAAGACGATCTAGGGTTTTTGGTGGAGTCGTTCAACCAAATGAGCCAACGTATCTCCTTCGCCCGTGACGAAACCCGAAGAGCCGGGTTGGAAGTGGAAAACCAACGCGCTTATCTGGAAACCATTTTGGCCAATTTAACCGCAGGTGTGATCAGTTTTGACACCGAAAATCGGATCAAGACCTCCAATCAAGCGGCTTTCCGCATTTTCCACATCCCGGTCAGCCGGTTTATCGGCCAGACGCTGCCCGAAATAGCCCAAAGCCATCCGGAATTGATCGAGCCTTTAAAAGTCATCCAACGTTTTCTCGAACAAACCGACGACATCTGGCAGCACCGGCTGGCATTTTTGGGATTGAACGGCCGGCAGGAGCTTTTATGCCGGGGCACACCGCTGTTTTCGCAGGATGGTCTCAGGGTTGGGGCGGTGGTTGTGTTCGATGACGTCACTGATTTGATTCAAGCGCAAAAAAATGCCGCCTGGGGTGAAGTGGCGCGCAGACTGGCGCACGAAATTAAAAACCCATTGACGCCCATCCAGCTATCCGCCGAGCGGCTGCGCCATAAATTGGCCAACAAGCTGGAAACGGCCGATGTTGATATTTTGCAACGCTCCACCCAGACTATTGTGCAACAGGTTGAAGCGATGAAGGAAATGGTGGATGATTTTTCCGAATACGCAAAGCCGGCAAAAAAGCAATCGGTGGATATTGATCCGGCCTTGCTGGTGCAAGAGGTGCTGACTTTGTATACCATGCAAGCCGGCGTCCGTTTCAAGCTCAGCCAGGATTCCGGATTGTTGAACATCAACGGCGATCCGGTCAGTCTCCGGCAAGTCTTGCATAATTTGATAAAAAATGCCATTGAAGCGGTGGAAGGCCGCGGCCAGATTGATATTAATCTGCACCGGGTGCAAAAAAACAACGCCGATTTCATTGAAATCGGTTTCTATGATGACGGCCCCGGCATACGCGAAGACCATCTGGAAAAGATTTTCGAGCCTTATGTCACCACTAAAGCCAAAGGGACGGGTTTAGGGCTGGCCATTGTGAAAAAAATCATTGAAGAGCACGGCGGGGCGATTTGGGTGGATTTAAACCGTAAAACAGGCGCCGGATTTATCATCCAGCTGCCCGCTGTCTAGGATTGGGATACTACAGTTATGAACACGAATACGCCGCGTATTTTAGTCGTCGATGATGAGCCGGATATCCGCCATCTGGTGGGTGAGATTCTGGCCGACGAAGGTTATCAGGTCAGTGTTGCACAAAACGCCAGTGAAGCCAAAGCGGTGAAAACCATCGTTACCCCGGATCTGATTTTGCTGGATATTTGGATGCCCGATGCCGATGGCATTACGCTACTGAAGGAATGGCTGGCCGAAGGCCGCCCACTTTGCCCGGTGGTGATGATGTCGGGCCACGGTTCGGTGGAAACCGCGGTTGAGGCCACTCGTCTAGGGGCTTACGATTTTCTGGAAAAACCGTTGTCCATGGCCAAACTTTTATTGATCGTCAGCCGTGCGCTGGAGGCCAGCCATTTGCAGATCGAAAATGCCGGCTTAAAACAGCAATTGGGCGTCGATATTGAACCGGTGGGAAAAAGTGCCACCGTTGCCCGCATTAAAGAGCAGCTCAAACGACTGGCTCAGCATAATGCCCGTGTGTTGTTGATCGGCGAAGCCGGGGTAGGCAAAGAAATGTATGCCCGCTATTTGCATAACAACAGCGGGCAACGGGACGGCCCGTTTGTCGATGTGGCGGTGGGTAGCATTTCGCCGGAGAATTCGGCAGTCGAGTTTTTCGGCAAGGAAGACGCCAGTGGGCGGGTTTATCCGGGATTGTTGGAACGCGCCCACAAAGGCACGCTGTTTTTGGGTGAAGTGGCCGGCATGGATAGGGAAACTCAGTTGCGGCTGTTAAGTGCGCTGGAATCCAGCTCATTTTTACGGGTAGGCGGTGGCGCGCCGGTCAGAGTTGATGTCAGGGTGATTTCCTCCACCCGTGTGGCATTGAACGAAGAAGCCAAATCCGGCCGCTTCAGACAGGATTTGTATTACCTGCTCAATGAAGTGGCCCTGGATATTCCGCCTTTGCGCGAGCACAGCGAAGACGTGCCCGGATTGTTAAGTTTTTATATCGATTATTTTGTCAACCATGAAAAACTCAGTTTCCGGCGGTTTTCCATGGCGGCGCAGAATTTTTTACGCAACTACAGTTGGCGCGGTAATGTGCGCGAACTTAAAAACTTAGTGCAACGGCTAATGATTTTAGGGGCGGGGGAAGACATCGAACTCGATGAGGTCAAGGCCGCTTTGGGTGGTGTGGTCAGCGATACCTTGATGCTGGTGTCGGTGCCTGAGTTTTTTAATCTGCCCTTGAAAGAAGCTAGAGACCAGTTTGAAAAAGCGTATCTGGAATACCATTTTGAAAAAACCGGTGGCAGTGTCGCCAAGTTATCCTCGGTGGTAGGCATGGAACGCACGCATCTTTACCGAAAGCTGCACTCGTTAAACATAAAGCTATAAGCTAAAACGCGGGTATGTCGGTTTATGGTATTTTTTTGATTGATATTATTTGGCAATATATTTATAATTCGCCTTTTTAAGCCGCAAACTGATCAAACACACAATGAAAACATTCAGTGCAAAACCAGCAGAAGTCAAGCGTGACTGGTATGTTATCAATGCTGAAGGTAAGACATTAGGCCGTCTGGCTACGGAAGTCGCACGCCGTCTCCGCGGCAAACATAAGCCGGAATATACCCCGCATGTGGATACCGGAGATTATATTATTGTCATTAATGCAGAAAAAATCGGCGTTACCGGCAATAAAGAAAAAGATAAATTATACCAGCATCACACCGGTTACATCGGTAACTTGAAAACCACTTCCTTGGGTAAGTTAAGGTTAACCCATCCCGATCGCATTATCACCACAGCGGTTAAAGGCATGATGCCTAAAAACCCGTTGGGTAGAGCTATGTTTAAAAAATTAAAGGTTTATGCCGGCCCTGAACACGGGCACCAAGCGCAGCAACCAAAACTATTGGAATTTTAAGCGGGTAAGTCATGGCAGCAGCTCAGTATTATGGAACAGGCCGTCGTAAAAGCGCGGTAGCGCGAGTTTACGCTACATTAGGCACTGGCAAAATCATAATCAATAAAAAAACCGTTGAAGAATATTTCGGACGCAAAACCGACCAGATGGTTTCATGTCAACCTTTGGAAGCGATTGATGCGCTGGATAAATTTGATGTCAATGTGATTGTAAATGGTGGCGGCCCCTCCGGTCAGGCCGGTGCAATCCGTCACGGTTTAACCCGTGCATTGATGGTCTACGACGAAGCTTATAGACCTACGTTTAGAAAAGCCGGGTATGTAACCCGCGACTCTCGCGTTGTTGAGCGTAAAAAAGTGGGTTTGCATAAAGCTAGAAAACGTCCTCAATACTCAAAACGTTAATTTCATTAGCTTTTTATGTGTTAATTGCTACGCATAAAGCTGAAAAGGGTTGCATTCGTTGAATGCAACCCTTTTTTTATCCCACAGTCTTATCGGATACAATTTTCTTGGGTGAAAATGTGAAAATATCAGTGGTCATACCTGTTCACAATGAAGCAGAAAATCTGGTTCCTTTGATAATCGAAATCGTCGAAGCGCTTAAAGACGCCGACGCATTCGAAATTATTTATGTTAATGACGGCAGCACCGATGCCACCGCGGCCGTGTTAAAACAGCAGCAGCAAGCCGTAAGCCAATTACGGGTCATAGAGCATGCACAAAGCTGCGGGCAGAGCACGGCCATTCACAATGGGGTCAAGGCGGCCGTGTTTCCGTATATTGCAACGTTGGACGGCGATGGTCAAAATGACCCCGCCGATATTCCCAGACTTTATCATCTGTTGGTGGCGGAGCCGGCCCGCAGCCCCAATCTCTGGATGGTGGCTGGATGGCGCAACAAACGCAACGATTCAAAATGGCGGTTGTTTTCTTCGAAAGTCGCTAATGCCGTGCGTTCGAACTTGTTGGGCGATAATACGCCGGATACCGGTTGCGGGCTAAAGGTATTCCTAAGGGACAGATTTTTGGAGCTGCCGTATTTCGATCACATGCACCGGTTTTTACCCGCCTTGATTTTGCGTGCCGGCGGCGTTGTGCATTCCGAGCCGGTCAACCATCGGGCCAGAGTGCATGGCACATCCAATTACGGGACTTTGGACCGCTTATGGGCCGGGATAACGGATTTGCTAGGGGTTATTTGGTTAATAAAAAGAACTAAACGGACGACGGTAAAGGAAATTGAACGTGGATAAAGAAACAATTTGGTTAGGTGTTGGTTTTTTGGGGCAAGCGCTGTTCTCTGCCCGTTTCATCGTGCAGTGGATTAAAAGCGAACGCGCCAAAAAAAGCGTGCTTCCGGTGGCATTTTGGTATTTCAGTATCTGTGGCGGCATTACCCTGTTGGCGTACGCGTTATACCGCGAAGATCCGGTTTTTATCGCCGGCCAGTTGACGGGGTTGCTTATCTATTTCCGTAATCTTTATCTCATCTTGTATGAGCATAAATTCAAAGATACCGATTAGGAGTCTTACCTGATTTGTGCTACCGGTTTTTGCCGGCTAAGGCATGGGTGATTTCGATTTGGGCAGGCTTGACCACGGCCTGCCTGATCAACCGGCCGCTACTACCCATAGATGAAACCCGCTATTTTTCAGTAGCCTGGGAAATGTGGACGCGCCAAGAGTTCTTGGTGCCGCTACTCAACGGCGAGGCGTATAGCGATAAACCGCCTTTGCTGTTTTGGCTGATTCATGCGTGTTGGCTGGTGTTTGGCGTTAATGAAACGCTAGCACGCTACATTGCCCCCTTATTTTCTCTGCTGGTATTGCAGCAATCAAGAAGACTGGCCCTAGATTTGTGGCCGCGATCACCGCAAGCCGGCGAACTGGTGCCTTTTCTCCTGTTGGGATCGGTATTTTGGATGATTTACGATTCCCTCACGTTGTTTGATATGGTGCTGAGCTTTTTTGTGCTGCTGGCTGTCGCCAATGTTTGGCGGCTGGCAACACAAAGCTTTAGCATTAAAAGCTGGCTGGTTTTGAGCTTAGCCCTGGGCTGCGGGCTTCTGGCTAAAGGCCCTGTGGTATTTGCACATGTACTGCCGGTTGCGTTATCGGCACCTTGGTGGGCTGTTGAACAAGGCCGGGCGCTATCTTGGCGGCGCTGGTATGCCGGTTTATTCTTGGCAGTTTTGGCTAGCGCAATGCTAGCATTGTCGTGGGCGGTTCCGGCCGGTATCGCGGGTGGAGAAGAATACCGTAGCGATATTTTTTGGGATCAAACCGGCAAACGCCTGATCGATTCAATTGCCCACTCGCTGCCTTGGTGGTGGTATTTTCAAACTTTACCCTTACTGCTGTTGCCTTGGCTGGTTTGGGCTCCGTTTTGGCAAGGCATGGCTAAATTGCCTTTAAGCGATAAGGGGGTGAGATTTTGCCTGGCTTGGTTGCTGCCGGTTTTGTTGGTGTTTTCTTTAGTCAGCGGTAAACGCTTGCATTATTTGTTGCCGGTTTTACCGGCTATGGCGTTGTTAATTGCTCGCGCAGTGTCCTGTCCAGAAGCCGTTAACTCAAACTCAGCTTACCGGTCCGTGTTGGTTGTGTTCGCGCTTTTAGGCCTGGGGTTTGCGTTGATTGCGCTTACCAAACCCGGCGGCTGGTTTCATCCAATTGCCGAGGTTTCGCCGCAATGGGGATTGTCGGTGACGGCTCTTGCTTTAGCGGTCTTGGCCTTGGGCGGAAGCAAAGCGCTCAATGACCAGATCGTTTCGATTTGCCTGGTTTCAGTTGCTGGTTTTGCGCTGATGATAGTGGGTTTTTTTCAAGCCTATGGGCCGAATTACGATACCCGGCCCATGGCGGTAGCTATTTCAGAGCTTATCACCCAAGGCCGGGAAGTGGTTTTTTATACCGGCAAATACTATGGTCAATACCAGTTTACCGGGCGTCTGCAACAGCCGCTGACAGTGATTTCCGAACGGGCGGAGCTTGAGCAATGGATTTACAACCATCCGCAAGGTTATGTACTGGCGGTTTATAAAGCCAGGCCGGAATTGGATGATCGCTTGTTAGCCGCCCGCTATCCGTTCAGAACGCAACAATCCGGGCTGGTGTCTTGCCGAACTTTGCTGGCAAATCCCGGTTTGATCGGTTTTTTGCGGTCATGAAGACGATTTCCATATACCGATAATATTAGTAAAGTCGTCAGTCCATGGCGCCATATCAAAATACAACGGCATTTTTTGCCAGCTGCCCAGGCGGCTTTCTCGCAAGCGTTTTAACGTGTCCGGGTGTTTAGCCATCACCACCCAGTCGGTGGCAACCACCAACGGGATGTCCTGTTGCGGCGTGTACTCTTGAATTAACGATGCCAGTTGCAGTTTTTCCGACAGGATCGAGAGTACTTTTTTGACGGCTAAATGCCGGTTGGTAACGTGTAGGGCCAGGATGCCATCCGGCTTGAGCTTGTTGAAGTAGAGCTGCAAGGCTTCTTGGGTCAATAGATGGGTGGGGATGGCGTCGGAGCTGAAGGCATCAACCATCAACAAATCGAATTTTCCGGCCGGTTCACGCAGTAAGGATAACCGGGCATCGCCGATAATCACCTCGGCCTTGGGCGCGCACCGACTTAGGTAACTAAAATAAGCGGGATTCTTGGCGATGTCCACTACCAGGGGATCGAGTTCATAAATCAACCACTGTTGTTCCGGCTTGGCGTAACACACCAAAGCGCCCGCGCCAAGGCCGACAATGCCGATAGTCCAGCCGGCGTTGTTAGCGTCGAATTCGCGAAATAACTGTCCCATGGGGCCGGGTCGGCTGTAATAAGTCAGCGGTGTTTTGGCGAAGTCTTCGGTAAGGCGCTGGGCGCCGTGTTTGGTGGTGCCATGGAATAGCTCATGGTAGCTTTCAGGCTGGCCTTGATCGGTTTCCAGGCTGCTTTCGCGTACCGATGACACGCCGAAAAACGTTCGTTTTTGTAAGAGTGTATGAGCCGATAAGGTGTGCACGTTCATGGCCAAACCGATAATCACCCCCGCCAATCCGGCATAAGCGATGGGCCGCGAACGCAGCAGAAACGTGGCGCAGGCCAGTAGCATCAGGGTGAGCGCAATGGCGTCAAAGTAGTCGGTGGCATCGTTGATAGTGTTGTAAAACAGCAAGCCTGCAACCAGCAGTAGCAGCGGCAAGCCGATTTGCGGCAGCATCAGACCATAGCCGGCTTTGCCTGCCGGCCTTAACATTAATGCCACAGTGACCATGATGGGGTATTCGTAAATACCATTGAACAAAAATGGCGCCGCGAACGTGTTGAACATGCCGCCCAGCATGCCGGCAAACGACATGATCAGGTAGTAGCGGGTCAAATGCTCCGTGGCCGGACGTAATTTTGCCAACTGGCCGTGACATACCATTACCGCAAAAAAGAAAGCCATTACATGCAAGACCAAATAGGCCCAATAAGGTAAATCAGCCGGATTAACAAAGGCATAGGCGATAAAAGGGATCAGGAAAATACTTTGAGCAGTGGTCATGGCCGGCAGCAGCCGGTTATTCCAATGCGAAAAAGCGGCGATAAATGTGGTCAGATAAACCGTTAGCGGAATAATCCACAGCAATGGCACGGAAGCGATGTCGGTGCTGATAAAGTTGGTTAAACCTAACAGCAGGCTGGATGGCACAAAAGCCAACAGCAGCCAATGCAGCTGGGTGTGGAGACTCAGCTTTTGTGCCTCGGCAGGTTGCTGAGCGCTTGTGCTGGTGTGGCCTGAAACCAATAAAACACCGCCGCATACCAGAATTAACAGGCAGAGCCCGGCATAACCGATACTCCAGTCCAGCTTTTGCCAATCTAAGCCGATATTCGGCTCGATCAAAAACGGATAGCTCAATAAAGCCAGCAGGCTGCCGGCGTTACTGGCGGCGTAAAGATAATACGGATCATCGCTGGTATGGTGGCCGATGCGGCTAAACCATTTTTGTAATAATGGCGCCGTGGTTGATACCACAAAAAACGGTAAACCGATTGCGGCCAATAATGTCCACAACAGCCAAAATGTGGGATCGTTGCCGGCCGGCGGCGAGAGTTCAGCCGGTAACGCTACCGGCAAAGCCGCCAGACTGGCCAACACCAGAGACCCGTGAAGCAATGCCTGGTGGCGGGCATTCAGGCGGGTAGAAACGCCATGGGCGTAACTATAGCCTAAAAATAAAATGGTCTGATAAAACACCATGCAGGTGTTCCACACGGCGGGGGAGCCTCCGAGCAGTGGTAGTAACAATTTGCCGAACATAGGTTGTAATAGGAACATCAGTGCGGCGCTGACAAACAAAGTGGCGGCAAATAACAAAACGGAAGCGACCGGATTAAGCATTTTCATAGCGGGTTGCGGGTTAGTTGGCTTTTAGGGCTTATTATTATGTGGAGTTAATAATAAAGCATTTTGGGTTTGAGGTTTTACTCCGCTGATGATTATTCGGGTGGCGGGGTTATTTAAACCGGCTTTGGGTGTAAAATTATCAGCCTTTATGATTGGGGAATTTAACCATGTCCAGCCAGACTCTTATGCACAAACAATCTGCCAGAGTGCTGACCTTAAGCGCTTTCGGTGTGGTTTTTGGCGATATAGGCACCAGTCCGCTGTACGCTATCAAACAAATCTTCAACACGGGTTTACCCATGGATCAAAACCATGTGCTGGGGGTTTTGTCGTTGATTTTTTGGTCACTGATATTGGTGGTGACCATCAAATACACTGTTTTTATCATGCGTGCCGATAATAAAGGCGAGGGCGGCATCATGGCGCTCCTGGCGCTGGCATTGTTGAGCGCCAAGGATAATCCCCGCCGTAAGCTGTTGATCACTCAACTGGGCTTGTTGGGAGCGGCATTATTCTACGGCGACAGTACGATCACGCCGGCAATATCGGTACTGAGCGCGGTGGAAGGCCTGGAAGTTATGGCGCCTCAGCTGGACAGGTATATCTTGCCGATTACCGCAGTGGTTTTGTCTATGCTGTTTATGGTTCAGCAAAAAGGCACCCACGCCGTAAGTAAAATGTTTTCGCCCGTCATGGGTATCTGGTTTGTGGTGCTGGCGGTTTTAGGCATCAGCAATGTGGTGATGGAGCCGGTGGTGTTATGGGCGGTAAATCCGGTGTACGGGTTAAAGCTATTAGGCGAATTGGGATGGCATGGGTTTTTGATAATGGGATCCGTCGTGTTGGTGGTGACCGGAGCCGAAGCGCTGTATGCCGATATGGGCCATTTCGGGCCCAAACCCATTCGCTATGCCTGGTTCGGCTTGGTTTTGCCGGCTTTATTATGTAATTATTTCGGACAAGGGGCGCTATTGCTCAAACACCCCGGCGCCATCCAAAATCCGTTTTATTTATTGGCCCCCGGCTGGGCCTTGTACCCCTTGTTGATGCTGTCCGCCCTGGCGACCATTATCGCTTCCCAGGCAGTGATTTCCGGAACCTTCTCAATGACCCGGCAAGCCATGCAACTGGGTTATTGTCCGCGTATGACCATACACCACACCTCGGGTGACGAAAGAGGGCAAATTTATGTTCCGGCAATTAACTGGCTGCTGATGGCGGGAGTATTTGTTGTGGTGGTGACTTTTCGCTCTTCGTCAAATCTGGCGTTTGCCTATGGTTTGGCGGTGACCGGCACCATGTTGATCACAACACTTTTGGCATTTATTGTGATCCGCGCCTTATGGGAATGGAAAACATTCAACAGCATTTTGTTCCTGGCTATTTTTTTAACCGTGGATGTCACGTTTTTCTCTTCAAATTGCGTGAAAATCGTTTCCGGCGGCTGGCTGCCGGTGTTGATCGCCTGTGTCTTGTTCGTGGTAGCAACCACCTGGATCAAAGGCCGCCAATTGCTGGCCGAAAAAATGGATGAAAAGCGGGTCTTGTTCGAAGAGCTGGAAGAGCGCTTAAAAGGCCAAACGCTGGCTACCGTCAAGGGCACCGCAATTTATCTGACCCGTATTCTGCATGGCGTGCCGGGCGTATTGCTACACAATCTGGCGCATAATCACGTATTGCACGAGAACGTAATCGTGTTGACCATTGTAACTACCGACGAACCTTATGTTGATGAAGTGCGCCGGGTTAAAATCCGTTCGTTCGGTAAAGACCGTAAATTTTACCGGGTAAAACTTTACTTCGGTTTCCAACAGAACCAGGATGTACGCCGCGCACTGGAGTTGGTTGCCCAGCAAGGCCTGGACATAAATCCGGAAACGGTTTCATTTTTTGTCGGCAGTGAAAATATTACCTTTAAACACAAAAGTAAGATGCCCAAATGGCGGCGGCCACTATTTTTGTTTTTATTGCACAATGCGTCCAGTGCCATCGGGTTTTTCAAGATACCCGTTGAACGGGTGGTGGAAATCGGAGTGCGCGTTGAGCTGTGAATACCGGCATATACTGTTGGCGGTAGACCAGTTGCATGCCGATAGCGAAATCGCCTTCAGGGCTAAACGTTTGGCCGCGCAAAATTCGCCTTGTAAATTAAGTTTGCTGCATGTGCTGGACGATGTCGCCATGCCCGATACGCCTTACGGCAGCCGAGTATTGCTGGATGAGGAATCGGATAATGTGCTGCTGGAAAGGCAGAAAGGCGAATTTACCGCATTGGCTCACGCTTTGCGTATCCCTAAGCAAGACAGCTGGCTGGTTTGGGGTTTGCCCTCAGACGAGATCATTTTGACCGCTAAACGCCTGCAAGTTGATCTGATCGTATTAGGGTCGCACGGTCGGCACGGGTTGAGCCTATTGCTTGGCGCCACCGCCAGCCGGGTTATGCATCAAGCCGAATGCGATGTGCTGGCGGTGCGGTTACAAAATAATTAATTTCTACAGTGTGATATGAGCGCCAAAATAAGACAAGTTGTCCTTGATACAGAAACTACCGGTTTAAGTCCTCAGGAAGGCCATCGTATTATCGAAATTGGCTGTGTGGAATTGATCAACCGGCGCTTAACGCATAACCGTTTTCATATCTATATCAATCCCGACCGTCAGATTGACCAAGGGGCAATTGAGGTGCACGGCATTACCAATGAGTTTTTGGCCGATAAGCCGCGATTTGAAGATATTGTGGACGATTTTCTGGCGTTTATAAGCGGCGCGGAATTGATTATTCACAATGCGCCGTTCGATGTCGGCTTCATTAATTCCGAATTGTCCAGACTGGAAAAGGATTACGGCAGTGTGGATAAGGTTAGTACCGTGTTTGATACCTTAGCTTATGCGCGCAAAAAACATCCGGGGCAGCGCAATAGCCTGGATGCACTGTGCAAACGCTACAATATCGACAACAGTCACCGCGAGCTGCACGGCGCGTTGCTTGATGCCGAAATTCTGGCCGATGTATTTTTATTGATGACCGGCGGGCAATCCTCGCTGCTGGATGAGACACAGAACACAGGCGGCAGTGCCGCGAGCGCAGCAAGGGCCAACGTAGACCTTGGAAAGCGTCTGCCGCTGAAAATTATCCGTTGTAATGCAGCGGAACTAGAACTACACCAAGAGCGCTTACAAGCCATCGTCAAAGAGGGTGGAAGTTGTCTCTGGCCAGATGAAACTCAGATGTAGACGTTTAGACTGACTCAATTTCCTGCCAAACCATCATAAAAGCTGTCTCATCCGTTAGCAGCGCCAACATTTCTTTACCTAATCCGTCTGCGATCAAAGCAAAATGAAAATTTGCGGACTGGTTTCAAGTTTTATCCGAACAGGTTCGCCATAATTTAGCCGTTAATAATCGCTGTCACGCTTTCTTTTAATCTTTATTAAAAGCATCGTCAGCTTGCACTTTTTTAAACCCTTTGGCTTTTTGGTAGGAACTTTCATGCGCCCTATAAAGTTATCCGCGCTTTTGTTGTATGCGTTTTTAGAACTGGTCGTCCCACGCGCTTATGCCGGATTGATCGATTTTGACGATCTCGATGCTTCCTTCGACATCGATCTCACCGCTAGTTCGTACCAAGGCTATCGCTGGTCGAATATTTCTGTTTATACCAGCTCGTTCGTTTTCGAAGGTTACGATAACGGGATCGTTTCCCCAGCCAATGCCGCCTACACTGGCGGCGAACAATTCGATACTCTGAGCACACCGATCAAAGGTGTTATCAACTCAACCGGCCTGTTCGACTTCAGGAGTGTCTACTTGAACGCCGCGTTTTACGATAATCTCGCCGTAACAGTGGACGGTCTTTTAAACGGTTCTGTGATCTTTAGCCAGACTGTGACGGTGAATACCGATGGCGGCCAATATTTCGATTTCAGTTACTCCGGCATCGACTCCCTGGCTTTTTATGCGGCGAAAACTGCCGGCATCAGCGACCCATTTGGTTGCGGAAGCTTTAACTGCACTCAATTTACGCTCGATAATATAACGCTTCAAAACACGACCGCACTGCCATCCGTGCCTGAGCCTCCGGTGTTTGCGTTACTGGTATTGGCCGGGCTGCTGTTCAAGCGCCCTGGTCGCGTTGTTGCTAACCTAATGCAAAACTTAACAAAGCTTGGTCTTTTGCTGGTGGCGGTAAGCACAGTGCCTGCCTATGCCGATGACACTCGTTCGACACGCATGGAACTGGAGCGTCTTAGCGCTGTTCACTTCGCAGAACCCTTGGTCGCTACAAAACCGACCACCGATCAAGAAGATGAAGCCCTGTTAGCCGCGGTGAATCATTACCGCTTAAATCCCCGGATTGAAGACGGCCAAGTTTTAACGGATTTCATTAAAGCGTATCCCGACAGTGGCTGGCGTATGGCGTTGGAAACCAATCTCGGCCTGACCTATTATCAAGCGGGGCGTTTTTCGTTGGCTATTGCCGCCTGGGAAACTGCCTGGAATTTGGGTAAAGAGCTCACTGAGCCTAAAGCGAAAGTCCTGGTTGACCGCGCGTTAGGGGAATTAATGCGCATGCATGCCCGCATCGGCCATGCCGATCGCTTACAGGCGCTGTTCAGCGAAATGGGCGACCGCCTCATTACCGGCCCGGCGACCGAATCGGTAGCCGGCGCTAGAGAAGGGCTTTGGGTGATGCATAATGATCCGGGTATCGCCTATTTGTGCGGCCCGATGGCATTAAAGAATATGCTGTTGGCCCAGGGTGTCGAACCGCAAAAGATCGCTTTCATCAGCGCTTACCGCTCAGGTAATCACGGAGTAAGCCTGACCGAAGTCGGCCGTCTGGCACAGCAAGCCGAATTGCCGCATACCTTGATCCAACGTCAGCCCGGACAAGCCATTCCCGTGCCCTCGGTAGTGCATTGGAAAGTTAGCCACTTCGCTGCTATCGTGGGCGAGCAAGACGGCCGTTATCACATTCAAGACCCGATTTTCGGCGAAGATCTTTGGGTAACCCAAAAAGCCATCGATGCCGAAGCCAGCGGCTACTTTTTAGTTCCCAAGCAAACGCAGGCACAAGACCAAGGCGGTGGCTGGCGTCCCTTGGAAATGGCCGAAGCCGATAGTATTTTCGGCATGGGCTATACCGGTAGCGTAGACCCCGCCGCAACTAAGCCGCAAGATGACAAAATCAAACCGGGTTGTAACGGGAGCCGTGGCATGTGCACGGCAAATGCTAGTGAAATGACGGTCAGTTTAAATCTGAACGACACGCCGGTTGGCTATGCTCCGCCTATCGGCCCGGCCGCGTATGTGACCCTCACCTACAATCAGCGCGAAGCCGGACAACCGGCCAATTTCGGTTTCTTTAACGTTAGCGCCAAATGGGCTATGAACTGGTTATCCTATATTCAGGATTCACCAACACTTCCAGGTTCTAATGTGTCCCGTTATGTTGCCGGTGGCGGTTTCGTCAATTACAGCGACTACAACAGCAGCACCGGCGCCTTTACCCCGGAAGTCTATGACAATTCAGTGTTGGTGCGCACAGCCTCCGAGCCCATCCGCTACGAGCGCCGATTGCCGGACGGCAGTATCGAAGTCTACAGCGCCAGCAATGGGGCGACCGTCGCGCCGCGTCGAATCTTTTTAACCCAGCTCATCGATCCGGCCGGCAATGCCATGACTTTGAGTTACGATGACCAGATGCGTCTTACCACCTTGACCGACGCCACCGGACGCAACACCGTATTTACCTATGACTTTGCCGGTAATCCGCTTTTGATCACCCGCGTGACCGACCCGTTCGGCCGTAGCGCACGTATCGAGTATGATGCCAACGGCCGTTTAAGCAAGATCACCGATGTTATCGGCCTGTCGTCCAGCTTTCATTACAACTCGGCGTCATTAATTGATAGCATGACCACACCTTACGGCACCACAGCGTTTAGCTTTGGTGAATCCGGTGACCGACGCTGGCTGGAAATCACCGATCCTTTGGGTGCCAAAGAACGTGTCGAATACCGCCAGCAAGCGCCGGGCATTCCCTATTCGGAACCGAGTGGCCAGGTTCCACAAGGCCTGATTGCGCCATTCAACAGCTATATCAACGGGCGTAATACTTTTTATTGGGATAGGCAAGCCTTCGCCTCAGGCGTTGCCAATTATACTCAAGCCCGGATTAAACATTGGGAACATTGGACCAAAAATGCCGGCGTTACCTCGGCGCCGGTCGAAAGCATAAAATATCCCTTAGAAAACCGCACTTGGTTTAGCTATCCTGGGCAAACGACCTGGGGCGCGGTATCCGGCACATTAGACAAACCGATTCGTATAGCCCGGGTGCTGGATGACGGCAGCACCCAACTCACTCAGCTCAGCTACAACAGCCTTGGCAATCCGACCCGGATCATCGATCCCTTAGGCCGGGAAACCCAAATCGAATATGCCGCCAACCAGATCGACGTCATCCGGATTGCCCAAAAAACCGGTACAAGCAGTTATGCGACGCTTGCCGAATTTACTTACGACAACCGGCATTTACCGTTAACCTACCAAGACGCAGCCGGGCAAACCACGCGATATGCTTACACTCCCGCCGGGAAACTGAGCGAAGTGGTCAACTGGGCCAAATCACCAACTATGTCTACGACGCCCGCGGTTATTTAACGCAAGTGCTTAACGCCAATGGCGCTACTGAACTGACCTTGAGTTACGACGAATTCAGCCGGGTTGCCAGCCGGACTGATTCGGAAGGCCATACCCTGCGTTACCGTTATGATGATTTCGACCGCATCACCCAAGTCACTTACCCCGACGGCACCACGGAAGCCTATGGCTGGGATAAATTGGATTTAGCCTCGGTCACCGACCGCGAAGGGCGCACCACGCGCTATGCTTACAATGCGGTGCGCAAAATCGTAGCCAGTGTGGATCCGTTGAACCGAACGCTGCAATACGGCTACTACCCAAACCAAACATTGAAAAGCCTGACCGATGCCAACGGCAATGTCACCACCTGGGAACGCGATTTGCAGAGCCGGGTCACCGCCAAAATCTACCTGGATGGCCGTACCGATCGATATGGCTACGATTCAACCAGCCGCTTGAGATCAATGACCGACGCGCGCGGGCAAAGTAAACGCTATGGCTATGGCAGAGATGATCGGCTAGTCAAAATCGACTATCGAGCTAGTACTATCACGCCCAGCGCCACCACACCCAGCGTCAGTTTTACCTATGATGCTTGGTTTCCGAGGCAAACCGCGATGACCGACGGCACTGGTACCACTCAGTATCAATATGTCGCGCCGGGCACTTTGGGCGCATTGCAATTAAAGCAAAGCGACGGCCCTTACCAAACGACACCGTAGCCTACCAGTACGATGCCTTGGGCCGTGTTATTAACCGCAACGTGGGCGGTAGCGAAGAAACCTTCAGCTTCGATGCCCTGGGCCGCAACATCAGCCACACCAGCCCGCTCGGTGAGTTCAACCAAAGCTATCTAGGTGAAACCCGGCAGTTGACCGACACCCGGCATCGTAACGGCCTGGTAGGCACCCGCCGGGAGTATGACGATAACACCAATGACCGGCGCTTGCTCAGCATCATCAACACCGGCGCCAGCCGCAACTACCAGTTCGCAACCCGGCCAACCAATATTATCAGCAGCATCCACGAGACCGCGCCGCTAGACCCCAGCACACCCAGCCGGGACTGGACGTTTAACTACGATGACGCCGACCGGCTGGAAGCCGCAAACAGCAATGACGGCAAGCACTACAGTTACCAATACGACCCCGGCGATAACCTGACCAACCAAGTCAAGCCGGATGGAACCCAAGCTTTTATCGTTAACAACCTAAACCAAGTGGCGCTGATCAACGACACCCAGGTGGT
>PERF01000018.1 GCA_002928495.1 Methylobacter sp. | reverse complement strand
GTGCTCAGCTGTTTCAGGCAGGGCTTTAAGTTGCTGGTCAGTTCTGAGTTAAGACGGTATTTGATGATTCCTTTATTGGTCAATCTTGTGCTGTACGGCGGCGCGTTTGCACTGAGTTATTATTACATCGAGCAGTTGATCAACGAGTTTATTCCGGCATGGTTGCACTGGTTAAACTGGATACTGTGGCCGGTGATTTTTATTTGTTTTTCGGTGGCGGTTTATTTTAGTTTTACCGTTCTGGCCAATATTCTGGCTTCGCCGTTTTACGGTAAGCTGGCGGCTAAAACCGCTAAAATCTTGACCGGCGAGACTACCGAGGTTGCCGATGCACCGATGGCAAAAGCCATGCTGGCAGAGCTGGACCGGGCCGGTTATCTGGCCTTGCGGTTCGGGCCTTCATTGCTGCTTTTTGTTATTCCCGGCGTTAACTTGCTTGCCCCGGTTATCTGGGGAGTTTTAGGCGCGTGGGGAATGGCCTTGGAGTTTTTTGCCTACCCGTTAGAAAACCGGGGTATTTTATTTGGCGGCCAAAAGCAATTGGCCAAAAAAACCCGTTTGGGGTCTTTGAGTTTCGGCGCCATCACTTTACTGGGTTTAACCCTGCCGCTGCTGAATATTCTAATGCCGCCGTGGTCGGTTATAGCCGCAACCGTGTATTGGCACCGGCTTAACCTTGAGGATTGCCCGGCGCAGCAGTAAAGCCGGGTGCTGCGATATTACCCGTCCGGCTGCTGTCGCGGACGGGCGTGACTATAAAATATCGGAAGCGAAATCGGCCAGCCGCGAGCGTTCACCGCGTCGCAAGGTGATATGCGCGCCGTGCTGCCAGGTTTTAAAGCGGTCGACCACATAAGTCAGGCCGGAGGTGGTGGCGGTCAGATACGGTGTATCGATTTGCGACAAGTTACCGATGCAGATGATTTTGGTGCCGGGGCCGGCGCGGGTTATCAAGGTCTTCATCTGTTTTGAAGTCAGATTTTGCGCTTCGTCGATAATCAAAAAGCGGTTCAAAAACGTGCGTCCACGCATAAAGTTCAGCGAACGGATTTTAACCCTGTTCATCACAATATTATTGGTTGCGCCTTGTTCCCATTCGCTATGGCCGGAACGGCTGCCCAGCAGCTCCAGGTTATCCATCAGCGCACCCATCCAGGGTGCCATTTTTTCTTCTTCCGTACCCGGTAAAAAGCCGATATCTTCGCCTACCGGTACGGTTTCCCGGGTCATCACGATTTCCTGATAGAGTTTTTGCTCCAACGTCAGCGACAATCCCGCAGCCAGCGCCAATAAGGTTTTACCGGTGCCGGCGGTTCCTAGCAGCGTGACAAAATCGATGTCGGGATCCAGCAAAACATTCAAGGCAAAATTCTGTTCGCGGTTTTTCGCGATGATGCCCCAAACATTATTGTGCTTGGTGCGGTAATCCTTAGCCAGCTCCAAAACCGCAATCTGGCCTTCGCGGGCTCTGACGATGGCTTCAAAATTGGAGTCGTCTTCGATATAAACGTACTGGTTGGGATACCATTCGCCGACTAACGGGTCTTCCAATTTATAAAACGTGCGATTTTTTTCCTGCCAGGAATCCATTTTGGAGCCGTGCAATTCCCAAAAATCGCTATCCAGAGCCATGGCGCCGCTGTAGAGCAGGTCAATATCCTCCAGGGTCTGGTCGTTGTGATAGTCTTCGGCGGGCAGTTCCAGGGTGGCGGCTTTGATGCGCATGTTGATGTCCTTGGACACCAATATGACTTTAATCGCCGGGAATTGTTTGGTTAATGCCAGTACCACGCTTAAAATCGAATTGTCGGCCAGGCTGCCGGGCATGCTTTCCGGCAATAAAGCCGTCATCGAGCGGGTTTGGAAATACAGACGGCCGCTACGTTCGCTGCCGTCGCCGTTGGGGCCGTGTTCGATGCGCGAAAGCGGCAGGCCGTCGTTAATGGTTTGCTGGTTGGCGTCGCGAATCAGCTCGTCCAGAAAACGGCTGGTTTGGCGCACATTGCGGGCGACTTCGGAAATGCCTTTTTTGGAATGGTCCAGCTCTTCCAACACGATCATGGGGATAAAAATATCGTGTTCCTGAAAACGGAAAATGGCGGTGGGATCGTGCATCAACACATTAGTATCCAGCACAAACAGTTTTTTATCGGGGGTGGTTTGAATATTCATGAGGGCTTATCGAGCAATCGCTTCCAGTGCTGCCAGGACTTCAGTAACGTGATTTTTAACCGCAACCTTGCGCCATTCCTTTATCAAAATGCCTTCGGGGCTGATTAAAAATGTGCTGCGTTCGATGCCGCGCACTTGTTTGCCGTACATGTTCTTCATCTTGATGACATCGAATTGGTTACACAACTGTTCATCGGGGTCGGACAGTAAATCGAAGGGAAATGCCTGCTTGGTTTTAAAATTCTCATGCGAACGCAAGCTATCTCTGGAAATTCCGAAAATTACCGCATTCAGCTCGGTAAAGCGCGGGTTATTATCCCTAAACGCCTGGCCTTCCTGGGTACAGCCGGGCGTGCTGTCTTTGGGATAAAAATACAAAATAACGTATTTGCCAGCCAACTCGGACAGGCGGATGGATTGGCCGCCGGTTGCGGCGGCGGTAAAATCAGGGACAAGGTCACCGGTATTAATGCTCATAACTTAAATCTGGCGTTTTATGGGTTCAAGAATCGCGTCGATATTGAGCTGATCGCAAAAGTCGAGAAATTCCTCGCGTAACGACAACAGCCGAATATCTGGCGGTAAGGTTACAATAAATTTGGTGGAAAAAATCTGGCTGTTTATGTAGGGTGCCTGATAACTGCTGCCGACGATTTCTTCAATAGCGATATTGCGATCGAACAAAAACCGGGTAATGGCAACAATGGTGTTGTCATGACCTGTTGAAATCGTCTCAAGGGTATACGGGATGCCTTCCTGTACTTTGCTTTTGCCTTCCGGTCTAAGCGTGTGGATGCCGATTTCCAGACGTTTTTTCAAGGCTTCAAAATAGCTTTCCAGTTTGGCAATTTGATTCCAATTGCCTTCAATCAGCAAATAACAGGCTGAGGCCTGTCCTAGCCTGGATGCGCGGATTTCCTGAATGCTGCAGTTGTAATCATGGATAGAGGGTAAGATCTCGGCGATAAAGTTTTCTTGAGAGGTGCCCAGGGCAGTTACGGCTAACAACATATTAAATTTTGAAGTTTTTTTCGAAGTCTACCATCATAATAGTCAAAACTTTACTAACATTATGCCTGTGAATGCAAACGGTAACTCAAATACGCAATTACCGCCACTGTGCCAGGCATTATTGATTGTACCGGTACAGCTTACTTTGGTCTAAGTTATGACAGATTCCACTGATAAAAAAAACCCGCCTAAGCGCGGCGGAAGATTGGATGCCGATTTGGATGCCATGTTGGATGACGCGCAATCCTCTCTGGCTGCTCCGGAAGATTCGGTCGATCAAGAAGACGCCATTGACCGGCTGCTGGCGAAAGATCCTTTTGATTTGGGCATGGAGCCGGAAAGCTTGTTCGGTAAAGATGGAAAAGCAGATGCCAATGAAATGAGTCTGGAAGACCGTTTTGCGCGTTTTGGCGAGATTGGCGATGAATTCGACATAACCGGTTTTGACGACGATATCACCCTTGATGCGGATGAATTTGCTGATGAGGATGAGGATGAGGCTGTGCCGGCCGAATCACTCACAACCGACGTGGAGCCGGAGTTGCCTGACGATCCCGGCATAACGGCGGAAGACCCTGCTGCCGTCAGTGAGCCGGAAATGTTGGCGGAGCCGGAGCAACCGGCGGAAATTGATGAATTCAGTGAATTTGACGAGTTTGGCGATGATTTTTTCGATCAGCTGGTGTCGGACGAATTTGCTGAGGCTGCCGTCAAACAGCCGGAACCGGCTGAAGCTATGGACGACTCTGAGATAGAACTGGCCGATCAGGATTCAATGCAGGATGGGGAGGCTACTGAGTTTGCGGAAATTGCCGAGGAAGATGAATTTGCCGAGGAGATAATGGCTGAGGAAGCAACCGAGGCTGACACGGATGATTTTTTACCTGACTTTGATATCTCGACTTTTGATGGCGTCGAGATTTCCGATGATACCGAGTTGCCTGAGGGCTTGGCCGGGTTCGAAAATGAAACGGGCGATTTAGGGGATGATATAGCATTCTCCGAAGACCCGCAGGATGGCATCAAAGAACTGTTGCAGCCGGATGAGTCGTATACCGCCGCGCTAGGCCAGCCGCAATCTTTGGATTATGACGATATTGCCGAAAAGCTGGGCATTCCCGGGTTAAGCCAGTTCAGCGCCGACCAGGACTCCATCAACAGCAAGCAAAAGAAACAAATCCTGGAGCTGGAAGCCAAAGCCAAAAAAACTGCAACTTTCGGCATTGCCGGCTTGGCAGTTGGTGCCGTGGCATTGATTACCGGTATTGTGGTTGCGGTTTTAGGTCATGGCACGCATTCGGAAGTGCAAAAAATGACCGAATCGGTAGCCGCCATACAAACTCAGAAAGCAGCGGAAGCAGCATCGCCGCCCGCGACCCAAGCCGATTTGGCAGTGCTCGAACAACAATTCAACGCCAAAGTTAACGATCTGGTTCAACAAGCAGCCGGCAACACGATGACCCAGGAAGAGGCAACCGCCGTGCCGCCTGTTGCCGAAAACAAACATGCCCCGGAAGATCATCGCCATCAAGCCGCCGATAAGGCAGACGAGCATGCGGTAACGCCTATGGATATGGCTAAAAAAGAACCTAAACCGCATGCTCAGCCAGAGGCTCCGGCAAAGCCCGAGAAAGCCAAAACCGAACCGGCTCCTGCTCCTGCTCCTGCTCCTGCTCCAACGGTTGTCGCGGAGAAACCAAAACCGGTAAAAAAACCCGAGGCTCCTAAGGCCAAAACCGCAGCGGTCACGGCAAAATCCACAAAAGCCACGGCCAGTCCACCGTTACCGGCCGGGAAAGCTTCGGTACCAACTGCGGCAGCCAGCGGGTGGTCGGTCAATCTGGTTGCAGTCAAACAACAGTGGTATGCGCAAAGTAAGGCGGCCGAATTTGAACGTAAAGGCGTGCCTGTGGAGGTCATTCCGGTTGAAGTCAACAACCAGACCTGGTACCGATTGCGGGTGCGCGGTTTTAAAGACCGTCAGGAAGCCAATGAATACGCGGCCAGGGTTAAAAAAGCGCTGAATTTAAGTTCGGTATGGGTAGGCAACTGACTTGGTCATGCCGGAACATCGGAAACTAGTGGTAGCGGTTTCTTCCAGAGCTTTATTCGATCTGGATCAATCGCATGAAATTTTTGAACAACAAGGCAAAGCCGCGTTTTGCCGCTACCAGATTGCGCATGAGGATGAGCCATTGGCACCGGGTTACGGTTTTGCCTTGGTTAAAAAATTTTTAGAGCTGAATAATTACGCTGACGAACCCTTGGCGGAAATTATTTTGTTGTCGCAAAACAGTGCCGACACCGGACTTAGAATATTCAATTCTATTGAACACCATGGGCTTGATATTAGCCGGGCCGCATTTACTAGCGGAGTGTCGCCTTACCACTATATCGCTGCTTTCGGCGCGCATTTGTTTTTATCGATCAATGCCACCGATGTCGCCAATGCCTTAGCTGCGGGTTATGCGGCGGCAACCATTTTGTCCAAGCCTACTCAGCAGCAATCCCAAAGCCAGTTAAAAATTGCTTTTGACGGTGATTCGGTGCTGTTTTCCGATGACTCCGAACGCATTTATCAACAACACGGTCTGGCTCAATTTACCGCCAATGAACGCAGCCAAGCCAAAATGCCTTTGCCGGGCGGGCCGTTTAAACCCTTTTTAAACGCTTTACACCACATCCAAAGCCGCCTTGACCGTGAGCCGCCGCCGATTCGCACGGCACTGGTCACCGCTAGGGCCGCGCCCGCCCACGAGCGTGTAGTCAGAACCTTACGAGCCTGGGATGTGCGTATCGACGAGGCTTTATTTCTAGGTGGCATGCCTAAAGGTGAGTTTTTAAAAGCCTTTGGCGCTGATATTTTTTTCGACGACCAAAAAGGCCACTGCGAATCCGCCGCGCAGCATGTTACTGCCGCGCATGTGCCGCACGGCATCGCCAATCAGAAACCCGGCGAAAAAACGCCGTAAGTCTTTAGACCGCTTGCTTGGCCTTAGTCCCTGCAACTTCCTTGACCAATCTCGGCACCATATAGCCCGGCAGGCGGGCACGAACCTGATTGATCAGCTTCAGCGCCTCGGCTTCCGGCACTTCGAAATGTGCCGTGCCGTTGGCTTTATCCAATAAATGCAAATAATACGGGACGACACCCTGGTTGAATAAAGCTTCATGGAGTTGGCATAAGGCATCTGCAGTATCATTGACATTTCTCAGCAGCACGGCTTGATTGAACAATATGATGTTTTGCCGGCGCATGCGTTCAAAACTTTCAATAACGTCTCGGTCGATTTCATTGGCGTGATTACAATGCGCCACCAAAACCGTTTGCCAGCGTTGTTTGCCTAAAAGGTCGGCTAAATCGTCGGTCACCCTGTCCGGTAAAACAATGGGTAATCGGCTATGAATGCGCAGGCGTTTTATATGTTTGATGGGGTCTAGCCTGGAAAACAATCCTGCCAGGCGTTCGTCGCTTAACGTTAAAGGATCCCCGCCGCTTAAAATGACTTCGGCAATACTGGTATCGCCGGCAATGTAACGGATTGCTTCGGTTTCCTTAGCTTTACTCAATTGTGTTTCGGCATAGGGAAAATTCCGCCGGAAGCAATAGCGGCAATGGATGGCGCAACTTCCGGTATTAATCAGCAAGACCCGGCCTTGGTATTTATGCAAAACACCATCAACCGCAACTGCGGACAAGTCGCCTACGGGATCGTCGGTAAACCCTGGGTAAGCCGTCAATTCCTGGCTTAAAGGTAAAATTTGCTGTAGCAGAGGATCGTCCAGGCCGCCTTTTTGTATTTTGGCGGCATAATTTAACGGAACTTTAACTCTGAATTGCTCGGCTGCGGCTTGCGAAACCGGTAAGTCCTTGGGGTTTATTTGTAAAAACCGGCACAGATCTTCAATTTGAGTAAAGGCTTCGTTAAGTTGCTGTTGCCAAGTAGGCTTAGAACATGCGGATTTATCGGTAACAGCGGCCATGCATAACGGATTTTAGGTTTTATCGGGGTAAGCCATCCATTATAATGGCAATATTTTTTTGATGTTAGTTTTGAGGAAAACATGGCAACTTATAGTACAAATGAATTCAAAGGCGGCCTGAAAGTGATGTTGGAGGGCGATCCTTGTGCCATTATTGAAAACGAATATGTCAAACCCGGCAAAGGCCAGGCGTTTAACCGGGTGAAAATCCGTAACCTGAAAACCGGCCGGGTGATCGAACGGACTTTTAAATCCGGCGAAAGCTTGGAAGGCGCCGATGTTACCGATATAGAAATGCAATATCTTTACAACGACGGCGAGTTCCGCCACTTCATGGTGCCCGACACATTCGAACAATACCAGGCTGATCCTAAAACCGTAGGCGATGCGGTCAACTGGCTGAAAGATCAAAATATGTGTACGGTAACCTTATGGAACGGCGAGCCGTTATCGGTCACGCCTTCGAATTTTGTGGAATTGACCATAGTCGAGACCGATCCCGGCGTGCGTGGCGATACTTCCGGCGGTGGCGGTAAACCGGCTACCTTGGAAACCGGCGCCGTGGTTAGAGTGCCTTTGTTTGTCCAAACCGGCGAAGTGGTTAAAGTCGACACCCGTACCGGCGAATATGTTTCACGCGTGAAGGAATAGTGCAGGAACCCTGGCAGCCCGCCTGCGAAACCGGGCTACTGCAGTTAAGGGCGAGGATGTTGGCTAGCATCCGTGAGTTTTTTGCCGGACGCCAGGTGCTGGAAGTGGAAACCCCGCTTTTAAGCCTCACCGCCGGCACTGATCCGCAGTTGGACTTTTTTACCACCGAATATTGCCTGCCTCCACAATCGCAGACCTTGTTTTTGCAGACTTCGCCCGAATTTGCCATGAAACGCTTGCTGGCTTCGGGTTCGGGCTCCATCTACCAAATCTGCAAAGCGTTCAGGAACGGAGAGTCCGGACGCTACCATAATCCTGAATTCACCCTGTTGGAATGGTACCGCGTGGCGTTTTCACTCGATCAATTGATGGATGAATGCGCTGAACTCTGTTGGGTTTTATTTGCAGGGGAGCTTTTACAAAGCGTAGAAAAACTCAGTTACCAGACTATTTTCCAGCGTTATACGGGGCTGGATGCGTTAGAATTTTGTTATGAAGACTATAACCGGTATACGCAGCAGAACGGTTTTGCCGAGGCCTCGGCGATTTGTAGGGACAATCATAGCTTGTGGCTGGATTTTATTTTTTCGCATGCCGTGCAACCTAATTTTGCCGGCTCTGTCCTAACCATGATCCACGGCTATCCGGCCTGTTTGTCATCGTTGGCCAGGTATAATCCAGCCGACGGTCGAGTTACCGAGCGCTTCGAATTATTCATCGGCGGGATTGAGCTGGGTAATGGTTATCATGAGCTGTTGGACCCGGTGGAACAAAACCGGCGGTTTGAGCACGAAATCCGGCAGCGGCACGATCACGGGCGGTCGGTTCCCGTTAAAGATACCCGTCTGCTTGCCGCGTTAAGACATGGCATGCCGGCTTGCTCAGGCGTGGCCATCGGTTTGGATCGCTTGTTGATGCTGCTTTCAAACAGCGATCATATAAGCAAGGTAATCGCATTTCCGATCAATACAGCGTAAATGTTTATCACGCTTTATTGCTATAATCCGTCAGCATGCTTCAGGTAAAGAAAAAGAACTAACCTAAATGAAATTTAAAAAACGTATCTGCATTTTTTGGCTGTTTTTGAGCTTTTGCCAAACCGTTTCCGCGCTGGGTGATTTTGTCATCAAAGATATTAAAATTAATGGCCTGCAGCGGATTTCGGTGGGCACGGTTTTCAACTACATGCCAGTCAACGTCGGCGACCGCTTTACCCCGGAAAGTACTAATACAGTTATTAAAGCCTTGTTTAAAACCGGGTTTTTTAAAGATATCAGCCTGGAGCGAGAAGATTCCACCCTGGTGGTCAATGTGGTGGAGCGGCCGTCCATCGCTAAAATTTTGTTTGAAGGCAATAAAGACATCAGCAAGGAAGACTTATCCAAGGCACTGAAAAAAATCGGTTTATCCGAAGGCAAGGTATTTGACCAGCAGGTTTTGGATAAAGTAGAGCAGGAGTTAAGCCGACAATATTTCAGCCGGGGTAAATACGGGCTGAAAATTAAAACCGAAGTGGCCAATCTGACCCGTAACCGCGTCGGTATCAAGATCGAAATTTCCGAAGGCCGGGTAGCCAAAATCAAGCAAATCAACATTGTCGGTAATAATGCTTTCGACGATGACACGCTGTTGAAGAATTTTGAATTAAGTACCACTAACCTGTTATCTTTTTATACTAAAAACGACCAGTATTCCAAGCAAAAGCTGTCGGCCGATCTGGAATCGCTACGTTCTTATTATTTAGACCGCGGTTATATCAACTTTAATGTTGAATCCACGCAAGTGGCGATTACGCCTGATAAAAAAGATATCTACGTTACCATTAACATCAAGGAAGGCAGCGTTTATACCCTGGAAAAAGTTAAACTGGCGGGAAACTTGGTGGTTGGTCCGGAAGAGTTGATCAAGCTGGTGAAAGTTGGCCCTTCCGAGACTTTTTCCCGAAAAAATGCCACCGAAACCTCAAAAGCAATTTCGGACCGTATCGGCGATGAAGGCTATGCCTTTGCCAACGTCAACATGGTGCCAGAAATCAACGAAGCCAAGAAAACCGTCGATATGACCTTTTTTATCGATCCCGGTAAACGCGTGTATGTGCGCAGGATCAACGTCAGTGGTAACAGTAAAACCCGGGATGAGGTCGTGCGGCGGGAAATGCGCCAACTTGAATCGGCTTTGGCTTCCAGCTCTAAGATTGAGCGCTCCAAAACCCGGTTGGAACGCCTGGGCTACTTTGAGTCGGTAAACCTTGAGACACCACCGGTTACCGGCAGCGCGGATCAAATCGACGTCAATTATTCGGTAGTTGAAAAAGCCTCGGGAAACTTGTCCGCCGGCGTCGGTTTTTCGCAAGTCCAGGGCATCGTGTTAAATGCTAATATCTCTCAGGATAATATTTTCGGTACCGGCAAGCGGTTAAATTTGGCGTTCAATAACAGCTCGTTTTTAACCCAATACCAGATCGGCTTTTTGGATCCGTATTTTACCGCCGACGGTGTTAGCCTGGGTTACAACCTAGGTTACACCACACGTGATGCCGCGCAGGTCAACCTGACCAATTACACCACCGATGTGATTAACGCTGATTTCAATTTCGGTATTCCGCTCAATGAATTCGACCGCCTGCAATTTAACTCGGAAATCAAACGCACCCGACTTAAGACCACAGTCAACACCTCGGATCAGATTCGCGATTTTTTGACTCAAGAAGGCGATGACGCTTTCGTAACCTTTGGCCCGTCCATCGGCTGGACGCACGACACCTTAAACCGGGCAATTTTCCCTGATCATGGCCAGCAGCAGCGTTTATCCGGCTTGATAACGCTGCCTACGAGTGATCTGCAATATTTTAAAATCAGCTATAAACACCAGCTTTATTTCCCCTTAGCCCGCGATTTCACTTTCAGACTTCAAGGCGAAGCCGCCTACGGTAGCGGTTACGGTAAAACCAAGGATTTACCGTTTTTCGAAAATTATTTTGCCGGCGGATTTGGCTCAGTTCGAGGTTACAATACCAATACGCTGGGTCCGCGCGATACGATTAACGGCGTACGTAACAGGCCGTTTGGCGGCCCTAGTAAACTTACCGCAAATGCTGAGCTGTTTTTTCCGGTGCCGTTTTTACCTGACATCAAATCAGTGCGACTGGGTGCTTTCTTCGATGCAGGCACCGTGAGTAAAAGTTTTAATACCGGCGATTTAAGGTATTCCGCCGGTTTATCCGGAGAATGGCTGTCACCCTTTGGCGCTTTGGCGGTCAGTGCGGCAGTTCCACTAAACGCATCGCCCCTGGACGATAAAAGAGTATTTCAATTTAATTTCGGCCAAAATTTCTAGATTAAGTTTTTTGGTATAATGCTTTACACTAGTCCGAATGCGGGCAAAACTTTTTTTAATAGAGCTTTTTAATATTTAACAAAACCGGAGATGGGTTATCCAATGACAAACAAAACAAAATCCGCTTTATTTATCGGCCTTTTATTAACCGCAAATGTCAGCTTTGCTGAGCTGAAAATCGGTTTTGTCAATATACCCGCGGTTCTGGAGAAAGCTCCCCAAGCTGAAAAAGCTAAAAAACGTCTGGAGCAAGAGTTTTCCCCTAAAGATAAACAACTAGTCTCCCAACAAAAAGAAATTCAAAACCTGGAAGAGAAATTAAGCCGTGATGCTGCTGTCATGAGCGATTCTGAGCGTAGCAACATTGAAAAAGATCTGATCAGCAGAAAGCGTGATGCGGTAAGATCACAGCAAGAATTCAGGGAAGACTTTAACGCCCGCCGTAATGACGAATTAGGCAAAATTCAACGCAGGATAGTCGAAGCGGTCCGAGGTATCGCCAAAGAACAAAATTTTGATCTGCTGTTAACTGATGGCGTTATTTACGCTAGCGAACAAATCGATGTTACCGCGCAGGTTCAAGAAAAACTGGCGAAAATGCCTGAATAGTTTCAGGTTTAAGCCCCCAAAAACGCGAAAATAATAATTAAATAAAGCCTAATATTTATGGCGGCTAAATTAGATATCTTACAAATACAAGAGTTTTTACCGCATCGCTACCCTTTTTTATTAATTGACAAGGTTATTGAATGTGAACCCGGCGTTAGATTGTTGGGGGTAAAAAATGTGACTTATAACGAGCCTTTTTTTCAAGGGCATTTTCCGCAAAAACCCATCATGCCCGGTGTCTTGATTTTGGAAGCATTAGCGCAGGCTACCGGTCTTTTGGCTTCGGAAACCGCTCCCGACGTGCTGGGCAAGGGTATGATTTATTACCTGGTTGGGATCGATAAAGTCAAATTCAAACGGCCGGTTGTGCCAGGTGACCAATTGATGCTGATAGCAAAATTCATTAAAAGCAAACGTAACATTTGGGCATTTGATTGTGTTGCGGAAGTTGACGGTGAATTTGTCGCCAGTGCCGAAATACGTTGCGCGGCGGTGGTGGATTAAGGTTTGATTGATTCAACGGCGATAATTCATCCCAAGGCCGAAATAGCCGAGGGAGTTACCATTGGGCCTTATTCCGTTATCGGCACCGATGTAAAAATCGGAACCGGAAGCATTATTGCCCCGCATGTTGTCATCAAAGGGCCGACCACTATTGGTAAGCACAACCGAATCTATCAGTTTTGTTCAATAGGCGAGGACCCTCAGGATAAAAAATATGCGGCTGAAGTTACCAGACTGGAAATTGGCGACAGGAATACCATCCGCGAATTCGCTACCTTGCACCGTGGTACCCAACAGGATCAAAGCGTAACCCGTATCGGCAGTGATAATTTATTCATGGCTTATACTCATGTCGCCCATGATTGTGTCATTGGCGACCATGTCATCATGGCCAATGGCGCGTCCTTAGCCGGGCATGTCAGGTTGAACAGTCATGCCATATTAGGCGGCTTTACTTTGGTACACCAATTCACCCAGATCGGCCAATTCAGCTTTTCCGCCATGGGTAGCGCGATTACCCAGGATATACCGCCTTTTGTCATGGTGGGTGGCAAACCTAGTAAACCACATGGTATTAATTCCGTCGGTATGGAGCGTAACGGCATTTCTCCTGAAGATATTCGTTTGATCCGTAAAGCTTATAAGATCATTTATAAAATGAATTTAAGGCTTGAGGATGCTATAGAACAGATTGAGGAGATGGCAGGTGAGAGTAAACAAGTTTCCGAAATGGTAAGTTTTTTAAGAAATGTAAGCCGGGGCATACTCCGGTAAATTCCTCAATAAATCAATGTTTTTACTTCATTTTTTAAGTTGAAGCATTGTCTTCATTTTCCACCTCTATACTCATAGCCGGCGTTGATGAAGCCGGGCGGGGACCACTGGCAGGCCCGGTTTTCGCGGCTGCGGTGATCCTTGATCCCGGATTTACGATTGCCGGTCTTAGGGATTCCAAAAAACTTAGCGCCGCCAAACGCGAATCGCTGGCGGCCATTATCCGAAGCAAAGCGCTGGCCTGGTCGATAGCGCAAGCGAGCGTGGACGAAATCGACTGCTTAAATATTCTTAACGCCACCCTGTTAGCCATGCGCCGGGCGGTAGAAGGGTTAGCGGTAAAGCCGGAACAGGTTTTGATCGATGGAAATCGCATACCGGATTTGGCAGTGCCTGCCCAAGCCATTATAAAGGGCGACGATAAAATTGCTGCGATCAGTGCCGCTTCGATACTTGCCAAGGTTGAGCGGGATAAGCTCATGTGCGAGTACAACCAACAATACCCCCATTACGCCTTCCACGAACACAAAGCCTACGGAACCCGCAAGCATTTGGCGGAAATCAGCCAATTCGGTATCTTAGCAGTGCATAGAAAATCTTTTAATCCCATCAAAAGCCTGCTTGAAGAGCGAGAGTAAATGATTTTGTATATTTTGAGACCTTCGCACGACCGTAACCAAAAAACGTTTAAAATAAGCCATCATTAAAGCCAGAGTGATAGCCGATGTCCTGGAAGAGTTTAACCCAAGCCAGTTTAAGCGATACCCTTGTCAATCACCACAAAGCTTTGGAAGAGTTGGATAGTATTGACCTGTTGAACGACTGGAAAGCTATAGAGACGCTGATGGCGGACATCCTTGCCAAGAAGCAAGGCGAGATAGCATGTCCACCGGTGCTTATATTCAAGCCTTGTTGCAAAGTTGGCATGGCTTGAGTGAGTCCGGGTTCGAGAGGCAACGTGCGTGGCCTTGATGTTCAGGTGTTTTGCGAACGTAGGCTTAAGCTAGTGCTTGCCCGACCATGGCACCTTCTGGCGGTTCCGCAACCGCTAAAACAAAGCCTGAGTAAAACCCTTCAAATCAAACTAGGCATGATACAGCAGGCGTTGTTGACGGGTAAAACGCGATTGGTTAAACCCACCCAAAAGGAGTCCACTAATGTTTGAGGTAAACGGACAAGCCACCTATACCAAAGCGCGATTTTTTAAATGCGCTTTGCAAGTTAATCCGGCGGGTTACAACAAATATCGCGGAGCGCAACAGACGTTAACCGAAGATGACTATAACCAGCAACTACTAACCGCCGCCTTGGAGGCTGGCATTGAAGTGGTCGGTTTGGCTGACCATGGCTCGGTGGATGGAGTGGATAAGTTGAGAAGCCTATTTTCTCAAAATAACATAGTAGTGTTTCCCGGCTTTGAAATTGCATCCAGTGAGAAAATTCACTTTGTTTGTCTGTTCGATGAAAGCAAAACCTCGCAAGAGCTGGAGCGGATACTGGGGCGTTTGGACTTACTCGATCCGCAAGATGGCGTACTGCCAACCAATCTCACGGCGATTCAACTTATCGATAAAGTCAAAGAAATTGGCGGTTTCATCTTTGCTGCACACAGTACCAACAATGATGGCGTATTGAAGCGCAAAATGAACCATGTGTGGCAACACGAAGCGTTATTGGCAGCCCAGATACCCGGGACTATCGAAGGTTTAAAAGAAGCATCTGAGGTTTTGTATTACCGAGCGTTTACAAATAAAGAGGACGCTTATCGGCGCGAACGCGAAATGGCAGCACTTAATGCCGCAGATGTTGCTAAACCCGAAGATATTAAAAGCCCAGGTTCCTCTTGTTTGGTCAAAATGACCAAACCGTGTTTTGCCTCGTTTAAGCAAGCTTTTCTGGATGCAGGATCGCGAGTACGTTTGAATTCTGAGAAGCCTGAGAATTTTGCCTCTGCTATTGAGCGAGTTCGTTTTGTGGGAGGCTATTTGGATGGTGTAGATGTTGAGTTTTCCGAACATTTGAATGCCCTAATCGGTGGCCGAGGTACCGGCAAATCGACGCTACTGGAGTGTATTCGTTTCGCAATGGACCTTGAGCCTTTTGGGAAAGAGGCAAAGTCTAAACATGACGCAATTTTGAAAAACAACCTGGGCAAGGAAAGCGGCAACGTTGAATTGATAGTGCGCTCCGCTACAATGCACGGGCGAAAATTTAAGGTCAGCCGAAAATATGGGAATCAGCCATTCGTTGTTGATGATCAAGGGAGTGTTATGCCTTACAAACCGATTGATTTGTTGCCGGGGATTGAACTCTATGGTCAAAACGAAATTTACGAGATGACCCGCGACCCGCACAGCAGAAATCAACTGATTGAACGCTTTTTGGAGGGCGATCACGCCAACTTCGATACCACGATTGTTAAGGTATTGAGCAGTCTAAAAGAAAATCGAGAATCCATCAATCGAGCAAAACAACAAAAAGCGGATATCGAAGCCGATGTTGAACGCTTACCCAAACTACAAGATCAGGCGCGACAGTTCCAAGCCTTAGGACTGGATGAAAAACTCAAGATCATTCCGAAGCTGGAAAAAGAAAAGCAGCTCGGCGAACGGATCACCGAAGAAATGGAGCGCGTTGGTGAGGCGATTGTTACGTTAAAAGACAGTCTACCCGATACGACTTTCCTCAGTGATGCCGCTTTGGATGAGTTACCTCATGCCGATCTTTTAAAACAGCAACGGATTATACTGAAGCACCTAACCGACAAACTGACACACGCAATTACAGAACTGGAGCAGATGAAACAAGAAGCGAGCATTGGCTTGGAACCGCTTCAGCAACAAATACAGAGTGCAATTGCCAATGAAGAGCAAACGCTCGAAAGTGCGTTTAAAGATATTCCGGCAAGTCAAGGTAAAACTGGCCGCCAGATTGGGGCTGAGTATCAATCTTTACTTAAGCAGATTGAGCAGATCAGACCCAAACAAACCGTATTACAAAACAGGCAAGCCCAGATTGATGAGCTTTATAGCCAACGTAAAAAGCTTTTACTGGAACTTGCCCAGGAAACCAGCGCACGATCTAGCGCTATGCAAAAGTCTGTTAAGAGCTTAAACCGCAAATTGGAACAAAAGGTACGTCTAAAATTGCAAAGCGAGGGGAACCGACAAGAGTTCGTCAATTTCCTTGAGGGATGCAGGTTGGAAGGTGTCGGCGCCAAAAAACTAACGTGGGTAGTGGAAGGCGATTTTTCCCCTGCTAATTTGGCTGTAACTATACGTGCCGGAGAGCAGGCACTTAAACAAAACAATTGGGGACTTACTCCAGCAGTCATTCAAGCATTGTGCCGAATGACCGAAAGTCAGTTGCTACAACTGGAAGAGCTTTTACTTCCGGACACCATGGCGATCGAGCTTAATGTGACCCATGGCGAACGAGAAGCGCATTTCCGGCCAATCGATGATTTATCCACAGGTCAACAATGCACGGCTGTTTTACATCTCTTGCTGCTTGATAACCCAGACCCACTTATTCTTGATCAGCCGGAAGATAACCTGGATAACGCTTTTATTGCTGAGAGGATTGTTTCTGAGCTGCGTAGAGCCAAGCTAGTGCGACAATTTTTGTTCGCCACACATAACGCCAATATTCCTGTATTTGGTGACGCTGAATGGATTGGTGTTTTAAGCGTGGACGACAATAAAGGACGTATTTTACCAGAGCAGCAAGGTGCTATCGATATGCCTGCGATTCAACAGTTATCGGCGGAGATATTAGAAGGCGGTAAAAGTGCATTCAATCAACGCCGTGAGAAATACGGCTTTGAATAGGCTTAGTCGACGTCTTAGGAGAGCCAAATGCTGAAAACGGAATTGTTAGAAATTATTGCTAATCGAGAAAACTCAGGCGTAGAGTTTAAACGGGACGACATTCGCCCTGAGCAATTGGCCAAAGAAGTGGTTGCGATGGCTAACTTCCAAGGCGGCAAGTTGTTATTAGGGATTGAAGATGACGGCACTGTAAGTGGCATACAGCGACCGAACCTTGAAGAGTGGGTAATGAATGTCATGCAGGATAAAATTCATCCGCTGATACTGCCATTTTATGAAGAAATAAAACTTGACGACGGGAAATCAGTTGCTGTGATTAGTTTTCCACAAGGTATTTCGAAACCTTACGTGGTGCGCGATAGAGGTAAAGAGGAAATCTATATTCGCGTGGGTTCGACTTCCAGGCTTGCGACCCGAGAACAGCAAATGCGATTGTTCGAACTCGGTGGCATGTTGCATACGGAAGTGATGCCAGTTCCGCGTACCGATATGAGTTGCTTGGATGATGCACGATTAAGCAATTATTTGAAAGACATTTTGAGAGACCCTGATGTACCCAATTCGCCTGAAACTTGGCAAGCCCGGTTACTGGGGCTCGGTTTTCTTACCGAAGCAGCAGGCACTATTTGTTGCACCATTGCCGGATTGGTGCTGTTTGGCAAAAATCCGCGCCGATACTTGAGACAAGCGGGTCTGCGTGTCTTAGCTTTTAAGACCCCAGGCAAAGAATATCAAGCAGAACTGGATGATATTTTAGATGGGCCGGTGGTCGGTCGTTGGGATAGTGATAATTCAGGCAAACGGCTGGTTGATGGCGGAATTATCGAGCGCTTTATGGATGCAATTGGGCCTTTTATCTCCCAAGATGCGAGCGAGATTGATGAAGGGTTAAGGCGTGAAACTCGGTGGCTCTATCCATTGGAAGCAGTGAGAGAGGCCGTAATAAATGCGTTGGCTCACAGGGATTGGACTCGCTTCGTTGAGATAGAAGTTGGTTCGTATGCCGATCGCCTTGAAGTGATAAGCCCCGGTGCACTGCCGAATTCGATGACCATTGAAAAAATGAAAGCCGGTCAGCGTTCTCCTCGCAATACCCTCATCATGGAGGTTTTGCGGGATTACGGTTATGTCGATTATCGAGGGATGGGGGTGCGAACTAAGATTGTGCCATTGACTCGGGCATTGACAGGAAAAGAGCCTGAGTTTGTGGCAACGGAGGATTATTTAAAAACCATTTTGTACCGATAGCTAAATAGAAGTTTGCTTCGGAAATTGTTAATATGGCTTAGAGAGACTCCGCTAAGTCTTTGAATTGTTGAAACTGGTTTTGGGGCTTTCTAACACCTGCTGATTCGATATCCGGTTCTCTATCAAGTCATTAATCACCATTGGGTCGGCAAGTGTAGAAGTGTCGCCTAGGGTGTCGATTTCGTCACTGGCGACTTTTCTTAAGATGCGGCGCATGATTTTACCCGAACGGGTTTTCGGCAGGCCTGGCGCCCATTGGATGATGTCGGGGCTGGCAATTGCGCCGATTTCCTTGCGAACTAAGGCAATCAATTCAGCCCGCAGGGTTTCATCGGGTTGAATGCCGGTATTTAAGGTGACATAAGCATAAATGCCCTGGCCTTTAATCGGGTGGGGATAGCCAACCACGGCCGCTTCGGCGACCAGATCATGCAATACCAGCGCGCTTTCGATTTCCGCAGTGCCCAGGCGGTGGCCGGATACGTTGATCACATCGTCAACCCGGCCGGTTATCCAGAAATAGCCGTCTTTATCCCGTCTTGCTCCGTCGCCGGTGAAATAATAGCCCGGATAACTCGCAAAATAGGTATCGATAAAGCGTTGGTGATCGCCGTAAACGGTTCGGGCTTGACCGGGCCAGGGGAAACTGAAGGCGAGCACACCGGCACTTTCACCGGTGAGTAATTCGCCTTGACTGGTAATGATTTGCGGCGTGATGCCGAAAAACGGACGGGTGGCCGAACCGGGTTTTAACGCTGTAGCGCCGGGCAGGGGGGTGATCAATATGCCGCCGGTTTCGGTTTGCCACCAGGTATCGACGATCGGGCAACGGTCGTCGCCGACGACATGGTAATACCACTCCCAGGCTTCGGGATTAATCGGCTCGCCTACGCTACCCATGATTCTTAAACTACCGCGGTTGGTGCGTTTGACGTAGTCGTCGCCTTGAGCCATCAGTGCACGGATTGCGGTGGGCGCGGTATAGAAAATATTGACCTGGTGCTTGTCGATGATTTGCCAGAAGCGGCTGTTGTCTGGATAGCTGGGTACGCCTTCAAATAGCAAGGTGGTGGCGCCGTTGCATAAAGGCCCGTAAATTCCGTAGGAATGCCCGGTAATCCAGCCGATGTCGGCGGTACACCAATAAATTTCTTGGTCTTGATAATCGAAAATATAACGGTGGGTGATCGCCGCATACAGCAAATAACCGCCGGTAGTATGTACAACGCCTTTAGGTTTGCCGGTTGAGCCTGATGTGTACAGAATAAACAGCGGGTCTTCGGCATCCATCCACACCGCTGGGCAATCGTCACTGACTTGAGTCACCGCCTCGTGGTACCAGACATCCCGGTGTGGGTGCCAGTCTATGGCATCACCGGTATTTTTAATAACCAGCACGGTTTGTAGTCGCGGACAGGCCGCGGCGGCACTATCGACGTTGGCTTTTAAGGGAATGGTTTTACCGCCGCGTCGGCTGTTATCGGCGCAAATCAAAAACCGGCAATCGGCATCTAAAATCCGGTCGCGTAGCGAATCAGCGGAAAACCCTGCAAAAACAATAGAGTGTACGGCGCCAATCCGCGTGCACGCCAGCATGGCAGCGGCTGCTTCTACAATCATGGGAAGATACAGGCAGACCCGGTCGCCCTGCTGAATTCCAAGCTGTTTTAGAACATTGGCAAACCGGCACACTTCACGGTGCAGCTCCCGGTAGGTCAAGCGTTTGCCGTGGCTGGGATCGTCGCCTTCCCAGATTAGCGCGGTTTGTTCGGCGCGGGCCGGTAAATGCCTATCCAGGCAATTGTAACTGACGTTTAATTGGCCTCCTTGAAACCAACGGATATGGCCTTTGGGATAATCGAATTCCAGCACCGTTTCCCAGGGCCGGTGCCAATGTAAAAATGATTGGCTTGCCGTGCCCAAAATTGCTCGGGCTGTTCAACAGACTCCCGGTAAAGGCTGAGATAGTCTTCGGAATTAATATGCGCTTTGGCTTCAATTGCAGGTATTACCGGGTAAATTTTTTCTTCGGACATAGATAATTTAAGTCGTGATTGGCAATTCTTGGTGATGATATTGAGATAGCTGTTGTTGTCCTGTCAAGGCGGAAGGTGTCCAATTTGTGCAGGCCCATTCAAGTTGCTGCGATACCGGCAACGTTTTTAGCGCTTCCGGCGGCTTTTGTCCCAGCAAATGCAGCAGTTCAAAAATAACCATCCGCTTATTTTCAGCGGTTACCGGTTTTGCAAAAGTTTGTTTGCTGAGTTTTTGGCCATGAGTGTCTACGATGACCGGGATATGCAGATACGAAGGCTGCGGGTAATTCAGTTGATGCTGCAGAAATATTTGCTTGGGCGTTTCATAAAACAAATCAAACCCGCGGACTATGGCGGTCACGCCCTGGCGATAGTCATCGACAACAACTGAGAATGGATAAGCAAAAATACCGTCTTTACGTTTTACGATAAAATCGCCGTCTTGGGTTGCAAGATTCCGGGTCAACTTGCCTTGTAAGCGGTCGTCAAAAGCGATAAGGGTGTGTCCGGTTTTAACCCGTAACGCTGATGGGATCTGTTCACTTGGCGGCGTGGTACGGCACAACCCTGGGTAAATTCCTGTTTGCGGGTAATCCGAAAGCGTTTTGCGGCTGCAAGTGCAAGCATACAGAGCATCTTTTTGCCGGAGTTTTTCCAGTTCATGCTGATAAAACTCAAGGTGCCGGTTTTGAAAATCGACGGCTCCGTCCCAATGCAGCCCGAAGTTTTCCAACGTTGATAAAATCGAGTCGGCAGCGCCTTTGCGGTTGCGCGGTGTATCCAGATCGTCAATGCGAAGCAGCCATTGGCCGCGGTTGGCACGTGCATCCAGGTAACTGGCCAGAGCGGTAAACAGAGAGCCAAGATGCAACGGGCCGGTTGGCGAGGGTGCAAAGCGGCCGATATACAGCGGAGTATGCGGGTTGCTTATCCCATTTGTTTTTCGCGGATTTCGTCCAAGGTTTTGCAATCTATGCACAAATTGGCTGTAGGTCTGGCTTCAAGACGGCGAATACCAATTTCAATGCCGCAGGACTCGCAATAGCCATAATCGCCGGATTCGATTTCTTTTAGCGAGTCATCGATTTTCTTAATTAATTTGCGCTCGCGGTCACGCGTTCTTAGTTCCAGGCTGAATTCCGATTCTTGTGTCGCGCGGTCGTTCGGGTCCGGAAAATTGGCGGCTTCATCCTGCATATGGTGAACCGTTCGATCAACTTCTTGCATCAATTCGGCTTTCCAATTTTTTAGAATGGCTTCAAAATGCTGTAATTGATTTGGGTTCATGTACTCCTCACCGTCTTTTTCCTGGTAAGGTTTGAACGCGAATGGGGACGCATCAATTTTAGAACTTTTAGTCATCCGTTAACTCCCAGAGATGGTAAATAAACCGGGCATTTTTAGCAGAATTATATAGCTATGGCAAGTGTTCTGATCAGGGAATTGTGAGGATTAGCTTTTATGTTCAGTAGATCGGCAAAACGTGGCGATAAAATAGCGCCGTTTTATGTGATGGAGTTGCTAAAACGGGCTAAACAGCTTGAAGCGACTGGACGCGATGTCGTGCATATGGAGATCGGCGAACCGGATTTTCCAACGCCGCAGCCGATTATCGATGCGGCGGTAAAATATATTATTTCCGGCGCGGTTAAATACACGCCGGCGGCGGGTTTGCCACAGCTACGGGAGCATATTGCCGAATTTTATCGGCAGCGTTATGCGGTTAAGGTGGATGAGCAGCGTATTTTCATCACACCGGGCGCTTCAGGCGCATTGCTGTTAGCGCTATCAGCCAGCCTGAATCCGGGAGACGGTGTTTTACTGGCTGATCCGGGGTATCCGTGCAATGTAAATTTTGCCCGTTTTTTAGACTGCATACCGCAAGCCGTGCCGGTTGACGCTGGAACGCAATATCAACTGGATGCCAATTTGATAAGGCGGCATTGGCATACCGGCACGCGTGGCGTTTTAATAGCCTCACCCTCAAATCCGACCGGAACAGTGATCGCTACGGCCGCTTTGGAGGCGGCCATTGCAGAAGTCGGCCGGTTGCAAGGCTATCTTTATTCGGACGAGATTTATCACGGGCTGGTCTACGATGAACCGGCGGAAACCGCTTTAAAGTTTAGCGATAAGGTTTTTGTAATCAACAGTTTTTCCAAATATTTCGGCATGACCGGCTGGCGGCTTGGCTGGTTGATCGTGCCCGAGGCATTTATTGAGATCACTGAAAAGCTTGCGCAAAACCTATTCATCGCCAGTTCCGCCCCGGCACAATATGCCGCCTTGGCGGCTTTTACCCCGCAGACTATTTCGGAACTGGAGCACAGGCGCGCCATTCTTGGCGAACGCCGTGATTTTCTTTACCATGGCCTTTTGTCGTTGGGCTTTGCAATTGACTGCAAGCCGCAGGGCGCATTTTATATTTACGCCGACGCTAAAAAATTTACCGGTGACAGTTTTCAATTTGCCTTGGATTTTTTAGAATCGGAAGCCGTGGCCGTAACGCCCGGTAAAGATTTCGGCAGCCATCGGGCCGATCAAATGTTACGCTTTGCTTATACCACCTCCATAGACCGTATGGATTTGGCGTTGCAGCGTTTAAGCAACCATCTTAAAAGGATAAACCATGCAAATTAACCAGATGACGCCGGTTGAATTAAAGCAAGAACTCGAAAATCAAACGCCTTTGTTTTTGCTGGATGTGCGCGAGCCAATCGAATTTCGTTATGCCAAGATTGAAGGTAGTGTGTTGATACCTTTAAACCAGCTCAGTGAAAGGCTGGATGAATTGGACAAGGCCCAGCATGTCGTGGTGATTTGCCATCACGGCATGCGCAGCTTGCAAGCAGCCAATTATTTGGTGCATTACGGTTTTGAACAGGTCAGCAATCTGATAGGGGGTGTTGATGCTTGGTCGTTGCAATGCGATAACCAAGTGCCGCGCTATTAAATCCGGGTGTCAAACGGTTCTACCCAGACCTGCTCACCGGCTGTTACCGGGCCACATTCCTCGGCCAGCACGATGTAACAGTTGGCCCGGCTCATGACCGTCAACAGATGAGATTCCTGCTTACCGGCCGAAGCCACCCGTAATTCGCCGTTTTCATCTTGATGCAAAATTCCGCGCTGGAATTCCCGCCGGCCCGGAGATTTTTTTAGGTCGCTGGTGCAGGTTGCACGAATTCGTAGCGGTTTTAACTCGGCAGCTCCCATTAACATTTTTAGCGCGGGCTTGACCAGTTGCTGAAAGGTGGTGATCACCGCTAACGGATTACCCGGCAAGCCGAAAAAATAACTGCCTTTGATCGAGCCGAAAACCAAGGGTTTGCCGGGTTTGATGGCTAATTTCCAAAATTGCGTGGTGCCGTGATTGCTAAGTATCTCATGCACGAAATCGGCATCGCCCACCGAAGCGCCGCCTGTGCTAATAAGTACGTCATGATTTCCGGCGGCCGCCAACAAGTGTTGCTCCAAGGTTTTAGGATTATCCGGAACGATGCCAAGATCGTTTACCTCATGGCAAGATTCAGCAAGCAAGCCGCCAAGGATATAGCGGTTACTGTCATGAATTTGTCCGGTAGCCAGTTCGGTTGCCACCGGCCTGAGTTCGTCGCCGGTGGAGAAAAATCCAATCTTAAGTTTGCGCGTTACGGTAATCTCAGCAACACCGGCCGAGGCCAGCAAGCCCAGGTCGCAAGCGGTTAACTGTTTGCCGGCGTTAAGCAGAATCTCATCACGCTTAATGTCCTCGCCGCTTTGCCGGATATTGTTAAGGGTTTTAACGGTGCCGGGAATGTGAATATGCTTGCCGTTGATGCCAACCTGCTCTTGCATGACTACCGAGTCGGCATGTTCAGGAACTACCGCGCCGGTCATAATTCGAATGCATTGGCCGGATTTTAATAAATCAGCATACGGGTGGCCGGCCGATGAAGTGCCCGCCAGGATTAAATCCACCCCGGCTGGCGTTAAGTCGCTTGCCATAAAAGCATAGCCGTCCATGGCCGATTGCCGGTCTTGGGGCAGGTTAAGGCCGGATATTACCGGCTCTGCCAAAACCCGGTCCAAGGCCGATGCCAAAGGGATTTGCCGGGTTTGCCGAACCGGTTGCACCGCGGTTTTGATATGCGCCAAAGCTTGCTCCAGGGTTAATAGGCCTTGAGGTTCGATACTGCACAAATCGGCAGGCGGCTCGACGGGTTGGTTTAATAGCGTGGTGGCAATAAATTCCGCAATAGCCGGAGCATTGTTCAAGTCCAGGCAGGGCAAGCCGGCCAGGTCCAATGCCACATCGCTGGCTACAGCCACGGTATAGGGGTCTTTGATATGGAGCAGGGGATTTTCCAACGCTTTGCGGTGTAATTCAATTTTAGGGATTGGCGCATGTTTAAATCCTTCAACGACCACTAAATCGATTGTCTTAGCATCCAACAGCGCTATCAGACTATCCAGTTCCGGTTCGGCCTTATCGGCGCTTTCAAAAATGGCGGCTTTGCGGTATTTGGAGGCTATAATCACGGCTTTTGCCCCGGCTGCGCGCAGCCTGAAGCTATCTTTGCCTGGCTGGTCGATTTCAAAATCATGATGGCTGCGTTTGATGGCGGCAACGCGCAGCCCACGTTTTTGTAAGGCAGGTATCAGTTGTTCAAGTAATGAGGTTTTGCCGGTGCCGCTAGCGGCAATAAAACAAATCGCAGGAATATTGATCGATGACATTAAGATAAAAGCCTAAGGTTTCGTGGTGAAAGCCATTTTAAGGTATCATCATATCGCTAGAACTCATGGCCGTAAATGCAAGCACGAGGTACAGTTTGTTTAGGTTATTGTTGATATTGCTAGTGGCCGGCATAGCGTATTACCTGTTGTTGAGTCCGCTAAAACGTTGGTTGGCATCGCTATCCGGCCCAGCCAAGAAGCTGCTGGCGGCGGCTGTATTGTTGTTTATTTTGCTGGTGGCCGGCGGCGGTTTTAATGTGCTCACGGGATTGGTAATCGGTTTGCTCGCGGTGCTACCCAGAATCTTACCGGTCATTTTACGTTACTTGCCGCAACTGGAAAGTTTGCTGAGGGTTGTCTTAAAAACGCGGCAAGAAGGTGGTGCCCAGCAGCGCACGCAGCACACTTACGGCTCGGCAAATTCCTCAAAAACCATGTCCGAAGCCGAAGCCTACGAAGTGCTGGGATTACAACCCACTGCCGACGAGAAAGAGATTATTGACGCCCACCGCCGGTTAATGCAGAAAAATCATCCCGACCGGGGCGGGTCGGATTACCTTGCCGCTAAAATAAATTTGGCTAAAAAAATCTTATTAAAGAGATAAACGGATGCTTAAGCCAAAAACCGGAAGTTATTTTGATCTGCTTTTGGTTTGTATTTTCTTATCAGCTTGTGCACAGCCGGAAAATTTTGCGCCTGTTGTCAACCTTAATTCTCCCCTTAAGCCAATAGAGTTAGTCGAGCCAAAGGCACAAGTGGTGCATACTACTGTCGTCAAGACAGCTATTTCGGCAGCCGAGCCTGGGCAAGCTATCACTATTGCAAAAACTCAATTTCCGGGAAAAATTAAAGAAAATTTGCAAACTGCCGATAAACCATTTTACGTGGTGCAGGCTGGCGATACCTTATTTTCAATAGTACAGGCTACCGGCGTCAGTGCGGAACGCTTAGTCAAGTGGAACCGGTTGAAACCGCCGCATTATTTTAATGTTGGGCAGAGGCTTAACTTGTTTGATGAACGGCAACAAAAAATAGCCCAGGTTCGAAAAACTCCGGTTATAGACAAATCAGATCAGCCGCCGGAAGAAAAAAAATCAGCTATTTCAAATATTAACAAAAAAGTGTTAAAGTTGAACTGGCAGTGGCCGATAAAAGGTAAAATTGTTAAAAATTTCTTACAATCCGGTAAAGGAATTGATATAAAGGCTAAATCCAATCAGCAAGTCAAAGCGGCGGAAACGGGTAAAGTGGTTTATGGCGGGCAGGGGCTGAAGGGTTATGGTAATTTATTGATTATTCAACATAACAAGGATTTTTTAAGTGCTTATGGCAATAACAGTGCGCTATTGGTTGAAGAAGGACAGTGGGTGGAAAAAGGACAAGCGATAGCAGAAATTAAACAAGCCGAGAATGGGGCAACCGTATTGCACTTTGAAATACGAAAACAAGGAAAATCGGTTAATCCGTTAAAGTTTTTACCTAAAAAATAATGACTACATATTTCTGTTTAGGGCGTTAGTCGGGAGGTTGATATGAAGGAAGAACCCAACGCAATTGATGAAGAGGTTTCCATACCGTTTGATGACGAATTGTCACTGACAGAAGGGCTCGATGATCTCGAAGAAACTATCGATGCTGAAGCAATTGACAGCGAGGAAATTGTTCAGGTCGAATCAGCCGCAGAAGGTGGCTTTGATGCAACCCGCACTTATCTCAATGAATTAAGCCGTTCCCAGTTGCTGACTGCGGATGAAGAGAAAATTTACGGCAAAAGAGCGCTAAAAGGCGATGAAGAAGCGCGCAATATAATGATTGAGAGCAATCTCAGGCTGGTGGTGAAAATTTCCCGGCGCTATTTGAATCGGGGCCTGCCGTTGCTGGACCTAATCGAAGAAGGCAACCTGGGACTGATCCGCGCCGTTGAAAAATTCGACCCCGACCGTGGTTTTAGATTTTCCACCTACGCCACTTGGTGGATCAGACAGACCATAGAGCGGGCGATCATGAACCAGACCCGCACTATTCGCTTGCCTATCCATATTGTCAAAGAGATGAACGTTTATCTCAAAGCGCAACGCCATTTGGCGCAAATTCTCGATTACGAGCCCAGCGCTGAGGATATTGCCAGGCATTTGGACAAACCCGTGGAAAAGGTCGAAAAGATGCTCAAATTAAATGAGCGGGTGACTTCCGTGGATGTGCCTTTCGGCAAGGATGTCGACAAACCGATTCTGGAATCGATTTCCGACACGGAAAGCTTGTCGCCCGGCGAACAAATCCAGGAAGAAGGCATGCGCCACAATTTAACCGAGTGGGTATGCCAGCTGCCGGAAAAGCAGCGTGAAGTAATCTGCCGACGCTACGGCTTATGCGGTTATGATAACGGTACCTTGGAACAAGTAGCGCAGGAGCTGGGGGTAACCCGAGAACGCGTTCGGCAAATTCAAATGGACGCACTTAAACGTTTGCGCGAGATTTTAGAAGCCAGCGGGTATTCGTTCGAAGCGATTTTCAATTAGCCCACTGCTGTTTGCAAAGGCCAGTCCCGGTAATTGAAGACTTGGCCTTGGCTGCGTACAGTCTGGATTTCACCTAGCGAAACCTCCGCGTAAACCCACTGTGTTTTATCCAATTCGCCTATAGCCAAAATACCGTTGTCCGGAAAGCCCCGGTCAACCGGTGTGTAAATCGCGGCAGCACCACGGTTGACGTCCACAGCTTCCGACCAGGGAGCCTGGCCTACGGTCGGCGATTGGACGACATAACACTGATTTTCCAGCGCTCTGGCCTGACAGCCGATTCTGACCCGGTAATAACCGGCCAGCGTATCGGTGCAGCTAGGTACAAGAATTAAATTTGCCCCCATCTCAACTTGTTTTCTGGCCAATAGCGGAAATTCACTGTCGTAGCAGACATTGATGGCGATTTTGCCGAAAGCTGTATCGAAACACTTCAATTTACTGCCTGCGGTAATCAGCCAATGCTCGTTTTCAAAACGGGTCATGATCAGTTTTTCCTGGTAATCGTATTTACCGTCCGGCCAAAACAGATAGGCCCGGTTCCGGTAGTTTTCCGCTTCAATGGCAACCGGAAAAGTGCCTGCTTGAATATAACAGCTGTTTTTTTGCGCCAGGCTTTGGTAGAGTCCAATGTAGTCGTCCACCAGTGATTGCATGGATGACAGTTGTTTACTAAGCGAGCCGTATACATCTTTACCAAACAAGGATGCCAATTCCATGCTGCCGTATTCGGGAAACACCAGGATTTTAGCGCCTTGCCAAGCTGCTTCGGCTACCCAGCGATCAATTTTTTCAACGTATTGCGGCCAGTTTTCAAAAAAGCCGATATCATATTGTGCTGCCGCAATTTTAACTTTCATGTTTTAGCCAAAAGGTCATAGGTTTCGGGGTTTCTTCGGTATCGTCCAGGTCTTTCCAAAGGTAAGTGGTGTTCAGTTCGGGATGTTTAACATAGCCACGCTTATTCCAGAATTGGTCCAGGGGCACATAGCCGGCCGGCCTGCGCGGATGGTCGGTGGGGCGTTCCACGCAGCAAAAGGTGATGTGTTCAAAACCGCCGAGTTCTTTGGCGTGAGCTTCGCGTTCCTCAAAAAAGCGCACGCCAATCCCTAAACCGCGGTAGTTTTTATTTAAAACCGATTCGCTGCAGTAAAATACTTTATCCAGGTCGTAACCAGCCTTAATGAAGGGGTGTTTTAACTCCTCGGTTTCATATTTCATTGGAATGGCAGTCGAGGCACCCACGACTTTATCCTCATCCAGGGCTAAAACAATCACGCTGTCCGGACAATTGAGGTAAGTTTGCAGGTATTTTTCCTCGTATTCGTAAGTCCCGTCGTAGAGATAAGGAAACTCCCGGAAAACTTCAATTCTTAAACGTGCCAGCTCCGGTATATAGCGCTCAAGGGCTGTGCCGCTGCAACGTTCGATACGGATATTTTTCGACATGGCTTCTGAGTATTATTAACAAAGTCTTATATTCTATCGGAATTTGCGCTATTTTGCCGTCCGAATTGGCTTTACCGCTGGTATTTGCCGGTATTTTTTAAAACCAACGGCTGTTTATCTGTTGAGTTCGCTGCTGACTGTCAAATTGCTTTCAAATAGCTGTGTTAATCTTTTTTGTGCAGGCTGTAATTTAAGCCTGTGTTTTTATTGGCAGCTTATCTTAGATGATGGAGATTAACATGAGATTTACGCAATACCCATCCGCGTTGTTTTTAGTTTTATTGAGCTCCGGTGTGCATGCGGCGCCGTTTACACTCAATTATTTAGGGCAAAATATTATCCAAACCGGTACGACTTTTGAGGGAACTACTATCGGCGGCTTATCCGGTATCGATTTTGACAGCGTTAATAATCAATACCTGGCTATTAGCGATGACCGTTCTCAACTCAATCCGGCGCGGTACTACAATTTGACGCTGGATTTAAACCAGTTTAACCGCAATGCCGTTCCCGGATCCGCAGGCGTTAATTTTACCCGCGTGACTTCGTTGCTGACGCCGGCGGGCACAACCTTTGCCGCCAATACGCTGGATCCTGAATCCATTCGTTTAAGAAACGGTCAATTATTCTGGACTAACGAAGGTCAGCGGGTGAACGGCGGATTCCAAAACCCGACCGTGCGTGAAGCTAACCTTGACGGCAGTTTCGTAAGAGATTTTTCGGTGCCTTCTTATTATAGTCCCAGCGGTTCTG
>PERF01000017.1 GCA_002928495.1 Methylobacter sp. | reverse complement strand
TCAGCAGCATGTGAAAGCCGTTTGGATAAAAGGCAACCGTCTTTTGCTCGGAATTATGTTCCAAGAACATGTGTAAAAAGTGTTGAGTGGCTTTTTTAGGGATAATTTGATCTTTTTCGCCGTATACCAACAGTGTTCTGGTATTGATTTTACCGGCATTGCGCAAGGCGCTGTCCATTAAATCGGTCAAACCATGAATGGCTTCCACTCGGGTATGTTTGATTACCAGCGGGTCTTTGGATAAAGCCTTGAGCATTTCAATATTGTCGGAGGCTTGAATTTTTAAACCCCGTCCGGTTAAGGTCAGCCCGGGAAAAGTATGCGACAACATCCACAGCGCGCTTTGCTGATACCATGGCATGGTTTCCCGTCCCCAAACAGCAGGAGCGACTAAAATCGCGCCGTCAACGGGCGTGGCATTGGCCAGCGATAGCGTGGATAGAGTAATCGCGCCGCCCATGCTTTCGCCTAACACATACACCGGTAAACCTGGATGTTTGCGTTTGATCAGCCTAACGAATAAGTCAAGGTCGTTAACATAAGCCCCGGTGCCGCTCCAGCTGCCAGGTCTTGGGCTGCCGCCAAAGCCGCGTTGGTCGTAGGCGTAACAGGCAATACCCTGAGCACTGAAAAACATGCCGGGTTGACGGAAAAAATTGTTGTAATCATTAAATCCATGAATTGCAATTAAAACGGCTTTGACCGCCGCTTGCTCGGGAAGCCATGATTTTAGTGGCAACATGGCCTCATCGGCGGTTATGAAACGGTTGCTTAAAATCCGGCCCGGATTGTTAACTTCGCCCGGACCATGGATTTGCGGCGTGCAGGCGGCTATCACCAAGGCAACGGTGATGATGAGAATTCTTAGGGTCAATCGTGGTCTGTTCAAATGATTTTTACGGTTTGTCCACTGGTAATCGATTGTAAAATCGCATTAATTACGCGGCAATTGCTTTTTGCATCGGCAAAGGTCAGCAGCGGAGGTTGGTTATTGAGCACGCAATCGCTGAAATGTTCAATTTCCAGGCGAAAGTGATTGGCTGGCGGCAGGCGTTCTTCACATTGCTGGCCTGCCTCTGTCCACCAAGTGATTACCGGCACGTCGTTGGGTAACTGCCAAACGGTATGGCACTTGAGCCCCCCTAAGGTGCCGGTAATTTCGTATTCGCAGCGCCGGGCGCGTTCAAAGCTAAAATCAAACTGCCCGTAACAGCCGCCGCCGAAATCCATAACACCACTGCAAGCAGTGTCGGCGCCGGTTTCAGTGAGTTTGGCCAAAGCGCTAACCGCAACAGGGTCGTGATCGAAAAATTGCCGCACCGTGTGTATGGCATAGCAGCCGATATCCCACATGGCCCCGCCGCCGCGTGCGATTGGTTCCGCTAGGCGGTAAAGCCGGGCCGGGCGCATCATAAAAGAATAGCTGGCGCGTACCGAACGGATATCGCCGATAATGCCGGAGGCTAACAGCTCGCGGACACGCGCGTGTTGAGGATGAAAGCAATACATAAAGCCTTCCATCACGGTCACTTTATATTGGCGGGCCGCTGCTTCAATGGCTTCTATGTCACTGAGAGCCAATGCCATTGGCTTTTCGCAAAGCACATGTTTGCCGTGTGCTATGGCTTTAAGTGCCCATTCGGCATGTTCACGGTTGGCCATGGGCAAATAGACCGCCTGAATTTCCGGGGTTTCCAGCAAGCTATCGGGGTTGTCCATAGCAATCGCCTCACAGTCAGCTGGCGCATACTTGGCTAAGGTTTCCGCCGCCGCGCCGGGCCGGCGGCTGGCTATGGCGATTAGCTTTGAATTAGTCGCTTCAGCAATCGCCGGTAATAAACGCTCGTTAACACGGGCGGCGCCTAAAATGCCCCAATTTAATTCAGCCGGATTGTTCATGATGTTCTCCACAGTTACGGCATTTTGTGTCTAATTTTGGTAATTTTCTATTATTTTGGCCATGGTTTGCGCTTCGGCTAAACCGCTTTGCGAGAGGCCTTCAATGATACTCTTCCGGTTTTCAGGTGGTTGATTCTGGCTGACTTTCCATTTTCCTTGCAAGCGTGTGATGGTCATTTCAAAACCAATAATGTGTTGAATGATGCGGTCAATAAAATCGGTAGGCGCATCTGCCAGCGACCAGGGTTCGGGCAGGCCGGATTCTTTGTCGCGGGTAAACTCGGTCAGATGCCCATGCAGCCAATTCCTATCGTCAATCAAACGGATTTGCCCGTAAACGTGTACCACGCAATAATTCCAGGTAGGCACCACTTTGCCGGTTTGTTGTTTAGTGGCGTACCAGGAAGGTGAAATATACATTTGCGGGCCTTGAAAAACCGCCAGACGCTCAATAGGCTTGTCAAGATCGGCTAACACCGGATTGGCGCGGGCAATGTGTCCTTGCAACAATCCGAGTCCGGGCGTCGTTTTCAGTTGCAGCGGAATGTGGTTGGCGTTGAGGCCATAGTCATTATGCGTGATTAGCGTGGCTAAGGGGTATGCCTCGATTAACGCGTGCAGGACTTCAATGCGTTGTTCTTCAAAGTGCTTGGGTAGGTACATGGTGAGTGTTATTTACCCATTATTTGGGTTCATTGTTTAAGCTGCTATGTTGAATGGAATAAGTAAAGTACACGATTAAACCGATTACCAGCCAGATGATGAATCTCAACCAAGTGATCGCGGGTAAAAATGCCATTAGCGCGGTACATGACAACATTCCTAAAACCGGCAGAGTTACGCCGAAAGGTACTTTGAAGGGCCTCGGTAGTTCCGGTTTGCTGACGCGAAGAAATAGCACTCCCAGGCATACCAGCACAAAGGCCGCCAAAGTGCCGATATTGACCAGCTCCGCCAAATCACCCAAGGGAATCAGACCGGCAATGACCGCCATTATAATGCCGCACATGACGATTACACGCGTGGGAGTTTGGGTTTTGGGGTTAATTTGGTTAAAAAACGGCGACAGCAAGCCATCGCGTGCCATGGCGAATAAGATTCGGGTTAATGCGTAGTAAAGTACCAGCATGACCGTGGTCAAGCCTGCAATAACACCGGTTGCCACCAGCGCGGAAGCCCAGTTAATACCCAATAGTTGCAAGGCATGGGCGACCGGCGAGGAGACGTTCAATTGGGAATAAGGCACCACGCCGGTAAGCAAGCCGGAGACGATAATATAAATAACGGTACAAAATGCCAACGAGGTAACTATGCCGAAAGGCAAATCCTGTTGCGGGTTTTTGGCTTCCTCGCCGGCAGTGGACACGGCATCAAAGCCCACGTAGGCAAAAAATACCAGCGATGCGCCAGCTAGCACGCCGGTGGTTTTGCCGTCCGGTAAAGTATCAAACCAGCCGAATGGCATGAAGGGTTGCCAATTGGATGGGTTGATATGAAAGATAGCGACCCCAATAAATACGGCAATAGTCAATAGTTTGATAAATACCATGGCGGTATTGGTTTTGGCGCTGTGTTGGGTGCCGGTTATAAGCAGTCCCATTAGGATCAGGATTATGCCGGAGGCGGGGAGGTTAATGAGACCGCCGAGCTTTGGGGCTTTGGTAAGCGCTTCCGGCAAGGCCAAGCCGATGGCGGTCAAGGCATTGTTAAAATAGCCGGACCAGCCATTTGCTACTGTGGCAACGGCTACGCTGTATTCCAATAATAGATCCCAGCCGATCATGAACGCCACCAGCTCACCGAAAGCAACATAACTGTAACCATAAGCGCTGCCGCAACCGCCGACGGAAGCGGCTAATTCGGCATAAGCCAAGGCGGCAAACCCACAAGCCAAACCGGCAAGGATAAACGACACAATCACGGCAGGGCCGGCTTGGGTCGCGGCGGCAACGCCGGTCAAAACAAATATGCCGGTGCCTATGATCGCGCCTATACCTAAAAATGTCAGATCCCATGCTGATAAACAGCGTTTTAGACCGGTGTCTTCAATGTCAATAGCGGCTGTTGATTTGGTGCGGAAAATTTTATGCGGCATAGTAAATCTCAAAAACTTATAAATAAAACATGGCTTGAGTATACCTAAGCTGCCTAAGGTATTGATAGTGTTAAATCTGTTGCTGTCCACCCGGATGAAGGACTGCATATTGGTTGACAGATTAGTTCATTAAACAGACAGAACAGGCCGCTATGCTTGGATGATAACCGCATGTTAGAATCATTGTTGTTAAATGGTAACAAACTGTTGTAAATTCAATAGTATTTGAAGTTTTCTCATTCACTCATTGGTAACTTTTCCCGGTTTTCAATGTCTTAACAATAATTTTTGTAATTTTATTTAGATTCTCCGAATGAAATTTTTATTTTTGCCTGTTGTTTTCAGCGTGATTCTGCTTTCCGGCACCGCCGGTGCAACCACTTATCAATTACCTGAAAATCCTAATGATACCGTTATTACCGAGTACCCGGACGGTTTACCGCTGACCCGCGCGGAACAAGATGAAACATTGCTGGACGTGGCCAGGCGATTCAATCTCGGTCAAGAAGAAATTGTGCGGTTAAACCCCGACGTTGACCGTTGGAATGTTAAAAAAGGTGACATCGTGCGAATATCAAACCAGCGTATTCTTCCTGATTCCCCGCATAAGGGGGTTACCTTGAATATTTCCGAGTATCGCATGTATTACTATCCGCCTATCGCAACCGGTCAAGCGCCTATAGTCATGTCTTTTGCGCATGGTGTCGGCCGCCAGGACTGGAAAACACCACTAGGCGAAACCAAGGTCATCAAGAAAGTTAAAGATCCGTCCTGGCATCCGCCGGAATCCATACGCCAAGAACATGCGGCGCAAGGCGATCCACTGCCGGAAGTGGTGCCGCCGGGACCGCATAATCCGTTAGGCGCCTATGCCTTGTATCTGAATTTACCGGGCGACTACCGTATTCATGGCACCGATATCGACAAGATTTTCGGCATAGGCATGCAAATTACCCATGGTTGTGTGCGTATGTATCCTGAGGATATTGAGCAACTTTATAGCTTGGTGCCGGTGGGAACACCGGTTTTTATCGTTAAGCAGCCGATTAAAGCCGGTTGGTTGAATAACGTGTTGTATGTGGAAGCTCACCCCGATTTGGAAGGTGAGGAAATGACCCAGGATCAACGGTATGAAGTAGCTTTAGGGTTAATCCAAAAAGCTAATAATGGGGAGATGCCTGAATTCGATCAGCAAGCGCTAAACCAGGCATTAACGAGTTTACGCGGGGATCCGGTCGCAATTTATGAACGCTTGCCGCCGCTACCCGGAGAAGAGTTAACAGCGCAACCGCAAAATCCGGCTCCCGAACCGGTGAAAGCTAAAGCAACAGTCGCAAAAACAAAAGTCACTGACGCTAAAAAAACACCGGAAACTATGAAACCCAAACTAACTCAATATTACCGGGGGCCGCAAAAAGCGCCACGCGAGTCTCGGCAGGTAAGTAATCCTTAAATACTCGAAGCGCCGGCACAGGGCTCGGTTGTCATTAGCGCCTGGGTGATCCGACTGTTTTCAGCCACGCTATAGGTTAGCCAGACATTGCCGCCAATAGTCGAACCGCGGCCTATGGTGATCCGACCTAAAATGGTCGCCCCGGCATAAATTACCACGTCATCTTCGACAATCGGATGGCGTGCAATACCTTTGACCAGCATGCCTTCGGTATCTTTGGTAAACCGCTTGGCTCCTAAAGTCACGGCTTGATAGAGCCGGACTCTGCGCCCGATAATGGCGGTTTCACCGATAACGACACCGGTACCGTGGTCGATAAAGAAACTGTCACCTATTTGCGCACCCGGATGAATATCTATCCCGGTTATAGAATGCGCAATTTCCGAAATGATTCTTGCTACTAGCGGCAGTCCAAGCCGGTAAAGGATATGTGCCAATCGGTGATGGATGATGGCGGTAATTCCGGGATAGCAGACCAAAACCTCGTCCGGGCTTCTTGCAGCTGGATCGCCTTCATAGGCAGCTTGAATATCGGTTTCCAGCAAAACTCTGACGTCGGGTAACTGTTTGGCGAATTGCCGGGTCAATTCCAGGGCTTGGGTATTAACGTGGTGCGAGTTTTCATCTTGATTTTCATCAAAATACTGAAGTTCCCGGCGGATTTGTTTGTATAACTCTCGCAACTGGCTATCCAGTGTTTGGCCGACAAAATAGTCGGTTCCCTCGGCTGTCAGTTCTAATAAGCCCAAACGGTTTGGGAATAAAACGGCTGAAAGATTATCGATAACGGAGCCGAGAATTTTTTTCGATGGAAGTTTTGGGGGCGGATTTTTGCGCCGACGGCTTGCTAACGACTGTGTACGCAGCTGCCTTAGTTCATTAACCAAGTCGGTGATTCCAAAATCTTGCCGATCCTGTGCGCAAATATCTTCAGTCATGTTTTAATCCTTAATTAAATTGCCGGTAAAGCTAGCTGATATTCTTCGATGGCATTAGATTACCGATTCAAGAAAAATAGGTATTGAGTGGTGGATGGCGCAATTTGCCGGCCATGCGGGTTATCAACCGATTAAGCTTTCGAAACTTAGTGTCATCTTTGATTTTATTGGAATCTCGGGCGAAACCGTATTATAAAGATAAGCCTTGGAATAACAAAGACAGGCTAGGAGTGAGTTGATAAGCGAAAAGCAGTGAAAGCCGGATTTAAGCGTGCTGGATTTGCCTGACTTTATTTAATATCGGCAGAATTTTGTATTCATCAAGCGGTTTAACCAGATAGCCGAAATGCTTAATTTGTTTGGTTTTAGCTTCGTACTCATCATAACCCGTGGTGAAGACGATCCAAGGGCGGTTTGCCAGCGGCAATCGGTCTATACGGTAAGCAAGATCCAATCCCGCGGTATCCGACTCTGTGGCAATGTTTATATCAAGAAAAACGCCATCGATACGACCGGAAGCGATTAATGGCCAAGCCGATACCGTATTTTCAAATTCTCCAACAACATTGATGTCCGCATGCAGGGAAAGCAGGTATTTCAGCTCATCTCTAGCCATGGGACGATCTTCAACAATGACGACATTAATCGTTTTCATGGTGAAATCCACTTAGGCTGTGTTAATGTTGCAACGGTGTATTGCTCGATAATACTTTCAAAACTTAATTTAGCCCGTTCGCCAAAGACTAATTGCAAACTTTGGACAAGATGGTATAAAGCCACGCCGCCACCCCGGCTTTGCGATTTTACCGGTTGTTTTCCGAGGCTAGAAACTAATTCATTTGGAATACCGCAGCCGTTATCGGTAACTTGCAAAACAAGATAAATCCCGTTTTCTTTGGCTGAAATTTTTAGCCGGTAGGGCGCAGGGCGGCCTTTAAAGCCGTGTTTTAATGTGTTTTCAACTAAAGCTAGCAGGCAACCGGGTAAAATTTGGCATTCCAGTAATTCCTCTTGAATTTCGTAATTTTCCTGCAGCTTGTCATCTAAGCCCAAGCGCTGTAGATCAAGAAAACGTTTAAGCTGAGCCAGTTCCTGATTCAACGTGATGGAATTCAAAAGTGAGAACTCGCGGGTATATTTAAAAAAGTCCGCCAGTTTAATGATATATTCGCGGGCCTTGTCGGGATTGCGCCGGATAAGTGAGTTAAGATCGTTTAAGGTATTGTTTAAAAAATGAGGGTCAACTTGCGCCCTAAAAGTTCTCAACTCCGCTTGTAAAACCAATAAATGCGCTTCGTGGGCTTCCTTTTCCAGGCGCTCGCGGTCAAGATCCCGCATAATCCAAAAAAACAGTACACAACCCAAACTATTAACCAAGCCGACCGGTAAAACCATTTCCGAGGCTGATAACCATGCGCTAGTTAAAGGTTTTGCCAGCAAAAGGATAATCAGAAACTGTAAAAAAGCGCCTGTCAATCCGACAATCAGAACGCCTTTTTCATTGACAATCCATTTAGATTGATAGCGTTTTATGCAACCTGCGTAGATACCTAAAATGAAGCTGCTCAACCCAATAATGAGGCCCGCATTGCCAGCCTGTAAATAGCTTTCAAGACCAGCTAAAAAACCAACCCCTGCGCCTACCAGCGGGCCACCAATTAGACCGCTAGTCAAAATAATCGTATCTCTAAAGCTTATAACAGGTAACGTCCTGTTGATTGCACCAAGTTCTTGGCTTGTGCCTACAATTGACAGCGGTTCATCTAGGCTTGTTGACACGCCGTTGTGCGAGCCCAACACGGCAAGAAAAGCAAATAGGCAGACTGTGTAGATGCGATAGTGCCAGCGCAAATCGATTTCTCTTAAAATGCGCCTTAACCATTCAACTCTGATTAAAGCAAAAAATGCAACTACAACCACGGAAAACCGTTGTAGTAATTGCACACTTTGCTCTAGCCAGTGGCGTAAAAGTGTATTGTCAAAAGAATCCATTTTATAAATTTCGCAATCAATTGCTATGCAAGGGTGTTGAAAAAACTAAAACTTCACAAAAAATTATTTGTTTAACTAATTCTTAATGGAGCGACCAACTGAATCCCAATGCTCATTTTCCCATTTGTCTTTAAAATAGCGGCTGATCATTTTGATCATTGAAATTATCAGAGGGATTGCTAGAAGGTAAGCAGGCGCGTGGCCCGTAATAAGTAAAATACATGTAGCCAGCCAGATTTTTTCATTCATGATGACACACCAAAGTCTTCGTTAAATTTGCTTAGCCTTTGATTTGCATGGGCAAAGGCTAAGCTAGGGTACTTAAGAATGTTTATGCTTTTTGTTTGCGGCCGATACCGGTTAGACCGATAAGAGCTGTTCCAAATAACCACACTGCTGCAGGTACAGGGACTAATGACGGATCGGTACTGCCGTTCAGAGCATTTGCTGCTGTCACGGAAACGAAAGCGGTTAACAACAGAATGTCGCCGTCGAAAACTTGGGTGCCGACTTGTAGAATACCTGAATCGTCAGGTGTCTCCGGTGAGGAAATTGACGCTTCAAAACTGTCAAGCACTGTGTTTGAACCTGGCAGGCTCAAAGTCAGTCTTGCCAGAGCAGAAGCAGAGCTATCCAACAAAGGTTTGCTGTCTACACCAAATAAATTACTTAGAAAGTAGTCGGCAGCAATAGATAAGAAACCGTTGCCGGAAACTACAAAACGGTAAATACGTTCAGCAGTTGCAGAACCGTCGCCAATGTCATCGCCTTGAGTGGTGGCAAAAATACCACTGGCACCCTTGTCGGCATCGCTAGTAAAAGCGCCGTTTTCATCCAAACTTCTTTTGGAATTGACAACAGTGGAAGTATAAGTTGGTACCGCTGCGCCACGGCTGCTGCCGAACGCTCTTACGCTTAATGAGCTGATATCAATATCAGCAAATGCTTCAGTTATAGGTGAACTGATTGCTGCACTAGCGTTCAGCAATAACGCCAAACCACCTATTATCGCCAGTGCTTGTTTTTGTATAAAGCCCAGATTTTTCATAAATTAAAAACTCCTAAAAATAATTACCAAAACAAAATAAAAAAGCAGGGTTATGTCTACGCTGAAATCGTTTCAGATACGCTAAAGCACTAACTTAAGAAACAAATAAAAAACAACGGTAGTTTTTACAGTTGCCTGAATCAGCGGGCAGAAAAATCCGACCCAGTTCACAGATTCCCGAGTATTATCTTGATTTCTGCTTTGGTTGAGTTTGGAGGATGGTGAAAGTACCTGTTTTCGGGGTGAAAGTAGGTTTTTTCGGGGTGAAAGTAGGTTTTTGCCGGCCAAGCTTGCCTAGAAAGTTAGGCAATTTTGGATTTGAGGTAAGCCTTAAACTACCCGTTTAGAACACAATTAAGCAATTCTAAATATTTGATAATACGGCTAAAGAAGTTGAATTATTGAATTTTTAAACGGCTGCTTGCGGGGTTTTTTAAAACATCCAGAAGTTGGACAAAATAAGTTTTACCGATAGGCAACTCGGTATCATTGCCTTTAAAAGTGATGTTGTATGAATCCACTTTGAATGGATCCGGTTTATAACCATTCACATGTTTAAGGTTAACCAAACTGCTTTTATGAATTTGCATAAAGTTTGGCAAGTTATATTCCGACAGCCAACGGCTAATCGGCAAATTCACCCCTTTGAGGATTTCACCGAAAGTTAATTGAACGCGAACGCTATTTTCACCTTTGGTGGTTTGGATGTATAAAATATCATCCAAGGCAAGATACTTTGTACACCAGATAGTCTCCCCACGGTCAACAAGTTTGTGTTTGATTTCGATACGTTCTTCAAACTGATTGGTGTCTTTCCTTTGGTTGGAGCGGCGGATTTTGTCCAATACAGCCGATACTTTGGTGTCATCCAAAGGCTTAACCAGATAGCCGTAAGGTTACGGTATGAGCCGACAAGGCGTATTCTTCATAACCTGTTGTAAAAACGATCCACGGTGGGTTGGCAAGGGGTAGCCGATCAATGCGGAAAGCCAGATCCATGCCTGCGGCTCCAGGTTCAGTTGCAATATTAATATCCAAAAATGCGCCATCGACCTGACCGGAAGAAATCAGCTGCCAAGCTTCGGCAGTGGTTTCGAATTCACCCAAAATGTTGACATCAGGATGCAGAGATAACAGATATTTTAGCTCGTCCCTGGCCATCATCCTGTCTTCGACGATAATGATGTTCATTTTTTTACTCATGCCTGCGATCTTTGGATCATAAGCTTCCGCTGCTCTTTATAATAGTTGGTAAAGATTCTATTTTGCCAGGTCAAAATATTATTTTTCGGGTGTAAATATCAGCTGGCGCCCAATGTACTCCGCTAGAAAATTTAATGGCGATTAAATTGAGCCATCTCGGGTTAGGCCAAACAAATAACCTGTAAGTTGAACTCATCGCTTGCCATCAGATTGGGTATTATAAATTTTTCTAAGTTTCTGTTTGTTACAGTTTTATTAATGCAGCGGTTAAATTTCGGTGGGCAGTCATGCCAAGGATAAAATACTCTGTTTTGATGGGCAAGTTGATATGTAGGCGGCTATTGAGTGAAAGTTGCACTGCATGTTGGCATTGCTGTGATGGTGTGGGTCATCAATCCGGACTTTGAAATTGGAGGCTTTACTTGATTTTGAGAATTGTAACCAATTGATTGAGGGGTTGACCGGCAAGTCTAGCGAGTCGAATTACCGGTCATTGATCGGATATTACTTAAACGGTTGTTTCTTGAGTAGTTGCTTGAATGCTGACTTCGGCCTCTTCTTTGGGTTGCCGCCACATTTGATATAAGCTGATCAGGATTTGCATGCCCATTGAAACACCCATTAAGGCACCGCTGGCGACTACCACATAAGCAAACGAAGGTAGGGATTTTGTGATAAACCAGGACATCACATCAATCAGCATGGCTGCAAATGGGATAACGACCACAACGCGTTTTACAATGACATTCATATCGCATAGTAAAAAGATCCGTCCTATAAAAAACAGAATGAAGGCGATACCAAATAAATGTATGTGCGATACCCGTATCAAAGAGGGCAAGCTCACGCCGCCTGCCTGGGTGACTTCAGACACTCCCTCATAATTAGTCAGATTTGGCAAGGAAGGATTTATTTCCGGCGCGTGGCAAATAATACAATCGCGATTCAAAATGGTTGCGACATGATCATTGTATTCTTCTTCCGGAGCCCCGATTTGAATCCATTTTAAAATTACATTTTTATCGCTTTTATATTTTAAGTTGCCTTCCATCGGGCCGTTGATGGCAGCGCCAAGCCGCGTATGTCCAGGTTCGCCGTGGTAGTTTATCATGACGTCGTGCACTGAAATACCGGGTTTGCCATCATGCCCTTGATGTGTATAGTACAAATTAGCCAACGCTACCAGATAGCCAATTCCAATCACGACTAATAGACAGGTGTTTAAGATCTTTTCGCTAACCGAAATATTTTTAAATCTTCGGAAGTGGGTAGAACTGTCGTCTGTGATTCGTCTGTCCAATGGGGCAACGCGTCTGTCTTTGCCGCAACGGTAATTTGATTCGCCCATAATAAGCCTCCCAAAAATTAAAAAGTGGATAACAGCTGATTAAAACCGCACCATCCATTCCGTACGTAAACCGTAAGAAACGTTTTCTCTTTCCTTACCAACAACAAATGAGTCCAAACGCAAAACATAGCGTTTGCTAAAAGTTTGTTGATAACGCGCGCCGAAGCCTATGGCGCCTCTGTCCTGACTAGTTGTGCCGGCTCGGGCGCCAAGCTCGAAAATCAATTGCTTGTCTATTCCGCCCAAGAACATCTGATAACCTAGCGCTGTGCCGATGGTTTTATCAATAGAGTCGCCCAGCGGAACTCCGTAACGGCCAAGGCCGACGGGTGCATACAAAATCCCCAGATTTGCGACTGGCGTGGCTTGATCCGGGCTGCGTGAAGCGGATGTAAACCGGTCAATACTGTAAAAAGTATTGAAATAGGCAAGATTGTCGGTTTTCGACAAAGTGGCGGACAATTGTGAAAACAGCAGTACACCGTTACCGACCGTTGTTGACTCCCGGTTTTCGGCTATCGAGGCGTTAACTCTGAATGTTGAGTTCAACCAGCCCGCTATGCGCTGCGTTGAGCGTGATCCGACATACCAAGCGTTACCGTCGCGTTTGTCCCGAACATAAATCAGGTCTAAGGATACGGTGTTGTCTAGCGCCGTATCGGCTTCTGTGAATAAACCGAAAATGTCGGCTGAATGGGTATTCGCGTTAAAGACTTGATCATTATTGCCGCGGTTTATATGATCCCACCCGTATAAACCGGTTATTCTGAGGTTGGTTATACCTTTGAAGACTAATGAATTCCGGGTTATACCGACCGAATCTACAATATCGTTGACTAATATGCCGTCTTGAACTTGCAAAAGTTGACGGCCGACAGAGAAACCTATGTCATAAGTATCGGAGTCATTGGGATCCAATCCGGGTAAAATCTCACCCAATTCGCCTTCAAAATACAGCCGGGTCAACGCTGAATTAAAACCTTCATTCCACCCATTTTTACCGGGCGAGTCAAAGGTGTAGCCGGTATAAGAGCCGTTGCGGCTATCAAGAGGCCGTAATGAAAACACTAAACGCTCAGTGCCCGAAAGGTTCAAGTTACCGTTTAAATCGACCCGGTTTGCCCATTCAAAAGTGTTTTGACCACCGCTATCGAAACTTTGTAAGGCTGACCGGTAACTGCCATAAAGTAAAAACCAAGGTTGCAGAACTTGTCCGGTCGGAGTTTTAATGCCCTGTGCAATCGGACCATTACCCAGGAAAGGGTCGCCCAAGCCAAAAACCGGCTCCAAACGACCTACCGGATCAACCGGATACACAGGAACCTTTGTTGACAACCGGTGCTCATCGTGCAGATTTTTGAGCTCGTCACCCCGGTAAAAATCAACCACCTTCCTGCCTTCAGGTACGGATTCATAACCCGTTTTAGGGTCTTTGGTTGTTTCTTCAGCCGTACATGGATGCGATAACATCGTCACTGCGGCGATTGCAGGCAGCAGTAAGCAGCTGCGGCGATAAAATTTATTCGATAACAAGGTTTTTCTCCCATAAAACTCGGTATAGATCGACTAACTTGTTTCCGACATCGCGGGCACTAAGGCCGTATTCATATCCGACGTCAGCGAGGGCATTGATTAAATGCGGCGGCAGTTGTCCGGCAACCATTTTGATTTTCAGGTTATAAGGCTTGGCACCGGTTAATAATTTTTCGTCAACACGGTAACTTGCCCAACGGTGACCGCCCGCTTCAATGCTTTTCTTTTGCAGGCGTAGATCCGGTATGCCTCCGAACATCAGCGATGATGTTTCCGAAGGCCGCAGAAAAATCAACGGACTCAAAGAATAATTGGCAGGAAGCACTTGTTCGCGGTCGCCGCCGTATGCCGTCCCGACCAGAATAGGCGAGCGTAAGTTGAATAATTGATCGTCTTGCGGGATCAGGCCGTCGTGAACGTATAAAGAATGGTCATCGCGGACGTCGCCATTGGGATCAAGGTCACCGGAATGGAACATTTCTTTACCATTAGCATCCGATAAGGTTACTTGTAAGAATACGTTACGTTCGGCTATTAAACCCGAGGGTACGCTATGGCCGTCAGTTAGATTTTTAACTTCAACCTCAAATTTGATATCGTCGGTTTTATCCACGATCTTGATTTCGCCCAGGCCATAGCCGTTACGCATCAAAGTCGTTGCTGCCGAGCGGTTTTCTGCCAGGAGTTTTAGCTGCTGATCAATAATTTCTCTGGCCGCTTTGCGTTCTTCCGGGTCAGCCCAAATTCCGGGGAACTTGGTGCCGGCCGGTACATTGGTTTCGAACGGTTCTGTACCCCAGCCGGCTTCGACGTCAAAACTGACCCATTCTTCTGGTTTGGCAAATTCCTGGGCTTCCGAATTGATAGGAAAAATACCCGGGTGCACCACCGAACTGTCCGGCCCAGGGAACATGTGGTTAGTGCGTCGGTTAGGTTTAGTGGGTTTACCACGCACAATGGCGGCTGAAGCATGAGGATAGTCCGAAGCTTTGCCCGGAATCGGCCCCATGTGGCAGCTTTGGCAGGTTTCACCGCGTTTTGCGGCCGGAGTTTGTTTGTATTCACTAAATAAATCTTCAAAGCGAATACCGTTAACCAGCCTCACGTCATGGCAACGGCCACAGAATCCTGGTTGGGATACTTGTTGCAATAAGCGGGCTTCCAAATGGGTATTAAGCGGGTCGTCCGAGTTTTCATCTTGTACGCGCTTGAGTTCATCACCTTCACGAGGGCCGTAAATCGGACCTAAAATTTGGCCGGGTTCAAGCGGCAGGCGACCGGTTATCTTTCCGTAAGCATCCGGCACGCGGTGACAGACAACACAGGTTATGCCTTCTTGGGAAACCTTGGAGCGGTTGCTGTTGCTAGTTAGGATAGGCTCGCCACTGAACATGCCGGTTTCGGTATGGCAGCGTTCGCAAAAGTCCCCAAGTGTGCCTTGGGTTAATTTAACCAGAGTAGCCTGATAGGCGAGGAAAGTGGGGCTGATTTGGGCAAAAGCATGCCGGGAAACCGACCATTCACGATAAATTTGCTGGTGGCAAACGCCGCATTCCTGAGCCGACGGAAATAATGATTTTTTAAACAGTTGGTCATGCGCTTCATCGCTGGTGGGCTTTTGTACAGCGGCGCTGGAAACTGTGGCCGGGGTTCCGTCCGCATTTTTAGGGCCGAGCTCGGCGCGAATATAATTCACCAAGTGCCAAATATCATCTTTTTCCAACGAGTTTTTAAAGCCCGGCATCGGCAGGCGGCCGGTTCTGATTTTAGTAAAAATTGCCCCATCCGGTTGGCTCAGCACCTCATTACTAGTTAAGTCAGCGACCCGTTTTTCCATATATGGTGCAATCGGGCCGTCACCTTTTCCGGTCTCTCCATGGCATTGCGAGCATTCTCTCTGATAAAGTGTTTTCCCTTCGCCTTTCGATTCTTCATCCGCAGAGATAGGGTTCGGGGTGCCGGCCAGACGGGGCGATACCCGCCATGGTGCAGGAGTGCTTGGTTCGGCCAGAGACAATTGGGATATCAAGCATAAACCGGACAGCATAAAGGCGCTGTAGAGCTTACTCGAATTCAGTGATTTGACTGTCATTTTAACCTCAACCTCAACAACCGGAAATACATATCCAGTTATAAATACCGTTTAAACAAAAAAAATTAATAAGAACAATTGCGATTTAAAGGGTAGTTGATACTGTCCCTTATTCCCAAATATATCACACAAGTGTTGCAAAAGTATTATGGTGTCAGGATATAAGAAAAATGTAAAAGCGAATGTAAACTTTTTACGCAATCAAAGTGGGAAAACTACTTTTTTGGAGATTGGAATTGTGCGAGGATCAAGTATTTATGGTAATCTACTTTTTATTTATAGTATTGATTTATATTGATAATTTTTATTATTATACTTGGAAAACAAGAATAACCAAGTATTGCTCTAAGCTATTCAACGAATTATTTAGGGAGTATAAGGAAACAGTTTAAAAACTTTCGTGCACCACTTTTTAAGTAATAACTGACTAAAGTTATGGGAATAACAAATACTCAGCTAAAACCAATTTAAGTTTATTTTAATGTTACAGTTTTTCCCGCTGGTAGACATTAAATTTTTTGTATTCTAGTGGTCAGTGCCCGCTGATTCATTGGTGGCAGTATTGCCTTGGATAAATAAGTCCTGCAAGTGTTTGAAAGATTCGCGGATACTGGTATCCATTACCACTCGGTTGCCGATTGATACGATAACCCGGGTCAATTCCGGAATTCGGGTAGTGGTTGAAACCAAGTAGATGGGTTGCACGTAGAGCATAGAGCCGATCATAGGCAAAACGATCATGCGGCCTCTTAAGACACGGGAGCCGCCTTGATCCCATAAGGTGAATTGCTCGGAGATTCTGGGGTCTTGATCTATCAAGGCATCGATTTGCGCCGGTCCGTTAACCTGTACATCTTTCCTGAATTTATAAACGGTTATGTTAGGGTTGTACTTATTGCTGCAACTATCATCTTCGACCCTTGCCAAGCCCAGCATACTTAGGTTATCGCGGTTTATCGGCGTCATGGGATTAATCAGGACAAATTCTTCGCGCTCGTTACAGGTGCCGAAATCTATTGTCATGTAATAAGGTTTGATCTCTTTTTTACCCTCATTGGCAAATTGCCATGTTTCCGCCTGCTCGTAAAACAATTCGGGTTTGTTCTGATGGTATTTGGCATAGACTTTCATTTGCAGATAGTACATATCCCGCGGGTAGCGTATATGTTTGTACAATTCTTCGGGCATTTCTTCCAGTTTTTTAAAGACACTGGGATAGGCTCTGGCATAAGCCTGGATCAATGGATCCGAAGGGTCGGAGATATAGTACTGAACGCTGCCGCTGAAAGCGTCCACAACCACTTTTACCGAATTGCGAATGTAATTGAATTGCGTTAAGCCATTTTGGAAATTTTCATTTGTGGAGTGTGAAACCGGGTATTCATTGGATAGCGAATACGCATCCTGTATCCAGTAAAAGCGGTCTTTGGTAAGAACCAGATAAGCATCTTTATCCAAATGTAAAAACGGGGTGAGGTAATTGATGCGCTCTACAATGTTACGGCGCATCAATAATTTGCTATCCCGGGATATATTGGTTGAAAAAAAGATTTTTTCGTCCTTAAAGTAAAAGGCAAATAAAGCTTTGCGGAATATTGAGCCTATATCTATGCCGCCTTCACCGTTGTATGGGGTGCCTTCGCTAGGATCGGAAGTAGATATCCCGACTACATTCAATTTGTTGGGCGTGATGGCATAACCGTAATTCTCAGTGCCGTAGTAAATATCGGGTTGGGCGATGCTAAACCCTACACTGGAATACAGGTTTAAGTCCCTGAGGTACCAAACCAACGGCTTGCCGGCGTCCTGGGCGGCCGGCGTAACCACGGCGCCGTAGCCATGGGTATATCTTAGATGAGTGTTTTCCCAGTTTCGTGCCTCGAACGGTAGTTGTGCGATATTGACTTCTCGCCCTGATATATTGACTTGCTGAAGATGACCGTTAATAAAGTAGCGGTCTTCATCGACACCGGGAAAGGTGTAATAAGGTCTTATGCCTTGTAGTTGATGGAAGCTATCGTCTAAAAATTCTCTATCCCAAACCGGAATATTTTCAAAATGTTTTTCGTTACCCCAGGTTTTTATATCCTGCACGGGGTCTAAGGTGATCGGATAATCGACAACGTGAATTTTATTTAAATCGTAAGCATCGAGCGTCGCCTCAATGTTGTATTGCATAAATTGTTTTTGGCTTTTAACCGGATTCGGTCCTACATAGAATTTATCTAACAGTTCCGGAATCAGCCTTAATTCCCTTAGGCCAATTGAAAGTAAAAACACTGCAAAAAAAACAACGGTTAACTTTGCACTGGATTTAGATCGGTTAAAAATATAGCCAATACCGAAAATCGATGCGCCCACAAATGTAACAATGCCCACCCAAATAAGTGGCAGATGGTAACGTAGGTCTACGAATCCGGGCCCGAAAAATACCGGCTCGTGGCTGTCGATATGCAGCAGCGAATAACGGTCGAGCAAAAACCCCCAAACAACAAACAGCAGGACAAAGCCGGTTAGAATGGTTAAATGAATTTTAGCTCCACGGGAATATTCTTGCCTCTGGCTGGGCAGGAAGGTATGTTCGGCCCAATATAAAAAAAACACCAAGAGGAAAAGCAGGCCGGCAGTCGTGAGCAGTTCTTTTTGGATCAATTGAAAAAGCGGTAGTGTTAGCATATAAAAGCTAACATCATTGCCGTATACCGGATCGACAACGCCTGAAGAGCGCCCGAAAAAATATAAAATAGCCGTTTCCCATTGATTATAAAAAGGGATGGCAATGACAATTGCCAAAATCAGGGAGACCGGCGTGAAGAGTTTGACTGAACCGTTTTTGAAAGCTTCAGAAATCTTTTGGATGCGTTTACGTTTAACGGTATCCAGAATTAATTCTTCTGCCGTATTAATACCCAGATAGCGCGAGGCGATCCAAAAGTGTAAGAAAAAGATACAGAAAAAAGCTATGGTTACACCGCCCGAAAAAAAGAAGCGGTATAACAAGCGCAACCAGAAGTAATTACCGAGTTGCAGTGAACGGAACCACCATAAATCGACAAAAAGGTCGATAAATACAAAATATAATGCAATATAGCCGACAAAAAGCACTAAAAGCGCAGCACCGATCAGAGCGGGTAAAGCTTTCCAGTTCCGCATAATTTCCTCATGTTATGAAAGTTAGCTGACTCGTGTGCGAAATATTACACTAAAGCAAGCTTTCACTGCCATGTTGTTAACTCGGTATGGGGCGTTGCTAATTTACATTAAAAGGCAATCGACGGATTCAGCCACATTAAAAATCAAATTTTAAAAAACATGATAAAGCGGACAATTATTGAACGTATGATACTTGCCTTCATGGTGTTTAATTCCTGGAGTGCGATTGGTGGCTCAAATCCTTGGGCGGATATATCAAAGCCAACCCAGGGAAGTGCTGAAAGTATCGGCACCTATACCGCCGGTTGTGTCAAAGGTGCGTCTAAACTGCCTGAGAACGGAGAGGGCTATCAGGTTATGCGGCTGTCACGGAACCGGGTGTTCGGGCATCCGGTACTTATTAACTTTATTGAGCAACTTGGCCGCCAAACAGCAGCGGACAATTTGGGTAGCTTGTTGGTGGGAGATTTAGGCCAACCGCGCGGCGGCCCCACCTTGTCCGGCCATCGCAGCCATCAAACCGGGCTGGATGTGGATATCTGGTTTTTATTATCACCGACAGCCGCACAACGATTGCTCAGTTATAACGAGCGCGAGGATTGGGGTGCGCCTTCGGTAGTTGAAACGGCTACTGACACCATCAATTTCAAACAATGGACGCCAAAGCAAGCGCAGATTCTTGCCATCGCCGCACAGATGCCAGAGGTAGAACGGATATTCGTTAATGCCAGTATAAAAAGAGAGTTGTGCAAAAAATTCAAATCCAGCACCTGGCTTGGCAAAATCCGGCCTTGGTACAAGCATGACGACCATTTCCATGTGCGCTTAAAGTGTCCTGCCGGCAGTTTGGATTGCCGCAGCCAAGAGCCGGTACCGTCGGGAGACGGTTGCGATGCATCATTGGATTGGTGGTTTTCTGCTGAAGCCAAAGCGCCGGCAAAGCCCGGTAAACCCGCCCCCCCGCCGCCGCTACCGGAGCGTTGCACCGCTGTTTTAACGCAATAAACGCCATCCAATGCCTGTCATTATGCCATGCCACAAAGTTGGCACGGCATACTAAGCTTTGGGAATTATTCCCTATCAATCCTTTAGTTATTTTCTGAAAATATGTTTATAAGTGAATAAGCACTTAAAAAACAAAAAGAATTTTAAAAAGGATTGACCATGTTTAAATTTTCATCCGTCCCTTGTTTGATTTTAACTTTTATGGCAGGTTTCCCGCCGGCCGTTTGTGCTGACGACGGTAATGCCAAAGACAAAGAAGTTGAATTGGAAACGCTGGATGTTATCAGTGTCACCCCTGTTCATGGCGTTGGATTACCGAAAGATAAGGTGCCTGCCTATGTTCAATCAGCAACCAGCGAGGATATCGACCGGGCGGAAGTGTTGGATTTAACCAGCTATCTCAATCGAAATTTAGGCAGCGTAACCATCAACGCGGCACAGAATAACCCGTTACAGCCGGATTTTAATTTCCGCGGCTTTACCGCATCGCCATTGCTTGGATTGCCTCAAGGGTTAAGCGTTTACGTCAATGGTGTGCGTTACAACGACCCATTCGGCGATACCGTCAATTGGGATTTATTGCCTGAATCAGCCATTCAAAGCATCAATTTGTTCGGGGGGGCCAATCCGTTATTCGGGTTGAATACCCTGGGCGGCGCGCTTTCAGTGCAAACCAAAAACGGTTTTAACGCGCCCGGCCATCAATTGGAAGTCTATGGCGGCGCTTTTGGCCGCAATGTGATTTCTGCGGAGTCGGGTGGAAACGACGGGACTTTAGGGTATTTTGTTAATATTCGCCATTTTGGCGAAGACGGATTTCGTAATGTTTCACCTTCCGATGCGCTCAATGTTTACGGTTCTTTAAGCTGGCGTAGCGAAAATTCGACGCTGGATTTTACTGCGCTGTACGGCGACACTCAGCTCACCGGAAACGGGCCATCGCCTGTCGAGTTATTGCGCCAAAACCGTAATGATGTGTTTACATCCCCCGATATTACCGAAAATGATTCAAAATTTTTTACTTTGGAAGGTACCCACTGGCTTACGGATGCAGTGCAATTAGCGGGCAATGGGTTTTACCGGAAAACCAAAACCCATTCGTTCAATGGGGACGCCTCAATTTCGTTAATTGTTCGGAAGCGGGAGAATTGTATGATGCGAATTCAGGTGTTCCGGTGTTTCCGTTATTTCCCAACAATGACGAGTTTTTCAGTTTTCTGGCCGACAATGGTATCAGCCGGGAAAGCGATAATCCGGGAGAATGTCCGGATGAAATTACCGATTTGGCAGGTTCAAACGATTTGGCAAATTTTATTTTGAGAGATCAAAACGGCAATTTGATCGGTTTTGACGAGGAAGACGATGCCCTCAATGCGATCAATAATATCAGCAATCGGACTCAGGAAAGTTTTGGCGGAACCGGGCAGATTACCTTTCAGCAGAAATTATTCGGGTTGGATAATCAATTCATCGCCGGTTTTAGCTATAACCGCGGTTTGGTTGATTTCAATTCCCAGGTTGAAATAACCCAACTTTTGCCAAGTCGTGCTACGACACGTAGCGGTGTTTTTGTGCCGGAGGATGCAACGGGCCTGAAAGGCGCAACGACAAGCTGGTCAGGATTCTTTAATAATGCGTTGGATTTAACCGAATCGGTTACGTTTACCGTAGGCGGGCGTTTCAACTCAACCCGAATTCGTCTCCAGGATAGTTTGGGCAATGCGCCGGAGCTCAACGGCAGTCACAGCTACAGCCGGTTTAATCCCTCGGCCGGTATCACCTGGAAGATCAATGAAAAAATCGGTTTGTACGGCGGTTATAGCGAATCCGCCAGGGCTCCGACCATCGTGGAATTGGCTTGCGCCGATCCGGATGCCGATTGTCGCCTACCCAATGCCTTTTTGGCCGATCCGGAGTTAGAGCAGGTGGTCGCGGAAAGTTTTGAAGCGGGCGGACGCGGAAAATTTGGTAAAACCCTATCATGGAATCTGGGTTTTTTTCATACGCTGAATAATAACGACATCATTTTTCAATCCACAGGCGGGGCTACTTCAAACGTAGGATTTTTTTCCAATGTGGGCGACACCCGCCGGCTTGGGGTGGAAGCGGGTCTGGATGGCATATTTCTGGATGATTGGAGATGGTTTTTCCGCTACAGTTTTGTCGACGCCACTTTCCAGAATAACTTTTTTGTGAGCAGCCCCAGCCACCCCAACCGGGTTGAAACGATTGGCGCGGACAATGAATTCAGTGCCGTGATTCCGGTTGAAAAAGGTGACAGAATTCCCGGTATACCGCAGCATAGTTTTAAATTAGGCTTGGAAGTGCCGGTAACACAAAAATTGACGGTAGGCGGCGACGGCAACTTTAACTCAGGGCAATATTTACGCGGCGATGAGGGTAACTTACTAAGTCAGACTAATCCCTATTTTGTGATGAACCTGCACGCAAACTATAAAGTGACCGACCATTTGACCGCTTTTGCCATTTTTCAAAACCTGTTCGACAGCAATTACGAAACCTTTGGAATTTTAGGGCAAGCGAACGAAGTTCCGGGATTTCAGAATTTTACCGATCCCCGTTTTTTAAGCCCGGCAGCGCCGTTTGGCGGATGGGTAGGATTGCGTTACAAGCTGTAGGAAAATTTAAGAAGATACGCCCATCTGATTTCAATCCGTTGAACAAATGGGCGTTTGACTACTACGATGAGAGGGAAACCCTCAGAACAACTACTACGAAAAACCACTATGAGAGCAGTTTGAACCAGCTACAAAACTACTTCAGTAAGAAAATAACCCGAGCTGAAAGTTCGGGTGTAGTATGAAATAAAAAAACCTTGATGTGTCATGAAAATGGCGAAAGTACCTTTTTCCGTGGTGAAAGTACCTTTTTTCGTGGTGAAAGTTTTTTCCCGCTACCCAACGGCGATGTTTTTCTAAACCAAATCCAGGGATTCAATATTCCTTGCCGGTTTTTTAATACGGTTCGCCCCCTCTGATTGACTGATTTTATCGAGCTAAAATCTGCCGACTGCTTATAATAAGTGCTTTGGTTTTATTAGCGGTTTTTTAATGGAAAAATTTATTCCCGGTCAACGTTGGATAAGTAATACGGAATCGGAATTAGGGCTTGGATTGATTCTTGATGTCAAGTTCAACCGGGTAACGGTGCTTTATCTTGCCAGTGACGAGCGGCGGACTTATGCGCTTGACAATGCACCTTTAACGCGGGTCAGGTTTTCAACAGGCGACGTGATCGAATCGACTAACGAGGTCAAGATTACCGTTACCGATGTTATAGAAAATGAAGGTTTGATTGTTTATCAGGGGTTAACCGCAGAGGAAGACTCGGTAAGCCTTAGTGAGATGGAATTAAACCATCATATCCAATTTAACAAACCTCAAGACCGTTTATTTAACGGCCAAATCGATCCAAGCAATTGGTTTTCCTTGCGTTTTGAAACCTGGCGGCGTTTTCGCCAACATCAGCAATCGCCGGTGAAAGGGCTCTTGGGCGGACGTACGGCGTTGATCCCGCACCAGCTGTATATTGCTCATGAAGCAGCTAACCGATTGGCGCCACGAATTATGCTGGCCGATGAAGTAGGGCTGGGGAAAACCATTGAGGCGGGTTTGATCATTCATCACCGTCTGATCAATGAATTAAGCCAGCGGGTGTTGATCATCGTTCCGGAAACGTTATTACACCAATGGCTGGTGGAAATGTTGCGGCGTTTTAATCTGAAATTCAGCATTTTCAATGAAGAGCGATGCCATGAAGATTGGGTCGATAACAGCTTGGAGGATCCGGCCGCTACCCTGGAAAACCAGGATAATCCGTTTTTGCAAGAGCAATTGGTATTGTGCAGCCAGGAATTTTTTACCCACTACCCGCAAAGACAGCTACAGGCATTGGAAGCTAGTTGGGATTTGGTGGTGGTGGACGAGGCGCACCATTTAAGCTGGAGCGAACTGGCGCCCAGCCCTGAATATGTTTTTGTGGAACAATTAGGCCAGGAATCCCCAGGCCTGATTTTATTGACGGCCACGCCGGAACAACTGGGTAAAGAAAGCCATTTTGCCCGCTTAAGATTGTTGGACCCGGACCGTTTCTACAGCTTCAGCCGATTTCTTGAAGAAGAGCAACTTTTTGAGCCGGTTGCCGAAGCGGCTAAGGTGTTATTGGCTAACCAGCCCTTGGATGAACAGGCCAAAGCCAATTTAACCCAGCTATTAAACCAGGATAATGTCGGTAACCTTTTAACCAATCTGGATAATCCTGACAAAGCCCCGGCGGCAGGCCAAGAGCTGATAGGGCTGTTATTGGATCACCATGGTACGGGGCGAATTTTATTCAGAAATTCAAGGCAGACCGTGCAAGGTTTCCCGGACCGCGAGCGCCATGGTTATCCGTTGCAAGGCAGCGAAACGGAAGAATTGAAAGACGATGCGCGTTACGGCTGGCTTATCGCCAAACTGAAGGCATTGGGTAGCAGTAAAGCATTACTCATTTGCCGCCAGGCACAAATGGCCATTGCTTTGGAGAATGTGCTGCGTAGCCGGGGCGGAATCGCCTCCGCCGTGTTTCACGAAGGCTTGAGTATTATCGAGCGGGATCGGGCCGCCGCCTATTTTGCGGATCCGGAAAGCTCGGCGCGTGTGTTGATCTGTTCGGAAATCGGCAGCGAAGGCCGAAATTTCCAATTTGTGCATCATCTGATTTTGTTTGATTTGCCGGATAACCCGGATTTATTGCAACAACGTATAGGCCGTCTGGATAGAATCGGCCAAAAACACGTTATTCAGATTCACGTGCCTTATCTTGCCGGTAGCGCCCAAGAGATACTATTTCGCTGGTATGACGAAGGCTTAGACGCTTTCCGCCACAACAGTTCGGCGGCTCAGCCGGTTGCGGAAAGCCTGCACGACGAATTGCTGGCGGTATTGGCCAGCCATGATCAACAGGCTTTTGAAATTTTATTGGATAAAACCCGCGCGCTACGCGAGAAAATTGAAGAAGAATTGCACCATGGCCGCGACCAGCTTTTGGAATTGAACTCCTGCCGCAAAGCCGAGGCACAAAGAATCATTGAGCAATTAAGCGCTTATGAGCACGACGGCGCGCTTTGGCCGTATTTGGAAGATGTTTTCGATTGCTATGGCGTAGACACCGAATTTCATTCCCCCGAATGTTTTATTGTCCGCCCCAGCGAGCATTTACGACTGTCGCATTTTCCCGGTTTACCTGAGGACGGTTTAACGTTGACTATAGACCGACAGATTGCCTTGGCGCGGGAAGATATGCAGTTTGTAACCTGGGAGCATCCCATGGTCATGGCGGCCATGGATTTGGTCTTGTCCAGCGATACCGGCAATGCCGCCATCAGCGTTATCAAGCATCCGAAATTAAGAGCCGGCCAGTTTTTGCTTGAATGTTTATTCGTTGTTGAATGCAGCGCGCCGGCCGAATTCCAGATCAGTCGTTTTTTGCCGCACACACCGGTGCGGATTTTAATCGACCAGAATAAAACCGATGTTTCGGATTCAATTTTGCATAGTGATTTGACCGAAAGCGGAACCGGTTTTGATGCAGGTAAAATTTTCGCCTTTATAAATAAGCAACGTTTGCATATCACCGCCATGATCGAGGTGGCCGAGCAGCGTGCCAACCGCGATATGCAAGCCCTGATTGTAGATGCCAGCCGCACCATGCTCACCGAGTTAAGTCAGGAGATCAAACGCCTGGTACGACTCAGTAAACTTAATCCCAGTATCAGGCAGGAAGAGATTGAAGGATTGAAAGAAGTCGCCATGGTTTGCCAAGAACAACTGGAATCTTCCCAGCTACGTTTGGATGCGATTCGGTTTTTGATCACCAGTTAAAGCCGTGCCGGATAACTTGATACCCACTTTAAAAATGATAAACATTGGCAAAATCAATTCACTGAAGCTATTGGCCCCCAAGGGGCGCGATATCTATTTGGAAGCGCCGGGCGGTAGAAAATTATTGCTAGTTGGCAAATTGCATTCAAAAACCGCGAATGCCGGCGATTGGCTTGACGCTTTCGTTTATGTCGATGCCGAAGGTCACCCGGTAGCAACGCTGGATGTTCCCCATGCCCAAGTGGATGAGTTAGCTTATCTTAAAGTAGTGGCCGTAAATTACTACGGTGCGTTTTTGGATTGGGGATTGGACAAGGAACTGATACTCCCGTTTTCAGAACAGTACACCAAGCCGGAACCGGGGGAATTTTGTTTGGTCCGGGTGTTTTTGGATGAGCACGGACGGTTGGCGGCATCGGCTAAAATCGAGCAATTTTTATCGGATACCGTGGAAACTGCGGACACTCTAAAGCCTGGCCAGAAAGTCGGTTTATTGATCGCCGGTCAAACCGATTTGGGATACAAAGTCATCGTTGAAAACCGTTACTGGGGTTTGTTGTACGCCAATGAAGTATTTGAAAAACTAAAAAAAGGCCGGAAGTTGGAAGGCTATGTCAAACTAATCCGGGACGATTTAAAAATCGACCTAAGCCTGCAACCCAAAGGTTACGCCAAGATTGACCCTTTAGCGGAAATAATTCTGGCAAAACTGGCAGCAAACGGCGGCGTGCTGGAAGTGGGTGACAAGACGCCACCGGAAGAGGTTCGCCGCTTGTTCGGAACCAGCAAAAAAGCCTTTAAGCAAGCCATAGGCGGGTTGTACAAAAAACAGCTGATTGTGATTGAAGACAGTAAAATCAAACTGGTTTGATGCCGGTTTCAGTCAGTAAATTCAGCAAAACCTGCTCATAGATTTGGGATAAAGTCTCCAGTTCGTCAAGCCCTATGTGTTCATCGATTTTATGAATGCTGGCATTGAGTGGGCCGAGTTCCACCACTTGCGCGCCGGTTGGAGCGATAAACCGGCCGTCGGACGTGCCACCGCCGGTGTCGTCTTCGGTATCATGGCCGGTTACGGTTTTGATTGCCGAATGCACGGCATTAATTAATTCACCGCCCGTGGTCAAAAACGGATTGCCTGATAAACGCCATTCCAGTTGATACGTTAATCCGTGCTTATCCAGAATGGCGGTAACTCGCTGTTTGATAACGTTTTCCGTTAACTCCGTGCTAAACCGCCAGTTAAACAGAATGTCGACCTGACCCGGGATTATATTTTCCGCGCCGGTGCCGGCATTGATGTTGGAAATCTGAAAACTGGTCGCCGGAAAATAAGCATTACCCACGTCCCAAACCTCACCGGTCAACTCCAGCAAAGCCGGGGTAACCCGGTGGATTGGATTGTCGGCTAGGCTGGGATAGGCAACATGGCCTTGAATGCCTTTGACGGTAAGTTTGCCGCATAACGAGCCGCGCCGCCCGACACGGATGACATCGCCAATCTTTTGGCTGCTGGACGGCTCGCCAACCAAGCACCAGTCGATTTTTTCCCGGCGTTGTTCAAGCACTTCAACCACTTTAACCACGCCGTGGGTGGCAATGCCTTCCTCGTCGCTGGTCAATAAAATGGCGATGGAGCCATGATGATCGGCATGTTTTGCCAGAAAACGTTCAACGGCGGTAATGAAAGCCGCTATGGAGCCCTTCATATCGGCGGCACCGCGGCCATAGAGTTTGCCGTCGCGCAGGGTGGGTTCGAACGGCGGGCTGGACCAGGCTTCCAAAGGGCCAGGCGGTACCACGTCGGTGTGCCCTAAAAACACCAGCAAGGGTTTATTGCTGCCGCGTTTCAGCCAGAGGTTTTTGGTGTCGGCAAAATCCAGGCGTTCGGCATTAAAATCCAAACCGGCCAGACGTCCGGCGATAGCCTCAAGGCAGCCGGCGTCTTCAGGCGTAACCGATGGCCGGTGGATTAAATCGTTAAGCAGTTCTAAAGTGCCGCTCATAGTCCTTAAAACCTAAAATCAGTTTAGTGCCGGTGTCCAGCAGAGGACGTTTGATCAGCGTTGGGGTTGCCAGCATCAAGGCCAGTGCTGTTTCGGTATCGAGTCCGGTTTTTTGCTCCTCGCTAAGCTGGCGCCAACTGGTGCTGCTTTTGTTGAGCAGCGCTTCCCAGCCTAAGCTGTCGGCGAAACTTTGTAAAAGCACGTGATCAAGACCATCGCTACGGTAATCGTGAAACCGGTATTCGATGCCGTTTTGTTCCAGCCAACGGCGGGCTTTTTTGATGCTGTCGCAAGTTTTGATTCCGTATAAAACCACCATGGTGGATTAGAGCTGGCTATTTAACAGCTCATCCAAGCTAGGTAGTTCTTTATCGATTTTGCATTGCGCTTTGTAAAGATCGACGAATTCCATGAACGCTTGTTCCAGATCGGCAAGAATTTCTTCTTCATTTTCGCGCTCATCCTCAGGCACTTCCGAGGAATCCAGATATTCTTTTTGCAGTGCGATTTCGCTGTTTAAAGCCAAAGTGGCATAAATGATGGCATTGCTGGATAGTTCTTGGGTCATGTCCGGACTCGCTAAGGTTGGTGTTGGTTAAGCGCAACCTGGGGTTGCGCCACGGCTGGGTGGTTAATCACGTAATAATTCGTTTATGCCGGTTTTACTGCGGGTTTTTTCATCCACTTGTTTGATAATCACGGCGCAATACAAACTGTAGCGGCCGTCGGCAGAGGGTAGATTGCCCGATACCACGACCGAACCGGCAGGAATACGGCCATAATGGGTTTCCGGTCATACGGTTGTAAATTTTGGTGCTTTGGCCAATATAAACTCCCATGGAAATCACGCAGCCGTCTTCGACAATAACGCCTTCGACAATTTCCGAGCGGGCGCCTATGAAGCAATTGTCACCGATGATGGTGGGATTGGCCTGCAGTGGTTCAAGTACACCGCCGATGCCGACACCGCCGGACAGATGCACATTTTTGCCGATTTGCGCGCAAGAGCCTACGGTTACCCAGGTGTCGACCATCGTGCCGCTGTCTACATAAGCGCCAATATTAACATAAGAAGGCATCAAAATGGCGCCGGGTGCAATGTATGAGCCGTGTCGGGCGACAGCATTGGGCACCACGCGCACGCCGGCTTCGGCGAAATCCTGTTCGCTGTACGATGAGAATTTACACTCGACTTTATCGTAATAGCGAGTATTGCCGCCATCCATGAGCCGGTTATCGTTAATTCTGAACGATAACAAGACGGCTTTTTTCAGCCATTGATGGGTAACCCAGTCGCCGTCGATTTTTTCCGCAACTCTAAGTTTGCCGGTATCCAAAAGTTTCAGGATTTCGGCAACCGCCGCGCGTAAATCGGCTGGAGCATTAGTCGGTGAGAGGTTGGCCCGGTTTTCAAAAGCATCGTTGATCAGATTTTCTAAAGGGTGCATGGTTTTTCTATTTATAAGGTGTTGAAGAAGCTGTTAAGACGTTCGGCGGCTTGTTCGCACTGGTCTAATGAAGCCACCAGCGCAATCCGCACATGGTTAGCGCCGGGGTTAACGCCGTGCGCTGGCCTGGACAAATACGAACCCGGCAATACGGTTATCGATTGCCGGGCAAATAATTGCCGGGCAAACTCGGTGTCGTCTATCGGGGTTTTCAGCCAGACATAAAAACTGGCGGGAGGTCTTTCAATTCGGCAAGTGTTGGCTAAAAGGCCGATAAAAGCGGTAAATTTTTCCCGGTACAGGCGGCGATTTTCCAGGACATGGGCTTCGTCCTTCCAGGCGGCCATGCTGGCGTGTTGCACTGGTAGAGGCAAGGCAGAGCCGTGGTAGGTGCGGTATTGCAAATAGGGTTGCAGTAGTTTGGCGTCTCCGGCCACAAATCCCGAGCGCAATCCCGGCGCGTTGGAGCGTTTGGAAAGGCTGTGAAATACGATGCAGCGGCTAAAATCGGCATTGCCCAAGTTAAAAGCGGATTGCAGCAAACCGGGCGGGGGCAGGTTTTCGTCGTCGTATAACTCGCTATAGCATTCATCCGAGGCGATAACAAAATCGTATTTGTCAGCCAACGCCAGAAGCTTTTGGTGGCTTTGTTGGCTTAATACGGCACCGCTGGGATTGCCGGGCGAACAAATGTAAATTAATTGGCAGCGTTGCCAGATAGCGTCGGGAACCGAATCGAAATCAGGCAGATAACCGGTTGCTTCGGTTGTGTTTAAAAAATACGGCTCGGCGCCAGCCAGCAATGCCGCGCCTTCATAAATCTGGTAAAACGGGTTGGGCATAATCACCACGGGTTTGCCATGGCGGCCTGGGCTTGGGTCTATCAGGCATTGGGCAAAGGAAAACAGGGCTTCCCGGGTGCCGCTGACGGGTAGAACCTGGGTTTCAGGGTCGATTACGCCATGCGGTAAAGTAAAACGGCGCGTAAGCCAGCCGGCTATAGTCTGGCGCAGTTCAGCCGTGCCTTTGGTTACCGGGTAGTTGGCTAAACCGTTAAGGTGCGCTACCAAAGCCTGCTCAATTAACGCCGGGGTAGGATGCGCCGGTTCCCCGATGGACATATTGATCGGGGCTTTATCCGCTGCCGGGATGACGCCTTGCTTTAGTTGGGCAAGTTTTTCGAACGGATAAGGTTGCAACAGCTGCAGGCTTGGGGTCATTACTGCGTGCAGCCTGGTTGCCTGCCCAGCGATTGGGCTTGTTGGTAATACTGTAGCGCCGTGGGCATGTGTGCTTCCAGTTGGCCTATGCGGGTGCTATTTGACGGATGCGTGGATAAAAACTCTACCGGTTGCTGGCCTTGAGACAATTGCGACATTTTCTGCCAAAGCGCAATGCTTTGTTTGGGATCAAAGCCGGCCTTGGCCATGAGATCCACGCCGATAATATCGGCTTCGCTTTCATGAAGCCGGCTATACGGCATCAATACCCCGTATTGGGCACCTAGTCCCAACAAGCCGACTGCGGTTTGCCCCAATGCTGATTGCGGGGCGCTGACCGCCTGAATTAAAGCCAGACCTTGATTGACGGCGACTTCCTGTGAGGCGCGCTCGTTGCTGTGGCGGGCGATGACATGGCCGATTTCGTGGCCGACCACCGCAGCCAATTGGTCTTGGTTATCGATAATTTGCAGCATACCGGTATGTACGCCGATTTTATTGCCGGGCAGGGCGAACGCATTCGGCGTGGCGTCATCAAAAACCACGACTTCCCAGCGGCCGCCGGTTTGTGCTGTTAAAGCCTGGGCCACGCATTGGCTGATTTGCTGGAACTTAGCATTATTGCTGACCGGTTTTTCCCGTTTCAGGTTGTCGAATGCTTGCAGACCCAGCTGGCTCATCTGGTCATCAGTCATAAATATAAACTGCTGTCTTCCGGTAGGGCTTACGGCGCAAGCAGTCAAAGCGGCGGCAGCCGATAATATCAGCGGTATGAGTTTCAACATAATTTTAAAAGGAGGAGCTGAAAGTGCTTATCTTAACGCAACTATTGAAGACTTCTATTACTAAAGCGCGGCTGTGTTACGGCTGAATGCTGTGCAGGCGGCTAAGGAATTGTTCTTTGCTTAAGGCGCCGCTGACGCCGGTGCGTTCGTGGTTAGCGGTAAAAAAGTAGGCTCTGGGCAGCTCACCGTACCATTTGGGGTCTATCTCATAGTACAGCCGTTGGCTGTCGTCATCGGCAAACACCCAGTTATCCAATGCGGTCAGATTGTTGGCTTTAAGGATTGATTTGACTTCCTCGGATTCGGATACATCATCGGTAGCCAGCATAACAATTTTTAATTTCGGCATCTCCTCATGCAGGCTGCGTATGATCGCCATGTCTTTAAGGCAAGATGTGCAAGTGGTTGACCACAAAACTAAAATAAAGGGTTTTCCTTGATTGCCGGATAAAAGCTGCTGGTAACTGCCGCCTTTAAAAGCTTTAAGTTCGGAACGGTTTCCGATTGCACGGGAAAGGCCGTGAAAACTAATAATAAAATAAACAGTAAGCGTAAATTCATGGTGCTAAGCAAAGTTTTTTTTCAACTTTAACAGGAAGCCCGGCAAATTTGAAGGCTGAGATAACAGATTACCCTTAGTTAGCTATCTCGGCAAACTATTAAATTTTGCCAATTCGCGCTAGAGTAATAGGATCGGCTGTAATCCTAAAATTAAAGGATTATTTTCTTCAATCACTCACAGAGGAATCACGTGTGGCTGAAATAACAGAAGTGCCCAGTCCATTTTGCGGTGTAGGTACCGATGACATTACCGTAAACGTTGACGGCACCGTAATCAAAGTAACCGCTAACGGTTGTGCGGTCAATACACCGGGTTTTGAGCAGCAGTTAACCGAAACCGATCCCAGAATTAACGGAAAAGCATCAACATTGAGCGAAGCCGCGCAAAAAGCCGCCGAGTTGCTTAAAAACACGCATCAACCGGTGATTGGCGGATGCGCTACCGATGTTAACGGCATGCGGGCGTTGTTGGCGCTGGCGGATAGAAGCGGTGCCGTCATTGATAATATTAATTTTTCCGATGCAAGGCGTAATCTTTTGGTTATGCAGGATACCGGCTGGATTAATACCACCCTGGCGGAAATAAAAAACCGTTGTGATTTATTGCTGGTGGTCGGTACCGATTTGGAAAGTTTTGCACCGCGTTTTTTTGAGCGTTATATCTGGAACCCCGAAGCTATGTTTACGGCAGATACCAGCGAGCGCCAAGTGGTGTT
>PERF01000016.1 GCA_002928495.1 Methylobacter sp. | reverse complement strand
GGGTAAACGCCGTCCATTTCGTCGAATTCGTCGTGTTTCAGGTGGTGTTTTTCATGCACCGGACGGATTAGCAGATTGCTGATAAAACCCAATACCAGAATGCCGGCCATCAGGTACAGGGTGAAATTGTAGGCATCGGCTTTGGGCACGCCCTGGGCGATTTCATGCTCACGAATATAATTGACCAGCACCGGGCCAAGCACGCCGGCGGTAGACCATGCGGTCAACAACCGGCCGTGGATGCCGCCCACGTAGAGGGTGCCGAAAATATCCGCCAAGTACGCCGGAATAGTAGCAAAACCACCGCCGTACATGCTCATGATCAAGGCGTACAGCAGCACGAACAAGGCGATATTGCCTTGGTTGCCCATGGTTGGAACCGAGGAATACAGCACCGCTCCGATAAAGAAAAAGATGAAATAGGTATTTTTACGGCCGATATAGTCCGAGGCCGACGACCAGAAAAACCGCCCGCCCATGTTGAACAGGCTGAGCAAGCCCACGAAGCCGGCTGCGGCTGCCGGGGTGACCAAGCCTTTGAACATTTCCTGAATCATCACTGAAGCCTGGCCCAAAACGCCGATACCGGCGGTCACGTTTAAACAGAGTACCAGCCATAGCAGGTAAAACTGCGGGGTTTTCAAAGCTTGGTCGATATGCACGTGGTTTTGGCTGATCATTTTGTTTTCCACTTTCGGCGGCTCCCAGCCTTCGGGTTTCCAGCCGTCGACGGGAATACGGATGGTCAAGGCGCCGATCATCATGGACGCGAAGTAAATGCAGCCCATCACGGCAAAGGTTTGCGCCACGCCTACCGAGTCCGCCGATTTAAAATGTTCCATCAGTAGTACCGACAACGGCGCGCCTATCATGGCGCCGCCGCCGAAGCCCATGATCGCCATGCCGGTAGCCATGCCCCGGCGGTCGGGGAACCATTTGATCAGGGTCGATACCGGCGAAACATAGCCCAGGCCCAGGCCGATGCCGCCGATGACGCCGTAGCCCAAGTACAGCAGCCAGATCTCGTGCAACACCACGCCCAGCGCGGCGACCAGAAACCCGCCGCCGAAGCAGCAAGCGGCGACAAACATGGTTAGACGCGGGCCGACTTTTTCCAGCCACTTGCCGCCGAAGGCTGCCGATAAGCCTAAAAATACGATGGCCAGGCTAAAAATCCAGCCCAGCGTGGTGAGTTTCCAATCTTCCGGGGTGGTGGCGGTTAGGCCTATGACTTTGGTCAAAGGGTCGTTAAACACGCTGAAAGCATAGGCCTGACCTATGCATAAATGCACGGAAAGCGCGGCCGGCGGCACCAGCCAGCGGTTAAAACCCGGTTGCGCAACAATACGGTTTTTGGAAAAAAAGCCGGACATGGACGTTCCTCTAGTCAAGTAATGGCATTATTTTACAGACATCGAGGCAACAATAAATAAGCGAGCCAATCTTCGTTCGTCAGGCCCAGGAGGAATGGTTGATGCGCAGATTGCTGGCGACGTTGGCGTTAAACCGGCGGGAATAGTATGAAACCAGGCCAACGTGCGGTACAGGATTTATCAGACCAAGCCGGCAAGCGCGTTAATTTTGCAAAGAGAGATTGATTTCGGCGTTTTGTGCGTCCAAATGCTTGACCGGAATGCATGCCGGACACGCCACTTGCAGCAATTCGCCGGCGTGGCGGTGGCGCAAAGGCCGAGACAGGCCGTCTTGTTGATTCATGGCGTCGTAAAGCCGATTTTCGGCGCTGATGACTTCGCGCTCGTGCTCGGCCGGATACAGGCTATTCATGGCGCCGGTCGCCAGGAAATGCTCGCTGTCCAATAACATCAATTTTGCGTGCAGTAATTCATGCAGCAAAGCGTCAGCCGGTGAAATCGAGCAGGCTGGCGTGGTTTCGCAGCCGGGTTGGTAGAGCAGTTGCGCGCCCATGCGGGTGTCGAAATATACGATGACGTGGTTGACTTCGTATGGATTGCCTAAGGCTTCCGTTTGCCATGTCTCGGCGCGGTATTGCAAGGTCAGGTTTTGATCGCGCAATGCTTTAATTAAGTCGATAATTTGCGGATAGCGGGCAAAATACGCGGCAAGGCTGGCAAAATCGGCTTTTATGGTTTTCGGGTCGCCGACGGCGGCCTGATAGTGGCGGGTCAGAAATTCTGTGATAAACGTCTCTGCGGCCGGGTCTCTATCCCGTTGATCCGCTTTTGCCCCTAGCGTTGTCAAAACTTGAGCCGCGGTTGGCGGCGACCGGTGCCGTAATTGAATCACCGGTCGATGATCGGTGCCGTAAACCACGGTAGCTTGCATTGTGGTCATTACCGGCGCCAGGTTGGCCGAAGCGCTCGCCGCCAAAACCGGCGTAAGTGAATCTGCTGTCGTCGTTTGTGGGGTTGCCGCCAGACCGGCGCAAAAACTCAAAATCATGCCGATTTGACGCCGCCGATTGGGGTGGCCGGGCAATTGCCGGCTTCTGGAGTCTTCTTTAAGGTAGAGGCCGAATTCAAGTGCGATGGCCGCTAATTCGCCATACGCCGGTGGGTTGTTACGGCTTAGGTCACGCTGGCAGACTAGGGCAGGCTGCCCTGCGATGATGCAGGGGTGTAAAAAATTATGCTCGGTATAAGTTGCATACCAGCGGCCAAGCGCCCCGGTCAGCGCGACCAAGTCAAGCCGTTCGTCTAAGCAATCGGCATAGGTTTGCTGTAAAGTTTGGATTTGGTTCATGCGCACCTCAAAAACAGATAACCAACTGAGACTTCGGGCTGGCCATGATCCGAAAGCTCAAACCTGTGAATCTTTCTCTGAAGTTTAGTTAATTTTTTGCCAAGTGCAGGTAGACGGCGGCAAAGTTTTACTTAGGGCTTTGAGGGTGATTTTAAAAGGCAGTTCGGCGGTGTTTCCGCACGTGCTGAAACAGGGTTTAGCGCGTTGAGTGGAGTTAATGTGCTTGGCAGGTAAAAGATTTTCCGTTCCAGGTTACCGTCGCCTCGCCATGATGCTCCCAAAAATCCACGTTCTGGTTGCCATAGTGGGCGCCGCTGCCGCTTGGGACAGCGAAAGCGATTGTCTGCAGGTTGCCGAAAGTGAGTACAACGCTGCGCGGTTCGGTTTGGTTGTAGAACGATGCCCAAAACGGCTGGCCTTCCTGCTCTTTACATTGATAGCTGACCGGAGTCGGCGCTTCCAGTGCACCGCCGCGGATTTGTAATTCGATCAGCCGCCGTTGATAGCTTGATTTAATGCAGTCTTGGGCATGCGTGCTGCTTGCGCAGGCGTTGCGTTCGGAAATCCAGTCGAGTTGTGACTGGCGTTCGCTATGTTGCGTTTCTGCCGGCCATTGTTGCCTGCTGCGGTTGTAAGCGCTTGCCAGGTCGCGGTCTAAACGTGCCAGCGCGGCATCGCCGCAGATTAATTGTTCGGTCTTTGTCGTGGCTTTGCTGCAGTCAAAAGATGGTGTTTCAGCGGCGGCTTTTGCGGTACCGGTAGCTTCCGGTATCGGTTTGGCGGCATTAAAGTCGCTAAATTCAGCAATCACAATGTCCGAATTTTTTAATGTGGCGGTTTTAATATGCTTTCCGGAAACGGTCGGATTCGATGGATAAGAGCGGCCATTGAAGCTGAGTTCGATATCGGCCGGTTTAGCGCCGCCGCCACCGATATGTACAATCAGGCTGCGCCAGCCTTTGCTGATGCTTGCCGCAGCCCGAATCGGCGGGTTTGTGACGCTGATGGAAGCAACCTGGCTATAGCGGTTGCCTTTGGGGGTAAACACCCAGGTCGGGCAGCCGCCGGTTCCGCAAGCCATTGGGCCCACAACATGGATAATTAACTCCGGACGGTGGTCGCCGTTTAGGTCAACACTGCCGCTGAGATACCGCGTTTCCTGCCCCGGCAGCGTGTATTGCCGGTGCAGCAGCTTGAGTACATCAGCCGGCAGACTATCAGACGGCTCTGCTCCAAAGACCGTGGGAGAGAGCAGCCAAGCGGCAATTATTGGGATTAAACGCGGTTTGAGCAAAGATGAACGCTTGCCGGATCTGTTCATAATTGCTCGGCCGGTTTGTTGCCGGTTTTAACAACAGCTGCCGCCTGCCGCGTCGGATTGGCTTTGCGGCCCCGGCGAGCAGTCGAAGATACCGAAATGCGTGGATTTATCGCCTGAAACGTCAAAATGCGGCGCATAGCGGCTGGTGGAGATCATATCGGCCGTGTTGCCGCACACGCGTAGCGGGCGCCCGGTTTCAAAATAGTGGTGATCGTCCAGCTCGAAGGCGTGCAGGCATTCCGGCAAGGTGCCCAGATAACGAGCCACCTGGCCGTAATCCTCGCAACGGTCTTCCAACGGCATCTTAAAGGCGCGTACCGTAATTGACTGAAACTTAACCATACCGACTTTGGCGGCAACTTCAGGGTCGTCCAGGCTGATCGGGCTTTGTTTGGCGATGCGGATGTCCGGGCAGCCCAGGTCTTGCAGCAAACGCCGGAAATCTTCCCAGTATAGGGCGCCGCCTAAGCATTCGCCCAGTAATACCGGGTCGTGGCGCAGGGGCAGGGGGATGCGGCGGTCGGCGAAAACATCGGAAAAATACAGCTCGCCGCCGGGTTTCAACACGCGGAAAACTTCGGCCAGAACGCGGGTTTTGTCCGGCGATAAGTTGATCACGCAGTTGGATACCACTAAATCAACACTGTTATCGGCTATGCCGATAGCGGCTAAGTCTTCAATCTGGCCGTGCAGAAATTCCACATTGGAGTGTTTATAACCGAAGCGGTGCGCATGCCAGTCGCGGTGGCGAACGGCCACTTCCAGTTGCTCAACCGTCATATCCACGCCGATGACCCGGCCTTGTTCGCCGACCAGTCTTGATAGCATGTAGCAATCACGGCCCGAGCCGCAGCCCAAATCGAGCACGGTAGCCCCGGTCAAGGCTGGCGGCAAGGGGGAGCCGCAACCGTAGAATCGGTCTACCACTTCCGGGTGCAGTTCTTTCACCAATGCGTAAATGCGGGGGCATGGCGTCCGCCGTGCAGCAAGCGCTGGTTTTCAGATCGCTGCTGGATTGCAAAATTTGTCCGTAGTAATGCTGGACGGATTCTAAAATCTCAATATTTTCGGTCATAACAAATGTTGGCGGAGTTGATTAAAAAGGCGCATTAAACGGTAATGTCCGGTTACCGGACATTAAACCAGAAAAAAGCTTAAAGGTTCCAGTGTTAAACAATCTAGTTTACTTGGCCGGTGCTTGGGGAGCCGGCACCGGAATGCTACCCTCAGGCTGCGGCGCAGGCGAGGGCGTAAAATTCCCGGCAGCTTTTTCGGCCTCGGTCTTGCGCTCTTCTTCCAGTGCGCGCCGATTGCCTTCACCATACATGGTAACGGTAATCATTACCAGAATCGTGGTGATTATCGCGATCAAAAACCGGTCCGGTTTGTTCATGAAGAATAGCGGCCATTTGGGTTTGATCATACCGGCAATAAAAAACAAAAGCGTTAATACACCCGTATTAAAAGCGGCATTTATTAAAAAGTTAATCGACATTCAGTTACCCGTTATGCTGGTTTTAAATTATTATTGCGGGGTGTCTGTTAGCTTGAAGCAACAAACCAAGCCCGTATTTTAACGGGTAGGCAAAAATTTCCTAATAAAAAAATCAGGAGGCGGTATGAGTGGTTTTGGCGCATTTATAATAGCAGCGTTGATTTTAGCCGTGTTGTGGGTGTTTCTCAGTGTCAAATCGGTGCCGCAAGGCATGCAGTATACGGTGGAACGCTTCGGTAAATACACCCGCACGCTGACTCCGGGTCTGAGCTTTATCACCCCGGTGATTGAACGCGTAGGCCGTGAAATGATTATGATGGAGCAAGTAATGGATGTGCCGTCGCAGGAAGTCATCACCAAAGACAACGCCATGGTCACCGTGGACGGGGTGGTGTTTTACCAGGTGATGGATGCGCCCAAGGCCGCCTATGAAGTCAACCAGCTGGATTTGGCGATTTTAAACCTGGTGATGACCAACATCCGTACCGTGATGGGTTCCATGGATCTGGACGAGCTGTTATCCCGCCGCGACGACATTAACGCCCGTTTGCTGATGGTTGTTGACGATGCCACCACGCCCTGGGGCATAAAAGTAACCCGTATCGAAATCAAAGACATCGCGCCGCCCAAGGATTTGGTGGAAGCCATGGGCCGGCAGATGAAGGCCGAACGCTTGAAGCGCGCATCGATATTGGAAGCCGAAGGCTTAAGGCAATCGGAAATTTTGCGTGCCGAAGGTGCTCAGCAAGCCGCTATTTTAGAGGCCGAAGGCCGCAAGCAAGCCTCCTACCGCGACGCCGATGCCCGTGAGCGCTTGGCCGAGGCTGAAGCTAAAGCAACCACGTTGGTGTCGGAAGCCATTAGCAAAGGCGATATTCAGGCGGTTAATTATTTCGTTGCGCAAAAATATATCGAATCGTTGAAAAGCATCGCCGAATCCGGCAACAGCAAGCTGATTTTTATGCCCCTGGAAGCTTCCAGCGTTATCGGCGCGTTGGGCGGTATCGCCGAACTTGCCAAGGATATCAAACACAAAACGCCAGGGAGCTAACATGATGCCTGACATACTATTTGAATTTTGGTATTGGTGGGCATTTGCCTTGGTTCTGGTAGTCGCCGAGTTGTTAACGCCCGGTTTTTTCTTTCTCTGGCTGGCAATTTCGGCGTTTATCACCGGGGGCGTGTTGTTGGCAGTCCCTGTCTTAAGCCTTGAATTTCAAGCGCTTATTTTCGCCGTGCTGTCGGTGCTCAGCATAGTTGCCTGGCGCCGCTATGCCCGAGCGCAGTCCAGCCACTCCGACCAGCCCTTGCTTAACCAGCGGGGAGCGCAATACATAGGCCGTGTTTTCAACTTGTACGAGCCTATCATCAACGGCCAGGGTAAAATCAAGGTTGACGACAGCATCTGGAAAGTCCAAGGCCAAGACTGCGACATCAGCACGCGGGTTAAGATAACCGGAATTCGCGGCGTGGTGTTTGAGGTGGAGCACGCCGATTGAGCAATTCCTAAGACGCAACCGGCTTCGCTTTACTAAGGTTAAATGCAGACAGACTTGAAAAAAGCCTCAAGCCTCAACTGTATGCACACTAAAGCCGCGCCAACAGCTCAGCCTTTTTTGTGCTGAATTCTGCTTCGCTTAAAATGCCTTTATCTTTTAAACCGGCCAGTTTTTCAATGGCGGCAAAAATATCGGCTTCTTGGCCGGTAGCTTCTGGTTGCATCGGGTAGGACAGGCTTGACGCCGGGTAGTCACGGTTGCTGGCGGCCTGTACCGGCACATTATCGATAGAAATAACCGGTAGTGTGCTGACATCTACCAAGCCGTATTGGCTAGTGAAAGTGATTGAACCGCCGACTGATTGTTGCTGCGAAAAACCGCCGATTTGATGATCCAAGGTATCGTATAGCGTGACATGGCCGTTAGCTTCGATTGCCAAGCGTCTAATGCTGGCAAAATAAGCGTAACGCACATTATTTTGCGCGCCGGTGCTATTGGGAAATTGCAAGCCCGCCGGCCACCAGTTGCCGGAGCTTCCCGTCGGTGGCGGCACAAACAGGCTTACCGCGCCCGAAGGCCCCATATTATTCTGTTGCTGGCTTGATCCAAAAACATTGCCGTGGCTGCTTTGTTGCTGATTGCCTTGGCTCTGTGATTGAAAACTGCCGGTTTGAATCAAACCGGGCTGATTGGCTATCAAATTAGCAAGCTCTTGGCAAAGATTGCCAACGCTGTTTTTCAAACCGTTATTGAACATATCGCCCAGCATAATCATGCCGCCCCGCATCCATTGGCCGGAACCGCCAAACTCAGGATGGTTGAATTGGGCCATGGAACCATTGCCGTTGATAACCGATAGTAACATGCTGTAAACCGCATCCGGGCTAAAGTTGTAGCGTTGAGCAATGTTATTGATAATTTGCTGGCCTTCCGGTGTCAGTTGATTCATGTGAAAGTGTGGGGGCTGGTAAGCGTGAGCTTAAAAAAGGATTTGATGCTTGTTGATCGCCATTCTACAGCATTAAGCGCTAAACCAACGGTTTTTAGGGTGGATTGCCGCCGATAAGTTCCTTAACAGACAGATATTTATAGTGTCGGCGGATAAACTTTAACAAGGACTTTTCATAGTGATGCTTGCCGAAAACCCCGGCAATGGGGCTATCGGTGCAACCTAATGCAAGGCCGGGTTAGACGCAGCCAGCCCGGCCTTGCAGGTTTTGTATTTAAAGGTACTGCTTGGTATTTGAACGTACCCGTTCGAAATTGATTTCTTTGACAATTTTCCCGTTTTCAAACACAGTTTCCAAAACCGGTTCCATCCAATCTTCAACGCCGGAGTAAAAGTGACTTTTTTGCTTGTCCCAGTACAGTGTGACGCGGCCGGCTTTGGACTGTTTGCCGGGGTCGGTGACCGGTTGTTTTAAGACCGGTATCCATTCGCCGTTAACGCAAGCAGCCGAACATTTCATGGCAAATTTTTGGGTGTCCCGGTCGATTTGCTGAAGCAATCCCCCGCCCATGCCGAAGTTGATATTGTCGGCGGACCAGCCGAAGGCGCAAAGTTGGCCCAATAGGGTGCTGATGGCCAGTTCGTTGACCCCGTCGCCTTGAATGATTCTGACGTGGTTCAGCACTTTATAACCTTTGTCGTTGACGGTATAACCGAACTGCCTACCGAGAATTTCGATCAGTTTGGTATTGACCCGAATTGGATCGCCGGAATCCGGCCGGATCACCACGATGGCGCCGGAATTTATCACTTGCTCTTTGAGTTCCTCGCCCCAAAGTTTTTCCGCGGCATGAAAAATGTCGTAGCTATCGGAAACCACAGCTACTATTTGGCCGGGCTTGGCGTATTGATCAAGCATGTTTTTGTATGCCAAGACCTCGTTATCTTTACCCCAAGAGGTAATCGTACTGTGCTCGGCGGCAGGAATGCTGAAACCGGGCCGGTTGGCGCCGTAATATTTACGCGCATACAGCAATCCCGACACGGTGTCGGTGCCTAAAAAATTGATCAAGTGTGCGGCGCCGCCGATTCCGGCGCTTTCCAAGCTGGAAACGCCGCGAGCACCGAAGTCGTGGAGTTTATAATCGATTAGCGACGGCGTGCCGGAGTGCTCTAAATAGTTTTTAATAATTTTTTTGATGTTAAAGCTTAAGGTGGCTACCGTGCTGGGATACCAAATGGCCCTAAGCAACGCGGTTTCCAGATATGTTGTCAGCCAAAAACAGACCGGATCGGTATTTTCTATGGTGAGCAAGACATTTTTCACCGGAACCACAGTACCTTCTTCGATGGCTTTAATGCGCACGGGCAGGTAGCCGCCGTGTTTGTTCAAAATGTATTCCCAGCCGGATTGATTAAACGGCTCGCCGTGCCAGGAAAAAATCTCCGCCGCTTCGTCGATATCAGCGCGGGTGATGGGGTTGGCAAGGTATTCTTTGATAAACCCTTGCAGCCCGAAAAACACGGTGTGGTCATAGCGCCCGCCGCGTGATTCCACATAACTGTATACGCCAGTGGTGTTGCCGGGATACTGTCTGTACATGCTGACTTTGTAGCTGTCGGTGTTCAGAATGATATTGTTCGATGTGGTCATGTTAAGCTCCTTAACAGTGGTCAATGCAACTGCGTTTATCGTTAGTTGCCGAGAAAGTTTTGCAAAATCTCATAGTGGTCTTCAAAGCATTGTGCAGGGTCAAGTTCGGCTATCGGTATCCACTTGGCTTTTTCGGCATGGTCTTGCCCTTTGATTTTGGGCAATTCGCCGTCCGGCAAAACAATTTTGAAGGCGTGGGTGATAGTGCGGCCGCGTGCCGAGCGGTTGACGGCATCGAACACCCGGCTGTCCTCAATGTGGCCGTATAAGGCGGGAACCGGCACTTTAATATGAGTTTCGGCTTTTAGTTTGCGGATGGCGCAGTCTTTTACCGACTTATCGTTTTCGGCATCCAAAAAGCCGCCCGGAAACGCCCATAGGCCTTTGCCGGGTTCGGCGCGGCGTTTAATCATGAGCACATGGCCCGACTGGATGACGATGGCATCGGCGGTGACAAAAACCGGCGGGTATGGCGTATGCTGAAATTGTTGTTGGTAACCGGCGATAAATTCCCGTTCGCGGATTATCTGCTGAAAGGCTTCGCCGTGTTGGAAGTTTTCCAAAAAGGCGAAAGTAGAGGGCGGAACCACGCTTTTTAAAAAATTAAGATTGCCGTCACGTTTAAAAAACAGCTCGCGAATATTACCGGCGTTAAGCATTTCAATCTGCCCGACATCTTCCAGTTGCCATTGCGGAAACATGTCCAGATAAAACGAAGACCCATCTTTTTTGTGGCCGATGATGGCGGTTTTACTCTCCGGATGGACTTGTTCCGCCACGATGGCTTGTATCCTGACCGCCCAGGCTTGGTCGTTATAGATGGAGTCGTGAATAAAATCGACGGTTACGCTTTGCTCGACGCCGGCATCTTTGCAGGCGTTAACAATCATCAAGGCTCTTTCTTCCGAAGTGAACGGGTTTTTATAGGTTCTGGGTTGTTTGTCGGAACCTACAATCACGATGACTTTGCCGGCTAATGCGGCCGCCTTCTTGATGATTTCAAGGTGAATATTATGAATAGGCTGAAAACGGCCGATATAAACGACCGCGTCGTATTTTGTTTGCATTTCTAAGCTCCTTAGAAAATATGATTCAGGCCGAGTCTTTCTCAGCCGAAAGTAATCTTAGACCTGTTTTAACGCCGAGACAAGCAGCATCACGATTTCCAGGTTATAAGATCATTGATGGGTTGAACTTGCATCGAATTGTTTTCGTACCTTCATGGTGTTTTTACAGCGGGGAAAATTTACGCAACCCCAAAACCCGTTTCCGGCATTGGGTCCCGTTTTTGCGGTACGTTTGACCATTTTGGTATTACAGTTAACACAAGTGGGTGTTTGGTAATCGTTTTGGCGTATTAAGCCGTCAAGTTTTGCCCGGCCGTTTGGCGCTAGCTGGTTGATTGCTTCGACCATTTCTCGGCTGTCGATCAAGATCAAGGATTTGCCGTCTGCGAAATTTCTAGCGTCTTCGCTAAAGCCGGAAGTGGTCAGAAATAAACCCAGTTTTATGCGTTCGCCAGCCATAATGCCATACAGTTCTCGAATTGGTTTAACGCCCACCGGTTTGCTCCAGGCTTTACACTGGGCGATGGCGAACACTATGCCGTTGCGGTCGGTAATTTTTATATCGATGCCACCGTCGGCGCCGGTGCTGGTAACCTTGGCGTCGCAGTTTTTGATGCGTAAAAATTCCATGCAAAGGTCTTCAAACAGTTTCCATTCTATGCTTTTTAGTAAGTTTTCAGTCCATACGATTTCTTTGTTTGCCTGGATATTATCCAATTCATCGGCTTCAGCGTTGTGATTGATATAAGTTGCTAAGGCTTGGCGTAACGAAGGCATAATAATCTCCTGAATGGTTTGGATAGCTTTTAGGCTGGTTTCCGGGTGATGACTTTAAAACGTTTTTTTAAGACGGCTTTGGAGAGATAAGCAAAGCAAACTCAAATAGCAAGATCGCGCCACGCATAAAGTTTTAAGTATGCGATTAGATTGATTTCAATAGTAGGCGCAAATGATCTGCATTAAAAGCTCAGTTGCCATCCGGATTTTGAGTTTTGTGAGCCAGTCCCGGAATCGACCGTTATAGCGCGTTAAGCGTTTTTTGCTGGGCTTACGCTTTAAACTTGGACACCGATTTACGCAGTTGCTCAAAATCGGTTTTACGGGCGTGTTGGCCGTAACGCAATTTGAGGTACAAATGGGTAATGCGGTTGACTTCCGCGGCACGGGCCGGTAGCAAACTGTTGATACGGCCGGCAAAAGCCAGCGCACCTTCACTAGGGTGGCGGGTAAGGCCGTGGCGGGCGATTTTGCGGCAGAAGCGCTGATATAGCAGGCGGCTGGGGTCGGGTTGCGATCTTGTTTTGCGTAGTAAAAACAGGCTGAGCAGAGCGGTAAAGCTGCCGATACTGGTTAACAGCCAATACACCAGGGTTTTAATGTCGTTAATGCCTAGGGAAGACAATAGTTGTGATTGATTACTGTTGTCGTAATTAATTACCCAGCGCTGCCAGTTGTAATCCAGGTTGTCCCAGGTTTGCCGGGCGTGTTTCAGCCAACTCAGGGCCGTGCCCGGTCTTACGGTTTGCGCGGCAAAGCTCAGCGCACCGCTGACAGCTTGCTGGTCGATATTAATGCCGTGTTCAATCCGCTCCGGGGCGATGGCAGCGGTCGGATCCACGCGCACCCAGCCTTGGCCTTGCAGCCAGACTTCCGCCCAGGCATGGGCATTGGCCTGACGGATTTCCAGAAAACTCCCCACTGCATTTAATTCGCCGCCCTGGTAACCGGTGACGATCCGTGCCGGAATATGCGCCACCCGCATCAGATAAGTGAAGGCCGCCGCGTAATGGCTGCAAAAGCCGTGGCGGGTTTCAAACAGAAAAGTTTCGATGGGGTTGTGTTCTATCAACGGCGGCGTCAGCGTGTAGTGAAACTCCTCTTGCCGGAAGTAATTCAGCAACCGGTCAATAAATGCTTGCGGCGGGCCGTCAAAGCCGTGTAGTTGTTCCACCAGTTCGCGGATTCGATGCGCAGGTTCGCCGGGAAGGCGTAGGGTTTCCTGTTGTAATGGCTCGCCCAGTTCGCCGGTGTTGTAGTTGGGGTAGGCGATTAAGTGGTATTCGCTGCGTTTTTCCGGGTTGTCGCCGGTTATCAGCTGGTAATTGGCTTGCTGCATCAGCGGGCTTTGCACAGTGCCGGGCATATCCAGGCCGAATACCCAGTTTTTAGACTGGGGTTCCATCAATAAGGTATAGCGGTAGGGCTCGCCGGTTAGCTGCGGCGGTTTTTGCAGCCGCTGGGCGTCAGGTTGCGACCAGTGTTTGCCGTCGGTGTAATACAGTACCGGACCGCGCCAGTAGCGTTCGGCCGGCGGCGGAATGTTGCCGGTAAATTTGGCGCGGAATACCAGTTGATCGGATAAACCCAGATTGGTGATGGAGCCGGGTTCCAATACCTCGCTAAGACCCGACAGGGCTTTGTGGTCTTCTTCTAAAACCAGCCACTGCGGTGCTTCCAATCGTGGAAATAAAATAAACAGCACGATTGCCATCGGCAAGGCTTGGAGAATTAAGGTGGCGGCGGTTTTCAAAGCTTGCCGGGTTTGGGTCCGATAGCTGTTGACCGTGACCAAGGTAGCCAGCAGCAGGGTGCAGACCAGCAGGATATATACCGCCATGAGCACGTTTTGTTCGTACAAAAACTGCGAGCTGGCGACAATAAAAGCTAAAAATACAATCAAGTACAAATCGCGCTGGGCTTTGATTTCGAATAATTTCAAACCCAGTGCGGTGATAAACAAGTTAGTGCCGGCGTCCTGCCCCAAAATGCCTAGGTTTTGCCGGTACAGAATGGCAATGCCCGCAATGGACAAAACCAGCACAACCGCGCGGTTGGGTAGCCAGCGAGTTTGCCAGACGGCAATAAAGCGCCAACCCAGTAAAACATAGAAAAAACCGAAAACGCTGGCGGGAATATGTTTGACGTGCGGCAGCACGATTAAGCCAATCGCGCTGAGTATAAATAGCAGATGACTTTTGCTGACCGGCATGGTTTAAAACCGGGCCAGCTCGGCCAGACAGGTTGTCAGATGAGCCTGGCCGTGGCCGGGTTCCAGGGTCAGGCTGGGTAATTTCAAGCCGTAGTGCAGCCCGGTTTGTTCGGCATCCAGCAACCATCGGCACAGCTGGCTCAAGCGTTCTTCCAGATTGTGACCGGCCGTTTGCTGGTAATCCAGCCAGATTTCACCGCTGTGCTCGCTACCGTATTGTTTGCTGAGCAAGCCCTGGCCTTTGGCGAAGGCTTTCCAATGGATATGACGGATGGCATCGCCGGGTTGGTAGGCATTTAACCCGTAAAAATCATCCACGCCTTTTTTTAATTGGCCGCGATATGTCTGCTCGCCGTATGCTTCGGGAATAGGGCTGGATGCAGGCGCAGGCTTGGGATAAATCAATGCCTTCATATCAAAACGTAGCGGCGACCAGGCGCGGAATAACCCAAGCGGATAGGTGCTGGCGATGGTGATAGTGCCTGCCGTAAGCACGCCGCGTTGGGTGGCTTTTTTATACAAGGTCAGCGCGGTTATGCTATCGGCTGCCAAGGCAAGAGTTTCAGTGTTTTCCAGGGAAATGCTCACCAAGCTGCGCGCCACCGGCGTGGGGTTAGTCAGGCGGATTTCAAAGCCGGCGCTTTCTCCGGCGAAGGCGTCGGTGGTTTGTCCGGCTCTGACGGTGAGCCCGGCCAGTGACCGATAACTGTGCAAAATAGCGATAAAAAATACGCTGGCCAGTAAAAACCCTAACAGATAAGCCAGATTGTTGTTATAAACGAAAGCAATCAATAACAATAAGCCGATCAACACGACAAAATTCAAACCGCGTTGGGTCGGCAGAATAAAAATCCGCCGTTGGTTCAAGGTGATTTCGCCGGCTTGAGCTTTTTCCCCCAACACAAACCGACTCAGCTGAAAGCGCTGTTTTAAGGGCAAGGCGGTCACGGAATGGCGACCTTGCTTAAAATAGGGCCGATAACGGCACTGGCGTTGGTTTGCCCCGAGCGCAGCCGGTGGGCGGCTACTGCGGGCAATACCGCTTGAATGTCCTCCGGGATTACGGCATTACGGGCCTGCATGAAGGCCCAGGCTTTGGCAGCGGTTAACAGCGCCAACCCGGCTCTGGGCGACAGCCCGCTGGGGTAATCGGACGATTCGCGCGTGAAGTTTAGAATGGCCTGTAAATAATCCAGCAAGGCCGGTGCGGCATGGACTTGGTCTATGGCTTGCTGGATGCTCAATAGTTGGCCCGGCGGCAGTTGCGACGACAGCCGACTAATCATGTCGTGGCGGTTTTGCCCACTTAACAATAAGCGTTCTGCCTGATGGTCCGGGTAACCCAGCTCTATGCGCATCAAAAACCGGTCTAGCTGCGACTCCGGTAAAGGAAATGTGCCCAGTTGATAAGAAGGGTTTTGGGTGGCGATTACAAAAAACGGTAGCGGCAAGGCATAGGTTTCACCTTCCACCGTCACTTGCCGTTCTTCCATGGCTTCCAGCAGCGCGCTTTGTGCCTTGGGGGTGGAACGGTTGATTTCATCGGCCAGAATCATTTGGTTGAACAAAGGCCCCGGATGAAATTTGAATTGGTGGTTTTGTGCATCAAACACCGATGTGCCGATAATATCGGACGGTAAAATATCGCTGGTGAACTGGATGCGCTGGTAATTAAGACCTAGTAATGCCGCCAGCGTATGCGCCAGCGTGGTTTTGCCGACGCCGGGCACGTCTTCGATTAATAAATGCCCGCGGGCAAGCAGGCAGCACAAGGCAAGGCGAATCTGGTGCTGTTTGCCCAGAATGACCTGATTGGCGGCATCCAGCAGCCGTTGAATTGCATTTTGCATGGTTGATGTTACGATGCAGGTTAAAATGAATTTAGTTTAGTACGACTTAAGGATTTGTTGTGGAAGATTACCAAGAACTGCGCAGTAATTTGATTTCGATGCTGGAGGAGTTAAGCGGCCGGCTGGCCAGGATTACCGATGACGTCAAGCACGCCGACCAGCCTGTGGAAAAGGATTTTGAAGAACGCGCCACGCAAGCCGAGAATGATGAAGTGTTGGATCAGCTTGGCAATGCCGCCCGTACCGAAGTTGAGGAAATCAGGCAAGCCATCGCCCGTATCGATAAAGGCGAATACGGAACCTGCATGATGTGCGGCGAGCCCATTCCCAAAGAGCGTTTGCACGCTTTGCCGTATACCGGCATGTGCGTTAAATGTGCGAGTTCGGCGGGTTGCTAGTTTAGCCTAAGTAAGCGGTTTGGCTGGCGACTCCATTCGGAGCGGTCAGCCAAACCTCCTGCTTGGCATGTTTAGCTTTGCGGCGGTATTGGGTTTTATCCCGGAAATAGCCGGTTTTATTAAACTGCGCGGCAAATTTGGCGACCGGGTTTCTCGGCTTGTCTTCGGTTAACTGTTGATTTTTAGGCTTTTTCATGGCTTTCCTCGTATAATATCGGATATTTTACAGTGCCGTTTCAGGCACCAAATGATTAGAGTATATTTAAAGTTGTGAAATTCAAAAAAGATTTTGACGTGATTGTAGTCGGCGGTGGCCATGCCGGAACCGAGGCGGCCCTGGCGGCTGCGCGTTGCGGCGCGAAAACCCTGCTATTGACCCAAAATATCGAAACCCTGGGGCAAATGAGCTGCAACCCTGCCATTGGCGGTATCGGCAAAGGCCATCTGGTTAAAGAAGTCGACGCTTTGGGCGGCGCCATGGCCCAGGCGATTGACGTCAGTGGCATCCAGTTTAGAACCCTTAACGCCAGCAAAGGCCCGGCGGTTAGAGCCACGCGCGCGCAGGCCGATCGTCGGTTGTATAAACAGGCTATCCGTGCGGCGTTGGAAAATCAGCCGAATTTGGCGCTGTTTCAACAAATGGCCTCCGACTTGATGGTTGAAGGCGGTAGGGTGGTTGGCGTTAAAACCCAAATGGGTCTGAATTTTAATGCCAAAGCCGTAGTTTTAACGGCGGGTACCTTTCTGGGCGGAAAAATTCATATCGGTTTGGAAAATTACACGGGCGGCCGCGCCGGTGATCCGGCATCGGTGGCATTGGCCGAGCGTTTGCGCGAGTTGCCGTTTCGGGTGGGCCGCTTGAAAACCGGCACGCCGCCAAGAATCGACGGACGTACCATCGATTACAGCAAGCTCGAAGTTCAGCAGGGCGACGATCCGGCTCCGGTATTTTCCTTTTTGGGCCATGCCGGACAACACCCACGGCAGATTCCCTGCCATATCACCCGTACTAACAGCAGAACGCATGACATCATTCGTTCCGGGTTGGACCGCTCGCCCTTGTATTCCGGCATTATCGAAGGTGTAGGGCCGCGCTATTGTCCGTCCATTGAAGACAAGATCGTGCGTTTTGCCGAACGCGATTCCCACCAGATTTTTGTCGAGCCGGAAGGCCTGGATACTTGCGAAATTTATCCCAACGGCATTTCCACCAGCTTGCCGTTTGATGTGCAATACGAACTGGTGCGTTCGATGGCGGGCTTTGAGAATGCCGAAATTTTACGTCCCGGTTATGCCATCGAATATGATTTTTTTGACCCTCGAGATTTGAAAGCCACCCTGGAAACCAAACACATGGACGGCTTGTTTTTTGCCGGCCAGATTAACGGTACGACCGGTTACGAAGAAGCCGCGGCGCAAGGGCTGATTGCCGGCTTGAATGCCGCGCGCCAGAGCGCCGGTCTGGAAGGCTGGTGTCCGCGCCGCGATGAAGCCTACATCGGTGTAATGATCGATGACTTGATTACCCGCGGCACTCAAGAGCCTTACCGTATGTTCACCAGCCGGGCCGAATACCGCTTGATGCTGAGAGAAGACAATGCCGATTTGCGGTTGACCGAAAACGGCCGTGAGCTGGGTTTGGTGGACGACCAACGTTGGTGGGCTTTCGAGCAAAAACGCGAAGCGATTGCCCGCTTGCAAGACGATCTCAAGAAGCGCTGGATCAGAACCGGCACCGAAGCGGCCGACAAGGCCGAAGCGTTCTGGGGCAAGCCCTTGCAGCGCGAAGTGAATATGATGGAGTTATTGCGCCGTCCCGAAGTCGATATCCAAGGCTTGCTGGCGATTGCCGACGATTTGGCCGAAGTGCCGAAGCCAGTTGCCGAGCAGGTCGAAATCCAAACCAAATATGCAGGCTACATCGGTCGCCAGCAACAAGATATCGATAAAACCTTGCGTCACGATCATCTGCGATTGCCCGAAAGCTTCGATTATACGGGCGTGCCGGGGTTATCCAACGAAGTCAGCGAAAAATTGAAACGGCAAAAACCGGAAACCTTGGGCCAGGCCTCAAGGATTCCGGGAGTAACCCCGGCGGCTATTTCGTTATTGTTGGTCTATTTGAAGAAGAAATCGGCTTGATGGATCCATCTTGTTATACCAACTTGGCTTCGGGTGTCGCTGAGCTTGGACTTACAATCGACGAGGAACAGATCGATCGGATGCTGGCTTTTCTGCAACTGATCGAGAAATGGAATAAAGCTTATAATCTGACTGCAATCCGCCGGGCCGAGGAAATGGTGGGCGTGCATTTGCTGGACAGTTTGTCGGTGGCGCCGTTCGTTAACGGCCAAAGCGTGATCGATGTCGGCACCGGTGCCGGCTTGCCGGGAATACCGCTGGCCATTTGCCTGCCTGATAAAAATTTTGTGCTGCTGGATAGTAACCACAAAAAAACCCGTTTTGTCCAGCAAGCAGTCATTGAATTAGGGCTGAAAAATGTGACGGTATGCCAGGAGCGGGTTGAGTTATACCAGCCTGAACAAGGCTTCGATGTAGTCGTGACCCGCGCTTTTGCCAACCTTTGGGATATTGTATTGCTGACATCGCATCTGCTTGCCGGCACCGGCACTTTGCTGGCAATGAAGGGGCAAGCGGCGGAGCTGGATGCTTCCGGCATTGATGCCCGCTGTACAATTATACCGCTGACGGTGCCGGGACTCATGGCGGAGCGGTGTTTGGTCAAAATAGATTCACTCGCTCAAGCCGGACAAAAAATGTGGGAAAAATAATCGCCATCAGTAATCAAAAAGGCGGCGTTGGCAAAACGACTACCAGCGTCAATTTGGCTGCCTCGCTGGCGGCCGCTCATCGGCGCGTGTTGCTGATCGACCTGGATCCCCAGGGTAATGCAGCTATGGGATGCGGCCTGGATAAAGAAGCCGTCGACTATTCCAGTTATGAATTATTGATGGGTTCCGTGCCCGCCGTTAACATTGCGGTTAACTTGGACGAGCTGGGCTTTTCGGTAATTGCCGGCAATTCCGATTTGACTCGCGCCGAAGTTGAACTGATGAGTGTGAGCCACCGGGAGCAGCGCCTGTCCGGCGCCTTGTTACCGGTCCGACAAGCGTATGATTATATTCTGATCGATTGCCCGCCCTCCCTGAATATGCTGACCGTCAACGCCATGGTGGCCGCCGACAGCGTCTTAATCCCCATGCAATGCGAATATTATGCCTTGGAAGGGTTGTCGGCATTGATGGCAACCATCAAAGGCATCCAAAATAGCGTCAATCCCGGCTTGCATTTGGAAGGTATATTACGGACCATGATCGATAGCCGCAGCCGTTTGGGGAAAGATGTTTCCGATCAGCTGGTGGAGTATTTCGGCGACAAGGTATTTAGAACCTGCGTGCCCAGGAATGTACGCTTGGCCGAAGCGCCCAGCCATGGCCTGCCGGTCTTGCTGTATGATCGCGCCTCGCGCGGCGCTTTAGCTTATCTGGCGCTGGCCGGAGAAATGATAAGAAAAGAGCATAAAACTTCATGACACTAAAAAAACGTGGATTAGGCCGCGGTTTGGATGCCCTGCTGGGGGATTTATCCAACCCGGAAAAGCCTCAAGGCAGTATTCAGGTTTTACCTATTGAATTCTTGCAGCGCGGCAAATATCAGCCACGACAGGATATGGATCCGGCTAAATTACAGGAGCTGGCCGATTCCATCAAAGCCCAAGGCGTTATCCAGCCGGTGGTGGTGCGCAAACTGAATGCGGATAAATATGAAATCATCGCCGGCGAACGCCGTTGGCGCGCTGCTCAACTGGCCGGACTGCAGGAGATTCCGGTCGTCGTTAAAGACATGGACGACCGCGCAGCCATGGCGGTGGCATTAATCGAAAATATCCAACGTGAAGACCTTAACCCGCTGGAAGAAGCCGGTGCTTTAAAAAGGCTGCTCGATGAATTTGCCATGACCCACCAGCAAATTGCGGATGCTGTCGGTAAATCGCGGGCCGCGGTTACCAATCTTCTGCGCTTACTGGAACTTGCGCCGGAAGTAAAAAAATATCTGCTGAATAAAGACCTGGAAATGGGGCACGCAAGAGCCTTGCTGTCATTGGAGCCGGCCAGACAGGTAAGCATCGCCGGTAAAATCGTAAAAGAAGGCTTGACGGTGCGTGCAGCAGAGCGGCTGGCAAAAACAAATCCACCGGCGGCAATCGAGGCCAAAGCCGTCGACCAGGACACCCGGCGCCTGCAGGACGAGTTAACGGCCAAGTTGGGGGCTAAGGTCAGTATTGAACACAAGGCTAACGGAACCGGCAAAATGGTGATCAACTATTCCTCGTTGGAAGAGCTGGACGGCATTTTAGCGCATATTTTAAAAACAATATAATTACTAAGTTTATCGTTATTTAACCTTGCTTTGACTATTGACGGCAGATATAATCTCGTGAATTTGCGGTGCTTGATAAGTGGTTAAGCCATTGGCTGCAGTAGCAAAAATCCTGATTTATCAAATCATGGTTATGTTGGTGGCGGCCGGAGTTTTTTACATTTCGAGCGGTTGGCATAAAGCGTTTTCATCATTGTTAGGTGGTGTTGCCGCGTTTATACCCAATCTTTTTTTTGCTCTGAAGATTTATCTGTCATTTGGCAAAGAGCCGCAAAAGATAGTTAAGTCGTTCTATACCGGCGAATCCGGGAAATTACTGATCACAGGTTTTTTGTTTTACCTGATTTTTCAGATTCCGGGTATTGAGTTTTTGCCGTTGCTTGGAAGTTATGCAGCGGTTTTATCGGTTTTTTGGTTTGCGCTGATAATGCGCGGAATTTAATAAGAAAGAGGGGAACAATGTCTACTGAAGCTCACGCTGCCGAAGGTGCAACCGGATACATCATCCACCATTTGACACCACTCAGTGCCGGCCATGGCTTTTGGGCGTTGCACCTTGATACGATTTTTTTCTCGGTATTTCTAGGCGGAGTGTTCCTTTGGTTCTTTAAAAGCGCTGCCGAAAAAGCCACTACCGGGGTACCCGGATTGGCTCAGAATTTTGCCGAAATGCTGGTTGAATTTGTCGACACCCAGGTCAAAGACAGTTTTCATGGCAAAAGCGCAGTGATTGCGCCTTTGGCATTGTCAATATTTTGCTGGGTATTCTTGTGGAACTTCATGGATTTGTTCCCGGTGGATATCTTTCCTATGATCGGTTCGCTGATGGGGTTGGAATATTTACGTGTCGTTCCCAGCACGGATTTAAACGCCACTTTCGGCATGTCGCTGTCCGTGTTCTTCCTTATCATTTTTTACAGCATCAAAATCAAGGGCGTTGGCGGTTTTGCCAAAGAGCTATTATTGCAGCCATTTGGCCCTTGGTTTATGCCTTTTAACTTGTTGCTAAAGCTTGTCGAAGAGATCGCCAAGCCGATTTCTCTCGGACTGCGGTTATTTGGTAACTTGTATGCGGGCGAGTTGATTTTTATTCTGATAGCTTTGCTGCCTTGGTTTATTCAACCGGTCTTAAGCTTTCCCTGGGCGGTATTCCATATTCTGATCATCACATTGCAGGCCTTTATTTTTATGGTGCTGACGATTGTGTATTTGAGTATGGCGCACGAGCACCACTAGTTTTTTCAATCAAAAAAATAACGTTAGGAGATAACGATGGAAATTGCATCTTTAATTGCAAACGTGCAAGGCATGACTGCGGTAGCAGTAGGCTTGGTATTGGGTTTGGGCGCTTTGGGTACGGCGATTGGTTTTGGTCTTTTGGGTGGAAAATTCCTCGAAGGCGCTGCCCGCCAGCCTGAAATGGTGCCGATGCTGCAAGTTAAAATGTTTATTGTCGCCGGTCTTTTGGACGCGGTAACCATGATCGGTGTTGGTTTGGCACTTTTCTTCACTTTCGCCAACCCGTTTTTGTCAGCCGTTCAAGCCGCAGCAGTAGCAGGTTAATTTAGCTTTATCTCCCTGGCATATTTATAAAGAGGGTCAAGCCGTGAGCATTAATGCTACTCTGATCGGACAAATGATTACCTTCGCACTTCTGGTATGGTTTACTATGAAGTACGTGTGGCCGCCGTTAATAAACTCTTTGGAAGAGCGTAAAAAGAAAATTTCCGAAGGTTTGGCTGCCGCTGAAAAAGGTCAAGAAGAGATATTATTGGCGGAACAAAAAGCCAAATCCATTTTGAAAGACGCTAAAGACCAGTCGTCGGAAATTGTCAATATGGCTCAAAAGCGCGCTACTGAGATTGTGGAAGAGTCTAAAGAAGCCGCTAAAAAAGAAGGCGAAAGACAAATTGTGGCAGCGCAAGCGCAAATTGAGCAGGAAATTCAACACGCTAAGGAAAGTTTGCGCAAGGAAGTCGCTGATTTGGCATTCAACATGGCGGAACAAATTCTGCAGGCTGAAGTTGATCAAAACAAGCATCAAGACATAGTGCAAAAAGTTTCCAATCAATTAGGTTAAGCACATGAGCGAATTGGCAACATTGGCTAGGCCTTATGCGGCAGCGGTTTTCAAAAGAGCCAAAGAAAGCGCAAAGACAGCTCAATGGTCGGAAACGCTGGCTTTTTTATCCGCAGTCGTAAGTCAACCGGAATTAAACAACATAATAGGCAACCCTAAAATCGGTCGCGACAAACTGCTTGGGCTGCTGCTGGATGTTTGCCAAGCGCAAATTGATGGTGAAGGTCAAAATTTTCTGAAATTGCTTGTTCAAAACGGAAGGCTGGGATTGCTTCCTTTTATCACAAAAAGCTATGAAGAATATAAGGCAGAGGACGAAGGCTACGTGGATGTAGAAGTAGTTTCCGCTTATGAGGTAACTCAGGCTGAAGCGGATAATCTGACTTCGACATTGGGAAAACTGCTAGGAAAGAGTGTTAACGTCCATGTGACATTAGACGAAAGTTTAATTGCCGGCATTTTAGTTCGGGCAGGTGATAGGGTATTTGACGGAACCATTAGAGGCCAGCTTCAAAACATGCACAAGGCTCTACTGTAAGAGGATGAGAAAAAGAACATGCAATTGAACCCATCTGAAATAAGTGATCTGATTAAAAAGAAGATCGAGAACTTCGATCTAAGCGTAGAGGCCCATACTGAGGGTACTGTGGTCAGTGTTACCGACGGTATCGTGAGAATACATGGTTTATCCGAGGCTTTGCAGGGTGAGATGCTGGAGTTTCCGGGTAATACATTCGGTATGGCATTGAACCTTGAAAGAGACTCGGTGGGCGCGGTTGTCTTAGGTTCCTATCAACATATCTCTGAAGGCGACACGGTCAAATGTACCGGTAGAATTCTCGAAGTGCCCGTTGGTGAAGCACTCTTGGGCCGTGTTGTTGATGCGCTGGGCAATGCCATTGACGGCAAGGGGCCGATAAGCACCCAGCTGACATCGCCCATTGAAAAAATTGCGCCGGGGGTAATTGCAAGACAATCGGTTGACCAGCCGGTTCAGCTTGGTCTTAAGCCAATCGATACGATGATTCCCGTAGGCCGTGGTCAGCGTGAGTTGATTATCGGCGACCGCCAAACCGGAAAAACAGCCATTGCGATTGATGCGATTATCAATCAGAAAGGCACCGGCATTAAGTGTATTTATGTTGCGATCGGTCAAAAACGCTCGTCAATTGCCAATGTGGTACGCAAGCTGGAAGAACACGGCGCTATGGATCATACCATTGTGGTAGTGGCTTCGGCTTCGGAATCGGCGGCTTTGCAATTTATTGCGCCATACACCGGTTGTGCAATGGGTGAGTTCTTCCGTGACCGCGGTGAAGATGCACTGATTATATACGACGATTTAACTAAGCAAGCCTGGGCATACCGTCAGGTATCCTTGTTGCTTCGCCGTCCGCCGGGACGGGAAGCGTATCCTGGTGACGTTTTCTATTTGCATTCACGCTTGCTGGAAAGAGCGGCGCGTATTAATGCCGAGGAAGTCGAGCGCTTAACCAACGGTCAAGTAAAAGGTAAAACCGGCTCACTGACCGCATTGCCGATTATCGAAACCCAAGGCGGTGACGTATCGGCGTTCGTGCCAACAAACGTAATTTCCATTACCGACGGACAGATTTTTCTTGAAACCGGTTTGTTCAACGCGGGTATCCGTCCTGCAGTTAATGCCGGTTTATCGGTATCGCGTGTAGGTGGTGCTGCGCAGACTAAAATCATTAAAAAGTTAGGCGGCGGTATTCGTCTTGACTTGGCTCAATACCGCGAATTGGCGGCGTTTGCGCAATTTGCCTCCGATTTGGATGAAAGTACGCGTAAGCAAATTGAACGCGGTCAACGGGTAACTGAATTGATGAAACAAAGTCAGTATTCACCGATGTCAGTTGCGCAAATGGCAGTTTCTTTGTTTGCCGCCAACGAAGGCTTTTTGGATAGCATTGAAGTCAGTAAGGTGCTTGCTTTTGAAGCTGCATTGCTAGCCTACATGAAATCGGAACATTCAGCGTTGATGGATAAGATTAATACGACAGGCGACTACAATGACGAGATCAAAGGAAGCTTGTTGGATGCAATCAACACATTTATTAAAACCCATACTTGGTAGGTTTTAGACATGGCTGTCGGTAAAGAGATTCGCACCAAGATCGGGAGTATCAAAAATACTCAGAAGATCACCCGCGCCATGGAAATGGTCGCGGCCAGCAAGATGCGCAAGACCAAAGACAGAATGCAGGCCACCAAGCCTTATTCCAAGAAAATCGGCCAGATAATCAAACATCTGGCCCATGCCAATCCGGAATACAAGCATCCATTCTTGCTGCCAAGAGATCCCAAACGCGTCGGCATTATCGTGATCAGCTCAGACCGTGGTTTATGCGGCGGTTTGAACTCCAATTTGTTCAGGCGAGTATTATCGCAACTGACGCAATGGGAAAAAGCCGGTATCGAAGTTGATGTTTGTACCATTGGTTCAAAAGCGGCAGGTTTTTTTGGCGGTTTGAAAACCAATTTGATTGGTCAGGTTTCCAAGCTAGGCGATACGCCGCATCTTAACGATATCATCGGTGTGATAAAGATTATGCTGGACGGCTATGAACAAGGCCGGATCGATGAATTGTACGTGGTCAGCAATGAGTTTGTTAATACGATGACGCAGCGCCCAACCATTGAAAAACTGCTGCCGGTTGCTGCGGATGAGTTGAATGAACAACTTAGCGGTCACTGGGATTATCTCTACGAACCTGATGCCAAAGAAGTTTTGGACCAGTTGCTGACCCGCTACGTTGAATCAATCGTTTATCAAGGGCTTGTGGAAAACAATGCTTGCGAGCAGGCGGCACGTATGGTGGCCATGAAGAGCGCATCGGATAACGCGGGTAAGCTGATTAAAGAATTACAATTGATTTATAACAAAGCAAGGCAAGCTTCGATTACCCAAGAGATTTCAGAAATTGTGGCCGGCGCCGCTGCGGTGTAGGCTTAAAACCAGATAAAACAGAAAGAGGACGACATAATGAGTTCGGGTAAAATCGTGCAGATTATTGGTGCGGTTGTGGATGTTGAATTTCCCCGCGACCAACTGCCTAAAGTATACGATGCGTTAAACGTTGAGGGTAAAGAGCTGGTGCTGGAAGTTCAGCAGCAGCTGGGTGATGGTGTGGTTAGATCCATTGCCATGGGCAGTACCGATGGTTTAGGCCGCGGGTTAGAGGTTAGCAACACCAATTTGCCGATTTCCGTACCGGTAGGCCAGGAAACTTTAGGCCGTATCATGAACGTTCTGGGTTTGCCGATTGATGAAAAAGGCCCGATCGGCGAGAAGCAAAAATGGGCGATTCACCGCGAAGCACCGTCTTACGACGAGCAAGCCGCAAGCAACGAATTGCTGGAAACCGGAATCAAAGTTATCGACTTGGTATGCCCGTTCGCTAAAGGTGGTAAAGTCGGATTGTTCGGCGGTGCCGGCGTGGGTAAGACCGTGAATATGATGGAACTCATTCGGAATATTGCGATTGAGCACAGCGGTTATTCGGTATTTGCCGGTGTGGGTGAACGGACTCGCGAAGGCAACGACTTCTACCATGAAATGACCGATTCCAACGTTATCGACAAAGTATCGTTGGTTTACGGACAGATGAACGAGCCACCGGGAAACCGCTTGCGCGTTGCCTTGACCGGCTTAACCATGGCGGAGTTTTTCCGTGACGAAGGCCGCGATGTATTGTTCTTTGTTGACAATATTTACCGCTACACACTGGCGGGTACCGAGGTATCGGCATTGTTAGGCCGTATGCCGTCTGCGGTAGGTTATCAACCGACTCTCGCGGAAGAGATGGGCGTATTGCAAGAGCGTATTACGTCCACTAAAACCGGTTCAATTACCTCAATTCAGGCGGTTTATGTGCCTGCGGACGACTTGACCGACCCTTCACCGGCCACTACTTTCGCTCACTTGGACGCAACAGTGGTGTTGTCGCGCCAAATCGCCGAATTAGGAATTTATCCGGCAATCGATCCGCTGGATTCAACCAGCCGTCAGCTCGATCCTTTAGTGATCGGCCAAGAACATTATGATGTTGCCCGCAAAGTTCAAGGTACGCTGCAGCGTTACAAAGAATTACGCGACATTATCGCCATTCTGGGTATGGACGAATTATCGGAAGAAGATAAATTAACTGTTGCCAGAGCGCGTAAAATTCAACGTTTCTTGTCGCAGCCATTCTTCGTGGCGGAAGTCTTTACCGGATCGCCAGGCAAATACGTTTCGTTAAAAGATACTATTGCCGGCTTTAAAGGCATTATCAACGGTGACTACGATTCAGTTCCTGAACAAGCTTTTTACATGGTGGGTACGATAGATGAGGCCCTGGAAAAAGCAAAAGGAATGAAATAAACAGAATTTGCGGGTAGCGATTCATGACAATGACGATTCATGTTGACATAGTTAGCGCCGAGAATGAAATATTCTCCGGTCTGGCTGAGATGGTATTTGCTCCGGCAGAGCTGGGCGAAGTTGGCATTGCCCCTCGCCACGCACCCTTTATCAGTAAACTTAGACCGGGGGAAGTCCGGGTAAAAGTTAACGATAAAGAAAGTTACCCATTTTATGTATCAGGCGGCTTGCTTGAAGTTCAGCCGCATTTGGTTACTGTTTTGGCCGACACGGCGGTTAGAGCTAAAGACATTGACGAGGCCGCCGCACTGGAAGCCAAGGCAAGAGCCGAAGAAGCTTTGGCTGATAGATCCGGTAAAATCGATTATGCCACGGCACAAGCGCAATTGGCGGAAGCAGTAATGCAGCTAAGAACGTTGGATAGGCTGAGAAAACGCGGCGGGTAACACTGTTGGCGTAAGCCGGCTATACTTTAAAAGCCCAATAACAATGTTATTGGGCTTTTTTGTTTTATGGAGCCTGTAATGAAAATTACCACCATCATTCTTGCGGCAGGCAAAGGCACCCGAATGCGGTCAGACTTGCCGAAAATTCTACATAAAGTTGCCGGTAAACCACTATTGCAGCATGTTTACGATGTCAGCCGCCAATTGGAAAACAATGCCATCAAGATTGTTTACGGACATGGCGCGGAACAAGTCAGAACGGCATTTGTTGAGTTAGACGCCGACTGGGTCGAGCAAACTCAACAACTAGGCACCGGCCATGCCGTACAGCAGGCGGAAAGCTATATAACCGACGAAGATACCGTTCTGATTTTGTATGGCGACGTGCCGTTAATCCGATTGGCGACATTAAAGTCTTTAATCAGCAATGTCAGCGATCAAACGCTGGCGCTGTTAACGGTCAACCTTCAAAATCCAGCCGGATATGGCCGTATTGTCAGAGATGACCAGCAAGCAGTCAGCAGGATTGTCGAAGAAAAAGACGCCACCCTAGAGCAAAAGCAAATTAACGAAGTGAACACCGGCATTATGGCGGTGAAAGGCGCGCGCTTAAAAAAATGGTTAAGCCAACTGCAAAACGGCAATGCCCAAGGCGAGTATTACTTAACCGACATTATCGAAATGGCTGTTCGTGACGGTCTATTAGTCGTAACCAGCCAGCCGGAAACGGAAGAAGAAGTGCTGGGCGTTAATAACCGTGAACAATTAAGTCAGCTGGAAAGAGCGTATCAGTTCGAGCAGGCAAAAATGCTAATGGAACGAGGGGTTACGCTGAAAGATCCTTACCGGTTCGACAACCGGGGCCTATTGGAGGCGCTGGGCCAAGATATTGAGATTGATATCAATGTAATTCTGGAAGGCCGCAACAGCATAGGTAACCGGGTAAAAATCGGCCCCAATACCGTCATAAAAAATGCCAGAATCGAAGACGGCGTGGAAATTTTTGCCAACTGCGTCATCGAGGATACCGTGATCGGCGCCAACAGCCGCATAGGCCCGTTTGCTCGCTTAAGACCGGAGACAGTCTTAGCGCAAGATGTGCACATTGGTAATTTTGTCGAACTGAAAAAATCCACGGTCGGAATCGGCAGTAAAATAAATCATCTAAGCTATGTTGGCGATACCACGGTGGGAAGTAAAGTCAATATCGGTGCGGGCACGATTACTTGCAACTACGATGGCGCAAATAAATTTCAGACTATAATTGAAGACGGCGCTTTCATTGGTTCGGATACGCAGTTGGTAGCCCCAGTCAAAGTCGGCAAAAATGCCACTATCGGTGCGGGATCAACCATTACCCGCGACAGTCCGGAAAACAAACTGACCTTAAGCCGGGCCAAACAGGTGACTGTTGAAGGCTGGCAAAGACCCGTTAAGCAGGAAAAATAACATGTGTGGAATAGTAGGTGGAGTAGCGCAACGAAATGTTGTGCCCATATTGTTGGAAGGCCTTAAACGCCTGGAATACCGCGGCTACGATTCAGCCGGTTTAGCCGTCGTTCACGACAGCCGGATTTATCGCAAGCGTGAAGTCGGTAAAGTCAAAGGTCTGGAAACATTAATCCAGAACGATCCTATCCCCGGTAACATCGGCATAGCCCACACCCGCTGGGCTACCCACGGCAAGCCCAGCACAGCCAATGCCCACCCGCATGTCTGCCGGGATCAGGTCGGCGTGGTGCATAACGGTATCATCGAAAATCACGAACCGTTACGCAGTGACTTACAGCTAAACGGCTACGAATTCACCTCGGAAACCGATACCGAAGTCATCGTACATGAAATTTACCGCGCCATGGAAGATGGCTGCGGTTTGCTTGAAGCCGTAAAAAGAACCGTGAAAAAATTGCAAGGCGCTTATGCCTTGGGCGTGGTCAGCGCTAACGATCCCAATACCTTGATTGCCTGCCGCAAAGGCAGCCCATTAGTTATCGGCATAGGCATAGGCGAACACTTTATCGCTTCCGATGTGGCGGCATTATTGCCGGTTACCCAGCGCTTTATTTTTCTGGAAGAAGGCGATATCGCCAAGATTACCATCGATAAAGTTGAAATTTTCGATGCCAACAACAACCCGGTATCGCGGCCGGTTAAGGAAAGTCAGCTTAAAGCCGACGCCGTGGAAAAAGGGGAATACCGGCACTATATGCTCAAAGAAATTCACGAGCAGCCTTGGGCCATATCGCAAACGTTGGAAGGCCGGTTCGTCAATCATCGCTTGCAGGAAAGCGCCTTCGGTCATAACGCCGGTGAAATTTTCGACAGCATCAAGTCCATCCAGATTTTAGCCTGCGGCACCAGCTACCACGCCGGTTACGTGGCCAAATACTGGTTTGAAAAACTGGCGCGGGTGCCGTGCGCTATCGAAGTTGCCAGCGAGTTCCGTTACCGCAAGCCGGTGTTGTCGCCGGACACGCTAATCGTTACCATTTCTCAATCCGGTGAGACCGCCGACACCCTGGCTGCCTTGCAGGAAGCCAAAAAAATCGGCGCCAAACACTCGTTGGTTTTGTGCAATGTGCCGGAAAGCTCGTTGGTGCGGGAGTCCGACCTGGTGCTGATGACCCGCGCAGGCCCGGAAATCGGCGTCGCCTCCACCAAAGCCTTTACCACCCAACTGGTCAGCTTGATGCTGCTGGTGATCGCTATCGGCCGGCGCTTCGGTTTGGATGATGTGTTGGAGCAAAAAATCACCTCGGAACTGTTTCAGCTACCCGGAAAAGTCGAAAAAGTTTTAATGCTGAATGATCAAATTCAAGAATTATCCGAGCAATTTGCCGAAAAACGCCATGCGCTATTCCTGGGGCGCGGCACGCATTATCCCATTGCCATGGAAGGCGCGTTAAAGCTGAAAGAAATTTCCTACATTCACGCCGAAGCCTACCCGGCCGGCGAATTAAAACACGGCCCGCTGGCGCTGATCGATGCCGAAATGCCGGTCATCACAGTCGCGCCCAACAACAGCCTGCTGGAAAAACTCAAATCCAACATGCAAGAAGTCAGTGCCCGCGGCGGCCAGTTAATTGTGTTTATTGACGAGGACTTGGAGACTGCCCCTGACAATAATATACAAATCGTCAAAATTCCATCGGTAGAAAATGAAATAGCGCCGATCATCTACACCATACCCTTGCAGCTTCTGGCTTACCATGTTGCCGTGCTAAAAGGCACCGATGTTGACCAGCCTAGAAATTTGGCCAAATCGGTGACGGTAGAGTAGGCGTTCAATTGTGTAGCGCATAATTCACACCTCGTTCCCAAGCTCCGCGTGGGAATGCATACGGATGCAGAATAATGGGTAGAAGCCGCTACAAAATAACCCAACCCCAACAGGCGCACTTCGTCACCCTGACCGTGTTGCACTATATTCCGGTATTCACCCGCCCTGACACCGTTAACATTCTGCTCGATTCCCTGCGGTTTTTAAGCAAGGAGAGGCTTCAAGTGTATGCGTGGGTCGTCCTGGAAAATCACTGCCATTTTGTACTTCAGAGTCAGGCGTTGGATCATGACATTGCCCGATCTGAGAGCTGCCCGGAAAGAGTAATGCGGCTACCGTTTGGATGTTTATAGTTTCTATGGCAACCTTCAGTATTGGGGTCAGAAACGATGATTATTCTATCGTGTCTGACCCCATTTATTCCTCGAATAGCAATTGCTGGAGAATGGCGGCATGAGCGAAGAAGAAAAACACCGACAAATCACTTTCTTACAGCGTACTACTGAATGGTTAGTGTATTTTATTATTTTTACTCTGATTATTGGAATTCTTAGTATTTTTTATGTTTTTAATTTTATTCAGAGCATGGATTTGATGATTTCAAACCAAACTGAAGCAAAAATACTAATTGAAAGCTGTTCATTAAATGATATCGACTTACTAACTGTACCGGAGAATTACTGCCTAGACGGAACATATTTTTTGGTTATGATCGTAAAAATTTTCAAAGAAAATACAAATTCAGCATTAATTTAAAAAATAAAAAAGAAACTAAACAATATTTTTGTACTTTTGAAAAAGTTAACCGATCTTGTATTGAAGAAATTGGGATAAGGGATAGCACGTTAATATGTGCTCCAAAGTGTGTTGATATTTATTAATTATTTTACGAGACACATAGATAATATTTTTTATTTAATAATTACTTCTTAATAAAGAGAAAGCAATGAAAAAAATAGATAAAGGTAAGGGAAAAAATTTTCTTCTAAGTCTTGGGTTTTTTTTCATATTAAGTGGAGTTATCGGTTTATTTTCTGAAGAGAAGAAGTTGCCGATTTTTCATGGGCGATGGGGATGGTTATGGGAAATTATATATAATAATTTCAGCGATAATGGGGAAAATTATGTAATCATTATCGGCGGTATTTTTTTTATATATTATGCGATTTTTAAAACTAATAATATCAACAAATAATATTGAAATAGGAATATAAAGTGATTAATTTTATTGTTACGAGAACTGGTATTGTGGTACAGGATAGCATTTATTCTTCGATTATTTTTTATCGTGTCTGACCCCATTTATTCGACCCCATTTATTCGCATTACTTCATTGAATGGAAACCAATCATATTGCCTTCCGTGTCTTGAGCTAGAGTGAAAAAACCGTGTTCGCCAATGGATGTTTTATCCTTGAATACACTGCCACCATACTTGGCAGCACTTGCGGCTTGCACTGCACAATCTTCACAACCAAAGTAAACCAGAGTGCCGCTACCGCCAGAGGGAAAGCCCTCCATTTTTACAAGCATTCCACCTGCGCCGTAAGTGCTCATTCCTTTTTCTTTGTCCATGGGAAAGAACCACATATCCATATCCAATTCTGCAGTAGGTGCTGGCATTTTTTCGAGTTTGATTCCGAGAACTGCTTCATAAAACGCTTTGGCACGTTCCATGTCTTGAACGTAAATTTCAAAATGAACGACTGGGTTGAATATCATTGTCTTTCTCCTATTATGACCAGGTTTTGATAAAGCCTAACTATAACTAGACACCTAAAAAGGTGCCAAGTAAGATAAATTAAAAGGTGTATAACACTTATACCCTTATAGATATTCCTTGAACTATAGCCAATTTAATTTTTGCTAGCAAGTTTAAACAGTATTGGGGTCAGAAACGATGATTATTGTATCGTGTCTGACCCCAATACTGCTACCTGAACAAAGTTATCTATTAAATACATAGGGTTATACTACAATCTCATACCTTGGC
>PERF01000015.1 GCA_002928495.1 Methylobacter sp. | reverse complement strand
CGACTGCGGATTTCGGCGCGTTCCCGCGCGGCGTTAATCGCTTGCACGGCGTCCGCCTGGCGTTGCGCTGCCAGCGCCCGGTCGCGCTCCGCCTGCCGGGCGTGCTCAATCTCCCGCTGTTGTTGACGGGCAGCCTCTTGCTCCGCAACTTCCTTAGCATGTTCCTCATAGGCTTTTTGCGCCGCCAGTTGATCTTCCTTACTGATGTCCTGATACACAACCGGTGCGGTATTGGGATTGTTCGGGCAGGGTTTTTGTTGATATTTTCCGGGGCCGCACCGGTAAATATCGGTTGCATGCACGGGAATTGCAATGAACGCTAATATAAGTAATTTTTTCATGGCTCCACCTGATTGGGTAGCGATCAGACTGTTGGCAATTCTAAGCGCCGGATGGATTTATGTCTAACCGTTTGCGGCTCTGAACTTTGGCAGACCAAAGCCACACAATGAACAAGACCGCTGTGTTGGGTTAAAAGTTGCCATTGGCTAGCCGGCTGGTAAGCCTTGGGAACCTGTAAAAAGCGCTGAAAACTGTCCGTATCCAACACGCAGTCTTGCAAACCGGCGGCAATCCCCCGGCCGGTCGCCTTTAAAAACGCCTCTTTACACGTCCACAGCTGATAAAACGCCGACAACCGCCGGCTCTCGGGCAATGCCTGCCAAAACGCGGCCTCCTGCCCGGCAAAAAAACGCCCGACCAGTTCAGGCAAGCTGTCCCTGGGCTTGCAGTGTTCCAGGTCCACGCCCAGCGGACAACAGCCCACGGCAATAATCCAATCATCACCGGTATGCGACAAGTTGAATGCCAGCGCGGGATAATCCGCTAAATACGGTTTGCCGAATTCACTGTAAGCAAAGCGCAGACGTTCGGGCGGTTCGTTGACGTAACCCGCCATTATCTGCCGCAGGCTACCGCGAATGTGCAAAAACCGAGTCTGCAAAGCCGGAAATTTAAACCGCAACATGCGCCGGCGCTCATCCGGGCTTAACCAGGCGTCAAAAAGCGGATGCTGTGCCTCGTGGCTGACCGTGCCTCGCCACAAGTCCACCGTATGCGGCGGCAGGTTGAACTCAGTGCTCATGATTTATCGTTCTGACTAAACCCCGGCCTTCGCCGCGCGGGTCGCTGGCCGCACGCAAGACTTTATCGTCCTTGCTAAAGGCAACCGCTTGCATGTTGCCGTATTCCCAGCGCACCGCTTTAAGCTGATGGCCTTTAGCCGATAAACCTTCCAGCATGGCGGCATCAAAAGCGGCTGTTTCATACTCGACGACATCGGGCAGATATTGATGATGAAATCGCGGCCGGCTAACCCAAGCATCAGGGCCGGTTTCACCGGCCGCCATCGCCAGCGCGGCCAAGGTAACCATGGAGGGAATCCGACTGCCGCCGGGGGTACCCAGCGCCGCCACCAGCGTATCGCTTTCCAAAAACACCGGGGTCATGCTCGATAACATACGCTTACCCGGCGCCACGGCATTGGCGAACCCGCCGACCAAGCCGTAGCCATTGGCGGCACCGGTTTTAATCGCAAAATCGTCCATATGGTTGTTCAGCAGCACGCCGGTACCCGGCGGCACCAGCCCCGAGCCGAACGCAAAATTGATACTGACGGTAGCGGCAACCCGATTACCTTCATCGTCCATAATCGAGTAATGCGAGGTATTCGATCCCTCTTCGCCGTCTGTATTTTCACCCGACAACGCCGCACTGGGCAACGCCTTGTCAAAACGGATGCTGCTACGCAAACCGGCGGCGTAATCAGGGCTTAACAACTGTTTGACGGGCACCTCGATAAAATCGGCATCGCCCAGCAGCAAGGCGCGATCGTGGTAGGCCCGGCGAAATGCTTCAATTATCAAGTGGTTGCGGGTGACGACATCAAGTTGACTGAGATCATAAGCAGACAGAATATTGAGCACCTCAATTAGAATGATACCGCCGGACGACGGCAGCGCCGCCGACGTCAGCTTCATGCCCCGGTACTCGCCGGTAACCGGCTGACGTTCAACGACTTGGTATTGCGCCAAATCCTCCCGAGTCCAAATGCCGCCGGCCTGCTTGACGCCGGCAACCAGTTGTTCGGCAACTTTACCCTGGTAAAACCCGTCGCGGCCGGATTCCGCCAGACGCTCCAGGGTAGCGGCCAAATCCGGCTGCCGTAAAATGCTATGCAGAGGCGGGATTTCACCGTCATGTAAAAAAATGGCGGCAGCCTCGGGAAACGCCTGCATGCCGGTTTTTCTAAATTCCAGAAACTTCCGGTAATGCGCGCTGACCGCAAAACCCTGGCGGGCGTAACGAATAGCCGGCGCCAAAACCGTGGTTAACGGCAGCTTGCCGTAATGTTCCGATACATGCGCCAACGCGGCCGGCAGACCGGGAATAGCGGCCGACAACGCGCCTTCGCGCGCGCGTTGTGGGATGGCCTTGCCTTCGGTGTCCAAGAACATATCTTTGTGCGCGGCCAGCGGCGCCTTCTCGCGGCCGTCTATCATAATGTCGCGATTATTCCCTGCCGTATGCAGCAGCCAGAAACCGCCACCGCCCAGGCCGGAACCGGCCGGTTCCACCACTGCCAAAGCAGCCGCCACGGCGACTGCGGCATCGAACACATTGCCGCCTTGGTGAAGAATTTCAAACCCGGCTTCGGTCGCCAAAGGATGGGCACTGGCAATTGCGGCCTTACCGGCGGCAAGCGCGGACGGTAATCCTAAAATCAGCGTTAGCCCGCTTACCGCAAGCCATTTAATGTACATTTTTACACCTATCCGCCAAAATCAAAATGCTATGATGTTTCCAACCTTAACACAGACCCCGGTTGGCAACGAAAAGATCACACATGAACAAAAAAAATTTTACCCTGGGTTTCATAGGCATCGGCCTGATGGGCTTGCCCATGACCTTACGCCTGCTGAAAGCAGGCTACCGCGTCCATAGCTGGAACCGCACGCCCGATAAGCTAATACCGGCAGTCGCCGCCGGCGCGCTGGCCTGTGAATCCATCGCAGCGCTGGTGGCGGCTTCCGACATCATTCTGCTGTGTCTGGCCGACAGTGAAGCCGTGGCCCAGGTGGTCACCGGCCATATTCTGCCCCAGGGTCGACCCGGCCAACTGGTGCTCGATCTTTCCAGCATCCGCCCCGAAACCACCCGTGAGTTGGCAGCGGCCCTAGACCGGCACTGCGGCATGCGCTGGGTGGATGCCCCGGTATCGGGCGGCGTGGCCGGGGCCGAACAAGGCACCCTGGCCATCATGGCCGGCGGCACCGATAGCGATATTGCCGTGGCCCGGGAAGTGCTGGCGCCCCTGTACCGGCAGTTGACTCACATGGGCCCGGTGGGCAGCGGCCAGCTGACGAAAATCTGCAATCAGATGATCGTGAGCTGCAATGTTATGGTCATCGCCGAAATGATGGCGCTGGCCGCGCAAGCTGGTGTCGATGCCAGCCGTATACCGGAAGCCTTGGCAGGTGGTTTTGCCGATTCCAAGCCCCTGCAAATCACCGCACCTTTGATGGCTTCCGGCACTTTTGAACCGGTTAAATGGCGGGTTAAAACCTTGCTTAAGGATTTGAACATGGCCGTGGAGACCGGCAAACAGCTGGGTAGCGCAATCCCGCTGTCCGCCTTGGCGGCCCAGCTTATGCAAGTGCACGGCAGCCACGGCTTTTTGGAACACGATCCCGCCACCTTGATTAAATTGTATCAATCGCCGCATGTTGAAATTTAGCGCCAACCTGAGTCTGCTGTTTACCGAACTGGAACTGCCGCAACGCTTTCAAGCCGCCCGACAAGCCGGTTTTAGTGCCGTTGAAATGCAGTTTCCGTATAGTTTAAGCGCACAACAAATCCGACAGGAACTGGACCGCCTGGAACTGCAACTGGTGTTATTCAATATCGCCGCCGACGACTTGCTACAAGGCGGCGAGGGCCTGGCCTGCGTACCGGAAAAACACGCGCAATTCCGTCAGTCCGTCGATCAGGCCATGGCTTATGCCGACATCTTAAAACCCCAGGCCGTCAACGTTTTGCCGGGCCGCTGTCTGAATCCGGAAAATCTGGCCGACTATTGGGGGACGTTTATTACCAACTTGCAATATGCGGCGGATGGCATGCAAACGCTGGGTGTGAAAACCGTTTTCGAGGCCATCAATACGCTGGATATGCCGGGCTTTATCATTAGCACCGGCGATCAGATGCTTGAAGTGCTGGAACAACTCAACCACCCCAACCTGTTCATGCAATACGATATTTACCATCAACACCGTATGCAGCAAAACATGACCGATTTTATCACCCGGCATTGGGCCCGCATCGGCCATATCCAGTTTGCCGACTGCCCCGGACGCGGCCAACCCGGCACCGGCGCAATCGATTTTCCCCAGATATTCGCTACCATTGCAAAATCCGGTTACCCAGGCTGGATTGGCGCGGAATACAAGCCGGTAGCGAACTTGACGGATAATTTTGACTGGTTAAAAATTCAATATTAGCTTGCGCTAACGCTTTACTCCGTATCCGCGGCTTTTAGCTTTCTGGCTTTAATAATCGATTCAAAACCGTAAAACGCCCATGTGGAATAGTCCGTATGATTATTTGTTTTTGAACGCCATTCATTAAGACAACCAATAACCCAGAATACAAACGGCTTATGGCTTGAAATAGCCACTTCCACCGCAAAATTTTTGGCTTTTATTTGCTTTATCAGGCTATTAAAATCCGGCGGCAAATCCCGATGCGTAGGATCATCATAATAATTTAACGTCCCTTTTCTACTGGGAAAGTTGACACTCTGCTCGCAAGGAAAAGTCATCAAGCTGCCCGCCTGGCCTGACTGCATCAAGCATGGCAGCGACGGTCTTTTCCCGTTCATAACAGTGTTCGATATTATGCGTGGAAATTACCGCATCAAAACAATCTTTAAACCGACTGATTTGCCCGGCAAAATCTTCCGGGCCGGTAACAATATAATGATCGGCAAGATTGGGTCGGGTTTGATTATAATCGCCAATATCAATACCGGTATAAACACAATCCGGTAAAATCGTTTTGACTAGAAATGGCGAGTTATTGCCGCAACCGACATCCAGTATTTCCGCACCCGATTTTAATTGGTATAAAAATGAAATTTTATCGTGGGGTTTAGCGATGTTTTGCCGGATAAAACGCTTGATCGAAACCCATAAAGGTCGCTTTTTTGAATTCATGTTGGTTAAAAAAGTAATACCGCGGTTGATTGGATCTACAGCCAGCCACCCTTGTGCAGCCTGCGGTAAACCAGCGCACTGCCGATTAACACCGCGCCGATGACCAGCGGATAGCTGAATGGCCAGTTCAATTCCGGCATATACTTGAAGTTCATGCCGTACCAGCTGAACACCATGGTCGGGATCGCCAAAATCGCGCCCCAGCCGGCCAAGCGTTTGACGACTTCGTTTTGCCGGACAGTTTCAAACGTCAAATGCACTTGCATGGCGGAAATCAGCATCTCACGGATTGCCGATATGCTGTGGTCGATGCGTTTGATATGGTCGGCAACATCGCGGAAATAGACACTGACATCCTTGGGCACGACGGCGCTATGGAAACGCATCAGCTCGTTGCAAATATCGATCATGGGGATAATAGCGCCATGCAGCATGAGCAATTCCCGTTTTAACTCATACAAGCCTTCCATGGTCTGGCGGCTGGGATGATTGGCAAAAATCGCCGCTTCCAATGCCTCAAAACGTTGCTGCAAGCCGTCAAGAATGGGTACGTAATTGTCGACTATAAAATCCATAATCGAATACAAAGCAAAGCCCGGCCCCCTGGCCAGCTGCCTGGGCATGGCTTCGCAACGGGTTCTGACTTTCTCGTGGCTGCGCGAGGAACCGTGGCGCACGGTCACCAGAAAGCGCGGCCCGGCAAAAATATGGGTTTCACCGATATCGACTCCGGTATCGGTTAGGATGGCGGTATGCAGCACTAAAAACACCGTATCGCCGTATTCTTCGATTTTAGGGCGCTGGTGGGCGGTGCAGGCGTCTTCAATCGCCAGCTCGTGCAGCCCGAACTCCTCCTGAATTTTAAACAGCAAACCCTGATCGGGTTCCCGTAAACCCAGCCAGACAAAAGTATGCTCCAATTTGAGAACTTCGCTGATCGCTTCAATGCTGATGTCGCCCAGGCTGTGACCTTGCTGGTAGGCGACGCATTTCATAATCATGCTGAACGGATCAGTTGTCGGCTCGCTCAAGAAACTATCCTCAGGAAGTGAAAAACCAAGCCACAAACTATCATACAATAAGCATCAGACCAAGCCGGTTGGCCTCATTAAAACTAGGGGCGTTCCGTAGCGCGTAACATTTTTATGCGTTCGTCGGTATCGGGGTGTGTAGATAGGTAATTCAAAACTTTATAAACGCTATCCGGCGCGGGCAGCTGTTTTAGCAGTTTGCTGTCTTTACCCTGATTTTGTAATTTTTCCAGCATGCCGGCCAACGACAATCCGGATAAATGATTGGCGTGCAACAAGGTGACGGCGAAAGCGTCGGCATTCCGTTCAAATTCGCGCGAATAGCGCGTCTGCAGCAATACTGTTGTTATTACCGATAACAAATGGCTGATATCCCCCACGTACCAAAGCGTTACCATGCCAACCACCGATGCTTGTAGCATCTGCCGCATGGCATGATGGTCATGGGCATGGCCGGCCTCGTGCGTTAAAACGGCGATAATTTCCTGATCATTGTCGGCCAGATTGACCAAGTCATCCAGCACGACAATACTGCCGCCGGGAAAAGTAAACGCATTGGCGCCTAACTTCGGACTAAGGCGGAAAATCAGCTCGCCCGGTTTACCCGCATCCGGAAATACCAAGCCATTAAAAGCTTGAGAGATTGCCTGGCGACGGTCAGCGGGAAGCTGGCTGGGTTCAAACCAGACCTCATCAAAATTGGCCAACACTTGCCGGTCCAGCCTGGCCGATATGGCAGGTGGAATTTTACCGGCGGTGACTTCGGCGGCATAAGGTAAGCCCCAAACATAAGCGGCCGCCACCACGGCCAGCGTAATAACCAACGCTGCCGCAACCGCCGGCCAATGCTGTTCAAGCAGGGGCACTAAAGCCTTGGCCTGATCCGGAAACAGCGTTTCAAAATCCTCTTGCGCGATTTCGCAATGCGCTCCGCCGGGTAAATAAATCACCCGCGCCGCGCGGCCCAGCGGGGGCGCAATCTTCAGTTCGCCGGCGGGCACGCTAAACTGCGCGCTATCGCTGTTAAGCTTTAAAACACCTTGAGCCAGCTCCAGCGTTACGCTCTGGCGTTTTGAGCTTTGGCCGTCGAAATAAACCCCTGTTACCGGCATTTACAAGGATATATCAAAGTCAAACATATCGCTGATTTCCTCGCCGGCCGCCGATGCCTGGCTCTGCAGCCCCGCAGTGAATTGATCCAGGTCACCATACGGCAGCAAGTGTATGTGTTCCAGCCGGTAGCGCAACAAACGGATTTCCGCGTAAGGTTTATAGAACCCCAAGGTAAGTACAATCAAAAACAAGTTAGCCGACATGATCCATAACAAATCCCTGGCGCGTAAATCGGCGGAAAACTGATGGCTATTTAAGGCTGTGTGGTTCCAAACCAAGTTCTGCAGCCTGGCTTCCAAGTACGGCATAACCAGCACAAACAACGCCAAGTAGGTACCTAACGCCGCCGCGAAAGAGCTAACGGGGGTCAGCTTGGCTTCTTGGATGGGAATTGCACCTAAACTGCCTAATAAGTACACCGAGCTCATCAAGAGCACAAAAATAAAAATTACAATCGGCACAATCATGGCATAGGCGCGGTAAAACTGCCCCGTTCCGGCCTCAAAACTAAACTGCAGATTGCCGTAAGCACTGTTTTCACGCACGTAACCCACCATGCGGCGTTGTACCCATGGCCACAGCACGCCAAAAGTCAGTAACCCCAGTATCGGCAACCCCAGTAAATTGACAAAGGCCCCTTTCACACTGCCGTGAAATGCGAAGCGTAATCCCCGGTAGCTGGTATTATGCAATTTAAAACACAGCGAACGCACCAACAACCAGGGCATTACCAACAAAATCAGCACCAACGCTACTAAACCGGCCTGCTGGTTGAATTGGCTAATCAGCGAATAACCTCCGAACAAAACCACGGCCATAATCCGCCCTTTTAAAATGCTTTTCGGGTCGCCGTGGTAATCAAAGCCCGAACCATCCAGTAGCGTGTGCCGGTAAATGTACTGATTACGCCGGACTTTGGCCCAGGCTGAATAAATTCCTAAAGTAACAATGCTTAAACAGGTGTTTACCATCCAGATACGAAAATACTCGCCGCCTCGGCCGGTAAATTCGAAAGTCATCTGTTTTGCATTTGGCATTTTTATCTCCTGCTCTTATAAAACACTCATAAAGACCGCATAGTTTATAATAAAAATCTAGTAAATAAATTGAGTTTTTATTTAATTTTTCTCAATTCTTAGATTTATTTGCCCAAGCTCAAAACAGTCAAAAATGTTACTCTAGCATTTTGCGTTTTGCCTTTAATTTTCATGCTGCAACCCACTCCAAAACGTCTGATTCTGGTCGACGGTTCGTCGTTTTTATTTCGCGCCTACCACGCCATCCCCCCGTTGACCGGCCCGCAAGGCTTGCCAACCAATGCCATCCACGGCGTTACCAGTATGCTGCGCAAGCTGATCGCCGAGTATCACAGCGATTTCATCACCGTGGTTTTTGACGCGCCCGGCAAAACTTTCCGCAACGATTTATACGACCAGTACAAAGCCCACCGTCCGCCCATGCCCGACGATTTGCGCGTACAAATCGAACCTTTGCACAATGTTATCCGCGCCATGGGCTTGCCTTTGATCATCGAGGCCAATATTGAAGCTGACGATGTCCTGGGCGTGTTGGCCTTGCATGCCGTGGAACAAGGTTACCAAGTTATTATTTCCACTGGCGATAAAGACATGGCGCAATTGGTCAACGAACATATCATCCTGGAAAACACCATGACCAATACCCGGCTGGATATCCAAGGTGTCATCGAAAAATTCGGCGTCAGGCCCGACCAGATTATTGATTATCTGGCGCTGATCGGAGACACCGTGGACAACATCCCCGGCGTACCCAAAGTTGGCCCCAAAACCGCCGCCAAATGGCTGCAAGACTACCAGACGCTGGACAATCTGATTGCTCACGCCGACGCAATCAAAGGCAAAATCGGCGATAATCTGCGCGCCAGCCTTGGCCAGCTGCCGTTATCCAAACAGCTGACCACCATCCGCTGCGACCTGGAGCTACCCTACAGCATGGAGGACCTCAAGCAGCAGCCTATGGACAAGGCCGAACTGAAACACCTGTTGACAGACCTGGGTTTTTCAACCTGGCTCAAAGTACTGAATACGCCGGAAACCGGCGAGCCGACCGCTCCCGCGCCTCAGGCCGACAGCCCGGATTTCAGCGGCTTAGCCGTCGAATACGAAAGCATATTCTCCGCAGCCCGGCTTGACGACTGGCTGGAAAAACTTAAAACCGCTGAGTTGTTCGCTTTCGATACCGAAACCACCGATCTTGATTACAGCAAAGCCCAAATTGTCGGCGTTTCGTTTGCCGTCGAGCCCGGCAAAGCCGCCTATGTGCCGCTGGCGCACGACTACCCCGGCGCCCCGGAACAGCTTGACCGCACCCAAACCCTGGAAAAACTCCGCCCGCTGCTGGAAGATGCAAACCACGCCAAAGTCGGCCAAAACCTCAAATACGACGCGCACGTGCTGACCAACCACGGCATCCGGCTTAACGGCATTGTCCATGACACCATGCTGGAATCCTATGTCCTGGACAGCACTGCTACTAAACACAACATGGACGATCTGGCGAAAAAATACCTGGATACCGTCACCATCCACTACGAAGAAGTCGCCGGCAAAGGCGCCAAACAAATCGGCTTTGCCGAAGTACCGGTGGAACAAGCCGCCCCGTATGCCGCCGAGGATGCCGACATTACCTTGCGCCTGCATCGAGTGCTGTATCCCAAACTGCAACAGATACCGCCCCTGGACACACTCTACCGCGAACTGGAAATCCCCTTGATCACGGTTTTGGCCCGTATGGAGCAAAACGGCGTACTCATAGACACCGCCATGTTGGCGCAGCAAAGCCTGGAATTATCGGGGCAAATCTGCGCCTTGGAGCAAGAAGCTCACCAAACTGCCGGCAAGACCTTTAACCTGGGTTCTCCTAAACAGATTCAGGAAATTTTGTACGATCAACTGAAGCTGCCGGTGCTGAAAAAAACCCCCAAAGGCCAGCCTTCCACCGAAGAATCGGTGTTGCAGGAACTGGCTATGGATTACCCGCTGCCCCGGCTGATTCTGGAACACCGTGGACTTAGTAAACTCAAATCGACTTACGTCGACAAACTGCCGCAGCAAGTTAACGAGAAAACCGGCCGCATCCATACCTCTTACCATCAGGCCGTGGCGGCGACCGGACGCTTGTCGTCGTCCGATCCCAACCTGCAGAACATACCCATCCGCAGCGCCGAGGGCAGGAAAATCCGCCAAGCGTTTATCGCCCGGGAAGGCTGTAAAATCGTTGCCGCCGACTATTCACAAATCGAACTGCGCATCATGGCGCATTTATCCGGCGATGAAGGGCTGCTGAAAGCATTCAGCCAAGGCGAGGACATCCACCGCGCCACCGCGGCCGAAGTATTCGGCGTGGAGCCCGAATTGGTCACCGCCGATTTGCGACGCTCCGCCAAAGCCATCAATTTCGGCCTGATTTACGGCATGTCGTCGTTCGGCTTGGCGCAGCAATTGGGCTTGTCGCGCCAGCAAGCGCAGTCATATATCGATCTGTACTTCACCCGCTATCCCGGCGTAAAACGTTACATGGACAACATCCGGGCGCAAGCACGCGAGCAAGGCTATGTGGAAACGTTGTTCGGCCGGCGCTTGTACTTGCCGGACATTCAGTCGCGCAACGCCGCCATGCGCCAGTATGCCGAACGCACCGCCATCAACGCGCCCATGCAAGGCACCGCGGCCGATATTATCAAACGCGCCATGATTGCCACCGACCAATGGCTGCAACGCGAATCCGGCGGCACCCTAATGATTATGCAAGTGCACGACGAACTGGTGTTTGAAGTGCCGGAAGCCATGTTAGACCAGCACCAGGCTAAAATCCAAGACCTGATGAGTTCGGCAGCCCAGTTATCCGTTCCGTTGGTGGTGGAAACCGGAGTTGGCATTAATTGGGATGAAGCGCATTAAACTCAGCCCAATAACGACTTTAACGCACCATCAAGTTCCGGATAGATAAATTCATAGCCCAAGGCTTGGGCTTTGGCCGGAATGACCCGTTGGCCGCCTAATAAGAGATAAGCCCGCTCGCCCAATCCCAGCTTCAGTGCGAGGGATGGCGCAAACAAGAAAGCCGGGCGGCATAGTGTTTTTGCCAGCGTGTCGGTGAATTCTTTATTGGTGACCGGCTTGGGAGCCGTCATATTGAAAATACCGATTGCCCCCGGCTCTGTTAACAAACGCAGCACGATGGCGACATAATCATCGATATGAATCCAGCTCATCCACTGGTGGCCACTGCCCAGGCTGGCGCCCAAACCCAGTTTGAAAGGCAACAGCATTTTGCCCAACAAACCGCCTGCGGCATCTAAAACCAAACCGGTGCGAAGGAAACAAACCCTGACATTGCTTTCCGCCGCTTTCAAACCGGCTTTTTCCCAGGCCGCACATAACGCCGCGCCGAAATCCGATGCAGGCGGGGCGGTTTCATCTACTAGGGTGCTGCCGCAATCGCCGTAATAGCCGATCGCTGAACCACTGAGCAGCACTTTGGGTTTTTGATCCGCTCTCTCGATTCTATTAACCAGCTCGGCAGTCAGGCTAACCCGGCTATCCCAAAGGCGTTTCTTGCGGGCTTCAGTCCAGGGCAAGTCAATAATCGGCTCACCGGCAAGATTGATCACGGCGTCAAATACCTGATCCGGCGTCCATTCGCTTAAACTTTGCATGGCCTTAACCGCTTGCCCGCATTTGATAGGCACGGATAGAGGATTTCGGCTCAACACCGTCAACTCATGCCCTTCATGCAACAACGCTTTGCAAAGCTGCCGCCCGATTAACCCGGTACCGCCGGTGATCAAAATCCTCATATTTACTCCCGCTTAATGCCTTACCACGCTCAAGAATGACCAACAAAAGCGCCGTTCTGCCAGCGCTCAGCGCTAGCGGTTCCCCTCTTCGAAAACGAGGAGCGAGGGGAAGTTTTTTGAAAAAATCCACCTAGCTCCCCTTTTAAAAAAGGGCGGTTGCTATTCGGACTATTTCTGACCCCATAATGCATAGTTACCACAAAAACAACTTAAAGCAAAACCGGACTATCGCCTATCTCATTGGCGTTTAGCTGGCCTTGCGCAGGAAAATGTCGCTGCAACAATACGGTAATCTGCGTGATGGCGGACAATACGCCTTGCTCAAAATTTCCGGTTCGGAATTGTGCTTCCATAGCCCGGCAAATCGACTCCCACACATCGGAGCCGGTCTTAGCATTAATACCTCGGTCGGCGATGATTTCAACCCGGCGGTCCGCCAGCAGCAAATAAATCAAAACCCCGCTATTGTGTTCGGTATCCCACAATCTCAGCTGCGAAAACACTTCCAAGGCGCGCTGTCTGGCTGTCATGCCGCGAATTAATTCGCCAGGGCTCAATGCCGCTTCCACGACAAACTTGAGCTCAGCCAAATGCGAGCATTCGCTTTCGCGCACCAGGGTTTCAATAACGCTAAGACTACGTTTGGGAAACACCCGGCGCACCTGCCAGGGGAAAGTACAACTATGCCGTAAAAACCGTAAAATCCGCATTACCAGCTCCCCGAGGCGCCACCGCCGCCAAAATCTCCGCCGCCACCTGAAAAGCCATTGTCTCCGCTGGAAAATCCACCCCAGGAAGAGCGACTTCCGCTTAAATCTCCGCCGCCGTAATAGCCGCCGCCGGGGCCGGATGAACCATTGTTACCTAGCGAAAACAGCATGATTATCACCCCTGCTATCAAAGCCAAAACCAAGCCGCCGCCCAAAAACCACACCAACGCGCCGCAAATGCCGCCGTTGAGCAGCCCGCCCAATACCGGCCCAAAAATAGCGCGCATTAAGCTGCCTGAAAACAGCGCAATAACAAAAACCAGGAAAACATAAGGCCCTGACAGGAAAACATCAGCGGACTTGGCTTCCGGCGGCGGTAAGGACTCCCCTTGCACCAAACCGACCAGCTTTTCCACCCCGGCATTGATGCCGCCGTAGTAATCCCCGTTACGGAAAAACGGAATCATGATTTCTTCAATAATGCGCTTGGCCACGGCGTCGGGAATCACACCTTCCAAACCATAGCCAACTTCGATGCGGGTTTTGCGGTCGTCTTTGGCAAGCAATAGTAAAATTCCGTCATCCACGCTTTTACGGCCCAGTTTCCATTGTTCGGCGACATTAATGGAATACTGTTCAATGGCTTCCGGTTGAGTGGTAAGTACCGTCAGCACAGCAATCTGAACGCCTTTTTGGCTTTCCAAAGCCGCCAGCCGGGCTTCCAGTGCGGATTTCTGTTCGGCCGTAAAAACACCTGCCAAGTCGGTAACCCGTGCCGCCAATGCCGGCACGGGCGTCTCGCTTAAAGCGGCCAACAGCCAGCCTGAACAAATCAGTAATAAAACGCGGCGACTGTCGCCTTGGCAAACTGCATGTTATTTGCCGAAATCCACGGTAGGCGGCGCCGCTATGGCTTTTTCGTTTTCAACCGTAAACGAAGGTTTGGGCGTGTAATCGAATAGCTTGGCCGTTAAGTTGCTGGGAAATGAACGCACGGTGATGTTGTAGTCTTTAACAGCGGCAATGTAACGGTTTCTGGCCACCGTAATGCGGTTTTCCGTGCCTTCCAGTTGCGCTTGCAAATCCCGGAAGCCGGCATCCGCCTTAAGCTGCGGATAGTTTTCCGAAACCGCCATCAATCTTGACAAAGCCGATGACAACTCGCCTTGGGCGGCCTGAAATTTAGCAAAGGCCTGCTCGTCATTCAGTAATTCCGGTGTGGCCTGGATACTGCCGGCTCTGGCACGGGAAGCGGTAACTGTTTCCAGAACCTCTTTTTCATGGCCGGCATAACCTTTTACCGTATTCACCAGATTGGGGACCAAATCGGCACGCCGCTGATATTGGTTAAGCACTTCCGCCCAACTGGCGTTAATCTGCTCATCCTGAGCCTGAATGGTGTTATAACCGCAACCTGATAGCGCCAATATCGCGGTTAGAATGAGTATGTTAATAATCGAACGCATGTGCACGCCTTAATTTAAGTTTAGCTGGCCGGTAAATTTACCGGATTATTCAATAAAAACTGAGTCTTTCCCACGAGATTTTTTCAACCGCTGGGATCAACCATTTTTCCTGTCCGCTGCAAGGTTAGCGCGCCGGAAAAATTTTTTATCACAAAAAATTTAATTTGAACTTTCCATTCGTGCATTTATCTTAAACTCGTGTATGCCAGGAAGCATCACAATCAGCTTGACAATTTCCCCCCTTTTTTGTCATTTGCTGATCCCCTCGGCCCCAAAGGCAAACGCTTTTGGGGCTTTTTTATTGCCCGTCGGCATATGCTACGGGTTATCACCGCCAGCCCCGACAGCCGCAAACAAAAGGTCTAATGCCTGATGGGCCTCTTCCACGCCTTTTTTCTTTAACGCCGAAAACAATTGCAAGCTATAGGGAAATCCGCTGTGATCCAACGCCTCTTGCACCGAAGCAAGCGTTTTTGCGGCAATACTATCCGGCAGTTTATCGGCTTTAGTCAGCAAAATGTGCATCGGCAGGCCATTGTGCCCCCCCCATTCCAGCATCTGCCAATCGAAATCGGTCAACGGGCGGCGTGCATCCATCACCAATACAATGCCGCATAGCGATTCACGCCCGGTTAAATAACGCTCCATCATGGCATGCCATTGCTTTTTGACCTCCGCCGGTACTTGCGCATAACCGTAGCCCGGCAGATCCACTAAGCGCAATGGCCCGCTCACGGAAAAAAAATTCAATAATTGCGTGCGCCCGGGAGTTTTACTGGTCCTGGCCAGATTTTTTTGTCGGGTGATAGTGTTAATGGCGCTGGATTTACCGGCATTGGAACGCCCTGCAAAAGCTATCTCCAAGCCTTCGTCAGAGGGTGCGCCGCCAAGATCGGCAGCGCTGCTTAAAAATTTTGCCTGGAAGTAAATGGGATTCATGCCGTCTCGCTTCATAGCCCAAGTTGGAGTAAAATTCGGCCACCGACAGCCGGTAGCTATTAAATAAAGTTGCCACCTGGGTGGCTTAAACTCCAAAGGGGAATTTGATGAAAAAAAAATTACTGGTGCTCACCGCTGCCATAGCCTTAACCAGTGTTAACACTATTTTACACGCAGCAGGCGATATTCACGCCGGAAAAGAAAAATCCGCTTCCTGCTCGGGTTGCCACGGCGCTGACGGCAACAGCGAAAGCACCACTTTTCCCAAGCTAGCCCAGCAGCATGCCTCGTATCTGGTCAATCAGCTTCTGGCATTTAAGGCCGGTAAGCGCAAGGATGCCATGATGTCATCCATGGCCAAAGCTTTATCGGATGATGACATCGCCGATTTGGCTGCATTTTACGCGGCGCAAAAAATTTCCCGTAACGACATGCCGGTACTACCGGCCAATGACGACGATGAAGATAACGAAGATAATTCGCCGAACACCGCCAAAACCGTGGAAGAACTTATCGCCCAAGGCAGCGACTTGTACCGCAACGGCGATTTAACCCGGGAAGTGTCGGCCTGTATCGCTTGCCACGGCCCGCACGGCGAAGGCAACAAACCCGCTGCTTTTCCAGTTGTGCACTCCCAGCACGCGACTACCTGATTAAAACCCTCAACGATTTTAAATCCGGCGCGCGCGCGATGAACCCGGACAACATGATGCACATGATTGCCAAGAAAATGACTGACGAAGAAATAAAAGCCGTCGCTTATAGAATTTCCGTCATGAAATAAGGTCACACACGCAGCCTGCTGATCCCGGCAGGCTGGCCAAAACCTGATGCAACCGGCTTTCATACTGGCCGTAATTGCATTTTTCGGGTTAATAACTATGCTTTTATGGTTATACGGCCCGCCACCCGGTTTTTTTCAAAACCGCTTAAAGCCTGAAATAACAAAAAGGAGATTGTCATGTTAAAAAAACGCATCCGTAACGTTTTATTACTCGCCTTAATGATGTGCGCGGCGTTGGTAAGAGCGGAATCCACCGGCTATGAAGCATTATCGCCGGCCCAGCCGACACGCGACCCAGCGAAAATTGAGGTCATAGAATTCTTCTGGTACGGTTGCCCGCATTGCTATGCCTTGGAGCCCTACATGGAAAAATGGCTTAAAAACAAACCCGCCAATGTCGATTTTGTCCGCCAGCCGACTATTTTCAACGAGTTATGGGGCAAACACGCCAAAGCTTATTTTACGGCCGAGACACTGGGCGTGGTCGACAAAATTAATCATGATTTTTTTGAGGTGGTACAGAGTAAAAAGCAAAAACTCGACAGCGAAGACCAACTTGCCAAGTTTTTTGTCGAGCACGGCGTCAAGGAACAGGATTTCCGCACTGCTTTCAATTCATTCGCGGTAGACGCCAAAATGCGCCAGGCCCAAGCCATGCCTGCCCGCTACGGCATAACCGGAGTACCTGCCGTGATTATCAATGGCAAATATAAAACCAACGGCCCGCTGGCAGGCAGCCCGGAAAAAATCATTGAAGTCATGGATAAACTCATCAAACAGGAAAGCACTGGCCACTAAAGCTTTAACCAAACGCCGAAACAACAAGCACTATGAGCACACCCAAGCACGACGAGCCGGAATCTCAACACGAAGACAACTACTGGCGCACTAAATACACGACTCTGTTCGACCGCCACGATAAGTCGATAAATGAACTTGAGGAAAAGCAAGCTCTGCTGTGCAAAGTGATTGTAAAGCTCTCGATTACCGCATCCGGATTCGATCCTCACATCGATAACCACATGCTGGCTTTGCGCGACAGCTTAAGAGACGGCGTTAATGATAAAAAACTGCAGGCCGAGCTGAACAACCTGACCAATACGCTGGCCAGAATCTCCGACACGGAAGACCGGCCACAGCCTATTGATTGCGCTTTGGTTTTCGATTTTCTGGAGCGGCTTTATGTAAACTCGCCGCAAACCTTAAACCTGGCGGATTTACGGTCCCAACTGCAGAATAATACGTTTTACAACGGCAAAGCATTTTTAAATGCCTTATTTGAGGCCATGGGGCCGTTTCAACTGCCGGTGCAGAATGCTGAAAGCGGCACACGCGAAGCGCAGGAAGCGTATGAAGACTATATTGAATGCGAAGTCATCGCCGCACAATTGCTCAGGCTCATGGAAAACATCGAGATCCCTGAGCTATTTTCCGAACAAGCCCTTGAATTAAAACAAAAACTCAATACCTCGAAGCCAACCCCGCTATTGGAAAACCTGCTGGATGATGTGATTGCCTTAATTCTTAACATCAAGCAGCATCTTGAACAAGAGCAACAGGAAATCGACCGCTTTTTGGCCCAGCTAACCGACCGACTTATTGACCTGGGCAGCACGCTCACCGGCGCCCGGTCAGCCGTGTTAGAAGCCTCTCTAAACCGGGAAAAACACGATCAATCGATTTCAGATCAGATGAAGCAACTTCAACTTCACTCCAGCCAAGCCACCAAACTGGAACCGCTAAAGGCCATCATCAACGTGAAGTTAACTGAAATTACCCAAGAAATTGCCCAACAAAATCAAAACGAAAGCTTGCAGCGCCAACAGTGGCAACAGCAATTGGATGTGATGAACACCAAATTGCAGTCCATGGAAACTGAATCGGCCGAATTAAAATCAAAATTGCAAATGGCGGAATCTTTGGCCATGCGCGATACTTTAACCGGTTTACCAAACCGGCTGGCTTATCAAGAGCAGTTGACTCGCGAGTTTTCACGCATGCAGCGCAACGGGTCGCCATTATCGTTAGTTGTCATCGACATCGATTTTTTCAAATCCATTAACGACAATTTCGGCCACAAATCAGGTGACCGGACGCTGGCTATTATTGCCAAACAACTATCCCAGCATTGTAGAAAGTACGACTTTCCTGCCCGTATCGGGGGAGAAGAATTTGTTATCCTGCTGCCCAATACCAACAAGAACCAAGCATTTAAAATTGCCGACCAGCTGCGCATCGTTATAGAACGCACCAAATTCAATGCCGGCGGCACTGCCATACCCATTACCATTTCTTGCGGTATCGCCGAATTTACTGCCGAAGATGATGCTGATTCGGTGTTTGAGCGCGCCGATCAAGCGCTTTACCAGGCCAAACAACAAGGCCGCAATCGCTGCTGCCTAGGCTAAAAAATTTCCGGGCTTACCAGATTAAATCATCCGGAACTTGGTAACCGGCATATTCCGAACCCTCCTCACCCGCTGAAGAAGCAGGATTATCGATAACCCAAACCGGGTCTTTCTGCCGGATTTTTTCGGCAACCTGCGCCGGGACCAGTTCATAGCTTTGCCCCACCCTGACCACATTGACCTGCCCGGCTACCAGTTGGGCACGCACGTTTGAGCTGACGTAAAGTGTTTTGATTTTACCGCGATCGGCAAAATGATAGGCTTCGCCATCGGTAGCCTGCGCCAAGCGGTTGGCTTCCACCAGCTGTTTAATTTGCACAACCAGTTGTTTTTGCTGCTCTTCCTGATGCCGTTGTTGGTTTAACAAGCGGTCTTTTTCCGCTTGTTCCGCCTTGGCCTGTTGCGCTAACTGCTTGGCCTCGTCCTGCGCCGCGATTTTATTTTTGCGCTGCTGTTGAACCTGTTTATGTTTATCCGTTTTAACGGTTTTGACCTGAGCGGAAGTGACCAAACCCGATTTTAACAATTGATCTTGCAACGATTGTCCGGCCATAACGATTCTTAATGGTTGAAGGTATGATGAAACGGTATATACCGCATTTGTCCTGCAAGTTCAATCCTATCATGGACTATTCCAGCTCGGCAGTGGTCAGTTCACTTGCAGGCTTGCCGGATTTCCAAAGTGTTTGCCAACGCCGCCGGATACCGTCAACATAGGTAAATGTGACCGGCACGACCACCAGACTCAAAAACGTAGAGCTCACCAAGCCGCCCACCACGGCAATCGCCATCGGTTGGCGGAAACCGGCATCGGCGCCCAAGCCCAAGGCTATCGGCAGCATGCCGGCAATCATGGCCAGCGTGGTCATCAAAATTGGTCGCGCACGTTTGCGGCAAGCATCGATTAAGGCATCATGCCGAGACATCTGCCTCTCGTTCATGCCGACCAAGGCGTACTCGACCAGCAGGATAGAATTCTTGGTGACTATCCCCATCAACATGACAAAACCGATCATGGAAGGCAGGTTAAGCTCACTTTGAGTCATCAACATCAGCACAAAAGCGCCGCCTAGAGACAGGGGAATGGCCGATAAAATCGTCAGAGGATGGAAAAAGTCCTTAAACAACAGCACCAAAACACAAAATACGCACAGCAATCCGGTCAACATGGCCAAGGCGAAATTAGCCGCCAGTTCATTCATGATTTCGGCATCGCCGGTGTGAATCAACTTGACGCTGGATGGCAGATTTTGTACCGCCGGCAGCGCCTTGGCGGCGGCCAGCATTTTGCCTAACGGCAGTCCACCCAGTTCGGCGTTAACGGTAACGTAACGGTGCCGGTCGAAGCGGTCGATTTGCAGCGGGCTGCTTTCCAGCGATAACCCGGCAATACTGGCCAGCGGCACCAGACCGTTGGTGGTGCGTACCCGCAAATTGCCCAATATGTCCAGGTTTTGCCGGTCTTGTTCCGGCATGCGCACGCGGATATTGAGCTGGCGGTTGTCCAGATTGAGTTTGGCCAGTTGCGTGTCAAAATCGCCGGTAGTGGCAATACGCATCGTCTCTCCAATCAGCTCGGCAGTGACGCCCAGCTCGGCGGCCCGTTGCCAGTCGGGCCGGATAACTATCTCCGGGCGCTCCAGGCTGGCGGTGGAATTAATATTTCCCAGCACGCCCATGCCGCGCAACTCGCGCTCCAAATTCCGCGCCGCTGCCTTCAATGCCGCTACATTATCGCTGGATAAAATCAACGTCAGCTTTTCACCCGGTGCACCCACGCCGATGGTAAAACGTGCGCCGGGGACTTTCTGTAAGGCCTTGCGTACGGCTTGCTCGATTTCAGCCTGCGGCGGGCGCTTAGCGCGTTCCTGCAACGACAAAATCAAGGTACCCTTGCGGACTTCGCCGGCTTGCGTCAAGCCGCCGCCGATTACCTGGTTGTTACCGATAGTAACCAACCGGTGCGCTATGCCTGGAATATCGCGGAGTTCGGCTTGCATAGCCTCGGCAACTTGCACGGCATCCGGCAAAGCACTCCCGGGCGGTAGTTGAAAACTAATCGAGGAATAACCCCGATCGGCCGGCGGCACAAAGCCTTTGGGTAGTAGCGGCAACAAGGCGCAGGAGCCGATAAAGAACAGCACCGAGAATAGCACTACGCCAATACGGTGAGACAAAGTCCAGGTCACCACTTGGAGATACCATTGCATCAGTCGGTTATCCGGTTCGGCGTTATGCGGCCTTGCGCTTAACCAGGCCACTGCCAGCATCGGCGTCAACATGCGCGCCACCAGCAACGACGCCAGCACCGCCACCACGGCGGTCCAGCCGAATTGCCGGAAGAACAGGCCGGGAATGCCGCTCATCAGGGCGGTAGGCATAAATACCGCCACCAGTGTCATGGTCGTGGCGATAACCGCGAGCCCGATTTCCTCGACCGCATCTATCGCCGCCTGCCGTATGGATTTGCCGGTTTTGGCATGGCGTTCGATATTTTCGATTTCAACGATGGCATCGTCCACCAGTATGCCTACAACGATGGCCAGCGCCAGCAAAGTCAGCATATTCAAGGAAAAACCCAGCCAGTGCATGACTGCGAAAGCCGGCAGAATAGACAGCGGCAATGCCGAAGCCGAAACCAGCGTGGCGCGCCAATCCCTAAGAAACCACCAAACCACCAGCACCGCTAATATTGAGCCTTCGTACAACATGGTCATGGAGCCACGGTATTGTTCGTGGGCATAAGCGACTGAGCCGGACACCAAGGTAAAGCTCAAGCTGGGATCGGCTTGCTGAAGTTTTGCCAGGGCTTGGCTGACATTTTCCGCAACCCGCGTTTCATCGAAGCCTTTCGCGCGGAAAATATTAAACGCAATTGCCGGCTTGCCGTCCAATGTGGCAATCTGGCTGCGTTCGGCGGGAACATCACGGACGCTGGCGATTTGATCCAAGCGCACGTCCTGGCCGTTACCGGCGGCAACCGGCAGGCTGTCGAGATCGGCTGCCGTCCGCACCGTTGCCAGCGTGCGAACCGACTGCTCTTTTAAACCCAAATTGCCGCGCCCGCCCGACGATTCCTGCTGAACCCGGCGCAACGCCTTGGAAACATCGGTTGCCGTGACATTGAGCGACGCCAGCCGAACCGGATCGACTTCGATCAGCACTTCACGCTGCACACCGCCCAAACGCTCGAAGCGGCCGATTCCCGGATCGCCGGACAAGGTTTTACTGAGTGTGTTGTCGATATACCAGGACAACGCCTCTTCATCAAGTTTGGTTGACGAGACCGCATAAGTGACTGTCGGCACCCCGCCGACAATGACCGCGCTCACGGTTGGCGGCTCCAGATTGTTGGGCAAATCGGCGCGCACCCGATCCAAGGCATCTTTGGTTTCGATCAAGGCGTCCGACAGTTGCTTCTCCAGCACGAATTCGGCACTAATCACCACCAAACCGTCGGTAATCGAAGTGCGGATATGTTTGATGCCGGACAAGGTGGCGACCGAATCCTCCACCTTGCGCGCCACTTCGGTTTCCAGCTGGGACGGCGCGGCGCCGGGTAGTGCCAGGCGGATATTAACGCTAGGCAAATCCAGGTCCGGCAAACTCTGAATGGGCAATTGCTGAAAGCCGCGTATGCCGGCCAGGGTCAGCAGAAAAAACAACAGAAAAATCGGAATGGGATTCAGGATTGACCAAGTGGAGATATTCATACTCAGCCTTCCCAAAACCTAGCCACCGGCAGAAACCCGCACCCAGTCGCCATCGTTAAGAAAACCTGCGCCTTGGACAACGACCCAATCGACAGCGGCCAATCCTTGCGTTATCTCCACTTCACCGTGTTCCCGGCGGCCGGTGCTAACCGCCTGCAAACTGACCGCGGTGACTTCATCGCTAGTGTTCAGCTTGACCACATAACTACGCCCGTCACGAATAATGACGCTGGCCGCAGGCAACACCAATGCCGCTGTGCTGGCCAGCACGATGCGGCCGGTGGCATACATGCCGGCCCGCACATTGCTATTGTTTTCGATATCGGCGTAAACCAGCCCCAGCCTTGATTGCTCGTTCATGGCCGGCGCCGTCTGCCGTAGCGTGGCGTTGGCCTGACTGCCGTCTGGCAGTGACAGTTGAATGCTTTGTCCGGGCTGAATTTGCGAAAGCTGCGAAGCCGTTAACTCGCCGCGCCATTCCAGACGATTTTGCCGGATCAACCGGAATAATTCCTGGCCGCTGATAGCTACCGCTCCCAGTGTTGCTTCCCGCGAGCTGATCACGCCGCTGTCCGGCGCTTTCACCTGGGTGTAATTAAGCTGCAACTGCTTGGCGGCTACCTGGGCTCTGATAGCATTGGCTCTAGCCCGCGCAGACTCAGCCTGGGTGACGTATTGCAGAAGATCTTGTTCGCTTAAACTGCCTACGCCTTTTAATTTGAGCACCCTGTAGCGATTGGTTTGCGCCTGCCTGGCAGTGGCTTCGGCTTCAACTAGATTGGCCATCAGCTGAGCCTCTTCCGCATGCAGCAAACCGGCGTCAAATCGCGCGAGCAATTGATCGCGTTTGACCTTGTCGCCAACATTGGCTCGCACTTCGATTAACCGCAATCCGGAAATTGGCGCGCCTATCACCGCCTCCTGCCAAGGCGCAATCGCACCGGAGGCTTCAATAACCGCAGGCCATTGCTGCCGGTGCGGTTGGGTTTTGCTGACCGTAAGCGAGGGTATTACTTGCGCGGTCCGGGCCGCAGGCTCTCCGGCAGCATGAATGATTGACTGCCATACCGCCAAGCCAACACCGGCGAGTAAAACCGCAACCGCAACAAAAACCCAAAATTTACGGCCGGCAGCCGGCTTTCCGGCTTGCGAGGTAAAAGACATATCAATCTACAGTGGATGCAAATAACCGCCGTGGCTGTACGCACCGGCCAACGGCAACTATCAACTACTTAAAAGCCGAAAAACGGTATTTTATTACCGGCCAAAAACCTGTTTGAACAGTTCCTGCATGGCAAGCCAGGAGTCGTGATCAGCCTTGGCCTGATAAGCAATCGGTATGTTATTGGCTTTCCCCAGCCGGTCGGCATCCGGATTGGTGAAGCCATGCTTGGCGCCCGGATAATCGATAAAACGGTAGTCGGCACCGGCAGCAGTCATTTCCTGGTTAAAATCGGCAACGCTCTCCGGGGTGATGAAATCGTCGTCAGCGCCGCTGAGCACTAAAACTTTGGCCTTGACAGATCCCGGCCCGGCCGGGGTTTGGGTCGCCAAATTGCCGTGAAAGCTGACCACGGCCGCCAAATCCACTCCGGTCCGCGCCATATTCAACACGGTTGAACCACCGAAACAATAGCCTATAGCCGCGATTTTTCCGGGTTCCACCGTGGCTTGTTTTTCCAAAACCGCTTTGGCGGCCAGAAACCGCTCTTTTGACGCCCCGGCGCGCTCTTGTATCGTTTTAACAAAACCGGAGGCTTCGCTGGCATGCTCGGTGGTTTTGCCGCTACCGTACATATCCACCGCCAGCGCGGTATAACCCAATTCGGCCAACATTCGGGCACGCTGGCGGGCGTAGTCGTTCAACCCCCACCATTCATGCACCACCAATACGCCGGGTTGCTTTGCGCCTTTGCTGTCGTCCCACACCAGATAACCGGTCAGCGCTGTGTCCGCCGCCTTGTATTCAACAATCTCCTCGTGCAGCGCCGCTTCACTGAAAGGGCTGAAAACAAACATTATCAACAGGAACAAACGTTTCATTGGCGTCTCCGGGGTTGGAACACTCGGTTTAAAAAAAGGTTGACTAAAGCTGGGTGAGCTTCAGGTATTTTTGATAAAGGCTAGTCTTGTCTTCTACATGGCTCGGGTCTTTGCTAATGCAATCCACCGGACACACTTCCACGCATTGCGGCAAGTCATGGTGACCTACGCACTCGGTGCACAAGTCCGGATTGATTTCGTAGATACTTTCACCTTGCGAGATGGCGCCGTTGGGGCATTCCGGCTCGCAGACATCGCAATTGATACAATCTTGTTCGATAATGAGCGACATAATCAGCTTCCTTCAAATTTTTTGATTAACCGTTGATTCACGATTTCGGGCACAAAACTCGATACATCACCTTGTAAACGAGCAATTTCCCGGATCATGCTCGATGAAATGAATTCGTATTGTTCGGCCGGGGTCAAAAACACGGTTTCAATCTCCGGTGCCAGCCTGCGGTTCATGCTGGCCAACTGAAACTCGTATTCAAAATCGGAAACCGCGCGCAAGCCGCGCAAAATAACATGTACGTCTTGTTGGCGGGCGAACTCCACCAATAGATTATCGAAACCTATGGCTTCTACATTATCCAAACCGCTGATGACCGCACCCACCATTGCCACCCGTTCGGACAGGGAAAACAACGGCGATTTACCTTTGTTCAACGCCACCGCGACAATGATGCGGTCGTAAAACCGGGCCGCCCGGCTGACCAGATCCAGATGGCCGTTGGTGATCGGGTCGAACGTGCCGGGATAAATCGCTGTGATTTTCATAACTTGATTTTGGCTAAAAACGTCATTTTATATCAAGACAAGTTATTGAAAAAATTTAGCAGCCGCTTACCTTTACTCATTGAAAACATTGCGCTGAAACAAATGATAAGCAACCTCGCCGGCGGTTTTGCTTTTAAGACACTGCCAGCCGACCGGAATTCCCGCCGGGTCAAACTGGCGTTCGGTTTCCAGGTAAATTTTGGAATACGGCGACAGCCAGCCTTTTTGCTCCAGCCACAAACAGGTTTGCGGCACCAGATTTTGACCGAACGGCGGATCCAAAAAAACAATATCATAGGCTTGCGCGTCACCGGCCAGAAACTGCATGACATCCATTTGCACAATGCGGATTTGCGTGGCCGACAAAGCCTGCCGATTTTCATGCAAACTACGGCAGGCCTGGGCGTTGGCTTCCACCTGGATGACCGATTGGGCGCCGCGGGAAGCCGCCTCAAACCCCAGGGCGCCGCTACCGGCATATAAATCCAGGCAGTTTTTCCCGGTTATATCCATTTGCAGCCAGTTAAACAAGGTCTCCCTGACTCTACCCGGCGTAGGCCTGAGGCCCGGCACTTCGGTAAACCGAAGCTGCCGGCTGCGCCAGACGCCGCCGATAATCCTGAGTTTATTTTGCACGGGCGCCTTCGCCGCCGACGGTGACAGTTTGCAATACATTAAGATCGATGCGATCTTTGAATGCCTGCTTAATGGAATCCACCGTGACTTGCTCGATGTTGTGCTGAAAAGTATCCAGGTAATCCAGCGGCAAGCCGTAAAAACCGATGACCGCCACATAGTTCAGCAATTCCTTGTTGGTATCGAAGCGCATGGCAAAACCGCCGGTGATATTTTTCTTGGCGGCGGTTAATTCAGCTTCGCTGGGCCGTTGCCGGCAAATTCGCTCACCGTGGTATTCATCACTTGTAAGGCTTCCCGAGTTTGATCGTTTCGGGTCTGCAAACCTACCACAAACGGGCCTTTGCGTAACATGGGCGACAACGAGCTGGACGCGCTGTATGCCAGTCCGCGTTTTTCGCGTACTTCTTCGAACAATTTGGATACCAGCCCGCTACCGCCCAGGATGTGGTTACCCACATACAGGCTGAAATAATCCTTATCGCCCCGATAAGTACCGGGCACGCCGGCCAAAACATGGGTTTGCGAAGATGGAAATTGAATATCCTGTGCTACAGCTTTGGCAGGCATCGCCACCTCAGGTATAGACTCGGGTTTTTGCCCGGCCGGCACACCGCCCAGCAGCTGCTCGGCGATTTTTTCGGCTTGCTCGCGCGTTACATCGCCGACAATGGCGACTACGGCATTGGCGGCAACGTAATAGCTTTTGTAAAACCGGCGCAAATCCTCGGTTTTTAACGGCTGGACGGTTTCTTTAACGCCCGAAGCCGGATGGCCGTAGGGATGGTCGCCGTACAACGCGCGGTAAAACGCAATATTGGCCAGCTGGCCCGGCGATTCCTCGCGTTGTTTGATGCCTGACAAGGTACGGCTTTTTTCGCGTTTGAAATCCTCTTCGGCAAAGCGCGGCTTGGCCAATATCGTTTGCAACGTTTCCAGGGCTGTGTCCAACATGGGTTTCTGCGTCAATGTACGCAACGACAACCAGGCAATATCCTGAGATATGCCGGTGCTCATGCTGGCGCCCACGCTTTCGAAACGTTGCGCAATGTCATCGGCATTCCAGCTGCCGGCGCCGGTATCGAGCATCCCTGAGGTTAACGCGGACAAGCCGAACTGCTTGCCGTCGCGCGCGCTGCCGGCATCGAAAGCCACTTCAATATCCACTAAAGGCAAGCCTTCGGTGCGCACAAAGTACACGCGGCTGCCGTGCGCAGTCTGCCAATGTTCTATTTTCGCCGCCGCCCAGACCGGCTGGCTTAGCACCAGAAAAATGAGTCCTAACAAACTAACGCGCATGGTTGATTTCTCCTTGTCCGGTTTGGCCGCCGTCATTGACGGTTTTGGTGCTGATGGCTTGTGGCTCCAAATAAGCGATGCTTAAATGGTCGTCGATCAGATATTTACGGGCTACCGCTTGCACCTGCTCAGCCGTCACCTGGCCGACCTTGTCCACGTATTCCTCGACTTTTTTCCAGCCTATGCCCACAGTTTCCATCATGCCCAGCTGCATGGCCTGATAAAACATGGAATCGCGCTCATAAACCGCGCCGGCCAACACTTGCGCTTTGATTTTGGCCAGTTCCTCGGGGGTGATCAGTTCTTTTTGCAAACGTTCAACCTGAGCCTTTAAGGCTTTTTGCACATCTAACACTGATTTGCCGTCGGCGGGCGTGCCTTCCAGCACAAACAATTCAGTCAAGCGGGCAACCATGTCGTAGGATGCGCCGGCGGATACCGCAATTTGTTTACCGCGCACCAGCTCTTTGGATAAACGGGCACTGCCGCCGCCGTCCAAAACCCCGGCCAAAACTTCCAGCGCGTAAGCTTCTTTCTCGTCTTCGGCGGTCTTCAGCGTCGGCACTTTATACGCCATCATCAGGTACGGCAGTTTGGCCGGCAGTTTGACGGTCATTTGCCGCAAGCCGACTTGTTCGACTTCGGTCTGCGGTTTTAAAGGTTCGATGGTGCTGGGTTTTAACCCGGCGAAGTATTTTTCCGCCAGCTCGAAAACCGCTTTCGGCTCGACATCGCCGACCACCACTAAAGTCGCGTTATTGGGTGCGTACCAGCGCTGGTACCAGGCTTGCAGGTCTTCGACCGTGTAGCTGGCAATATCGGCAGGCCAACCGATTACCGGGTTACGGTAAGGGCTGTTGGAATAAGTCATGGCCAGACTGTATTCTTCAAGCTTGGCACGGGGTTTATCCTCGGTGCGCATGCGGCGTTCTTCGGTTACCACTTGCAGTTCTTTTTTAAGTTCCTCGGGTAACAGATGCAAATTGCGCATGCGGTCGGCTTCAAGTTCGAAGCTGACTTCCAGCCGGGATTTGTCCATGGTTTGAAAATACGCGGTATAGTCACGACCGGTAAAAGCATTCTCGTCGCCGCCGTTTTCGGCTATGATCCTGGAAAACTCCCGGCGGGTGCTTATCGGTACCTTTGAACATCATGTGCTCCAGCATGTGCGAAATGCCGGTAATGCCGCCGGGCTCGTAACTGGAACCGACTTTGTACCATACCTGGGAAACCGCCACCGGTGAACGGTGGTCTTCTTTCACCAGAACTTTCAGACCATTGGCCAGCATGTGCTCGGAAACTTTAGCTTCCGCGTGTGCCTGTAACGAAGGCAAACCAAGCAATGCGGCCGCCAAGAGTGTGTATTTCATATCTCCCTCTTTATTAATGGGTAACGGCGCTTGCGACTATTTCATTAATCAATAGTTCACAGTATTCTATACGATCATGATGAAGTTGGAATTTGTTAAGCCATGAGCACCGCTACGGCCACGCCCGTTTGGAAAGACTATCTGGAGCTGTGCAAGCCCAGAGTGGTTGCCCTGATTTTGTTCACCGCCGTTGTCGGCATGCTGCTCTCCGTGCCCGGCATGCCGCCGCTTGGCCTATTGGTCTACAGTACCATAGGTATCGCCCTGGCGTCTGCCTCGGCAGCGGCCATCAACCATTACATTGATCAGAAAGCCGATGCCGAAATGGCTCGCACCAAGCACCGGCCACTACCCAAAGGCAGCATTGAAGCCAGCAATGTGCTGGTTTTTGCCGCAGTGCTGGCGGCGCTATCCATGGCTGTGCTGATTATTATGGTCAATCTGTTGACGGCAACGTTGACCTTTTTCTCCTTAATCGGCTATGCCATCATCTACACGGTTTATCTTAAACGCATGACGCCGCAAAACATCGTCATCGGCGGCGCGGCAGGCGCGGCGCCGCCGCTGCTTGGCTGGTGCGCGATGACAAATCAAGTGCATCCTTACGCCTTGCTGCTGTTTTTGATTATCTTCGTCTGGACCCCGCCGCATTTCTGGGCGCTGGCCATAGCCCGCCGCAATGAATACGCCAAAGCTGCCATCCCCATGCTACCGGTGACGCACGGCACCGAATTTACGCGTTTGCACATTCTTTTGTATACCGTGCTGTTGCTGTTGGTCACGCTACTGCCTTACCTCACCGGCATGACCGGACTTTTATACTTGCTGGTAGCTTTGCCGCTAAGCTTTAAATTTATATATCAGGCCGTCATCATGATGCGCAAAAAAGACGACGCCACTGCCATGAAAACCTTTTGGTTTTCCATCATCTATTTATCGCTGGTGTTCGCGGCATTGCTGCTGGACCATTACTTCCGGTTTACCTTGTATGACCTTTAGCCACCACGAAGCCACGCCAATACCCGAACATCCTTTCGCGCCTTACATTCGTATTTTAGGCAAAGGCAAAAAAGGCTCAAGACCGTTGACTCAGGAAGAAGCCTACCAAGCCATGGCCATGATTATGGCGGGTGAAGTCAAACCGGAACAGTTGGGCGCGTTTATGATGCTGATGCGCGTTAAAGAAGAAAGCCCGGAAGAGTTGGCCGGCTTTGTCAAAGCCGTGCGCGATGCAGTGGGATTGGCGGAAAATCGGGTGCATGTGGATCTGGACTGGTCAACTTATGCCGGCAAACGCAGGCATTTACCCTGGTTCCTGCTATCCGCCTTGTTACTGGCCGACCACGGCATTAAAGTTTTCATGCATGGCGCCAGCGGCCACTCCGCCGGCCGCTTCTACACCCAGGAGGCATTGGCTTATCTGGGCATCACTCCCGCCCAAAGCACCGGCGAAGCCATGCGCCAAATTGAAGAGCGCAACTTCAGCTATCTCTCGCTGGAGCAATTTTGCCCAAAACTGAATGATATTATCGAGCTAAGGCCCGTATTGGGGCTGCGCTCGCCGGTGCATACGCTGGTCAGGCTGCTTAACCCGTTTAATGCTCAATACAGCATACAAGGTATTTTTCATCCCGGTTACCGCCCAGTGCACCAGTTGGCGGCAGCTCTGTTGGAACAGCCGCATATGGCGGTATTAAAAGGCGAAGGCGGCGAGACCGAGCGCAACCCGGATATGGATTGTTTGGTGCAAAGCGTGCATCTGGGTGAGCTATCCGACGAAAACTGGCCGGCTTTATTCAAGCTACGCCACGTGAAACCGGAAACCCTGGAACCTGAACACCTACCCTTGATCTGGCAGGGTCAAATGGAAGACGATTTCGCCTTGGCTTCGATTACCGGCACCGCCGCCGTGGCACTTAAATTACTGGGTAAGGCGGACAGCCAAGAGCAGGCTCAGCAACTGGCCGAGCAATTTTGGCAAACCCGCAATAAAACCAAACATCAGAAACTAATAGCGGCTTAGGCCGGGCTTACATCGATACGCTCGAATTGCGGCACATCGGGGATCACGGTTTTTTCCATGTGCACATATTGCATACCCATCAGCATTTGACCGGTAGCCAAAACATCTACCCATATTATTCTGGCTTCGCCTTGCAAGTCCAGTTCATGAAATTCAAAAACCGTCACTAGCCCCGGCTCCACGCGCACGGTTTCTTTAAGCTCGATCATGATGCCGTCTACCGAAACATTGACGGTATCGAAATCCAGGTATTGCCCGCCTAATAGAATGCTGCCGGGCACCGACATGTTCTTGCGGTAGACTTTACGCTTGTACAGCAAATTATCGACATCGTGGCTGATGTTGTTAAATTCCAACGCCAGCAACACCTTATCGTTTTCCATATCCACCCTCACCACATCGGCTTCACCGGCTATGCGCATGTCGGGCAGAAAAATATCCACTTTTAAGGCATCCAGCGCCAACTCGTATAAATCCTGGCTGGAATCATGCTCACCCGCACGGGTAATGTTGTTAAGCTCAATTAATACACCGGTTATCGATAAATTTCTCACCGTGACCGGACGTTCCTGACCGGCTAAAAAAACCACTCCCTGGGTGGATAAATTTTTGCGTAAGCCCGGTCTATCATTGAATTCATGATCCATAACCCGTATTTAATATGAAAACTATTCTAGTATAGTGGGATAATTTATCTTTACCTGAATCCATAGACATTTTTGCCGAAATTTTCTATGTTTCCTCCAATAAGCTTAAAGCTTTTGCTCTGCGCCGCCATCCTGGCTTTGGCTGGCTGCATAACCGCTCCACCGCACAACGCCAACAACTTGTGCGACACGTTCACGGAAAAAGACGGCTGGCTGGGCGATAGCCGGCACGCTTACCGTAAATGGGGAATCCCGGTGCATGTGCAAATGGCCATCATGCACCAGGAATCGCGTTTTGTTGCCGATGCCGAGCCGGCAAGACCCTGGCTGTTGGGTGTGATCCCCTGGTTTAGAAGCAGCAGCGCCTACGGCTATGCCCAAGCCAAAAACGAAACCTGGGAACATTACCTAAAGCAAACCGGTCGCTGGTCGGCAGACCGCGAAGACTTTGCCGATGCCGCCGATTTCATAGGCTGGTATTGTGCCGTCAGCCATAACCAACTGGGCATTGCAGTTACCGATACCAAAAACCTGTATTTGGCGTATCATGAAGGCCATGGCGGTTATCAGCGCAAAAGCCACTTACAAAAACCCTGGCTGCTGAAAGTTGCCGACAAAGTCGCAAAACGCGGACAATTATTTCAAAAGCAATTAAACGAATGCACATTGGAATAATCTTCCTACGGATTTTTTGCTAAACTAAAACTTCTCGTAACCAAAAACTGGAGAATCTGTGAGCAAGTTTCGTGTGCAAGCCGCATCATTTGTAACCCTTATCATTATAGGAATCACTATGCTTTCGATTGCAAATGCCACCAGCCCTGAAGAAAACAAACAAGCTGGCATGGCTTTTCTGGCGGATAACGCCAAAAAACCCAATATCGTCACCACCGCTACCGGCTTGCAGTATGAAGTGCTGACTCCGGGCGAAGGCAAATCGCCCTCCGCTACCGACAATGTGACCGTGCATTACCAGGGCACCACTATCGACGGCAAAGAATTCGACAGCTCCTACAGCCGCAACCAACCGGCCACATTTCCGCTCAACCGCGTGATTCCCGGCTGGACTGAAGGCTTACAACTAATGAAGGAAGGCGCTAAGTACCGCTTCTTTATCCCTTCCGAACTGGCTTACGGCGCACATGGCGCCGGCCCGATTGCACCCAACGCCACCTTGATTTTCGACGTTGAACTGATCAAAGTTCAATAACGCCGTTGCTGAAAGGAGGCGGCTCACCGCCTCCGAATCCCCTCATGACCATCTACGCTTTTTTCGCCACCACCCCCAAGGCGATGGAACCTCTATTGGCCGAAGAACTTAACACCTTCGGCGCCGATAATATTAAACCGACCCTGGCCGGCTGTAGCTTCAGCGGCACGCTGGAAACCGCCTACCGCGCATGCTTGTGGAGCCGGATTGCCAACCGGATTTTGCTGGTGCTGACCACGTTTCCGGTCAAAACTCAGGACGATTTGTATAACGGCATTAAGCACATCAACTGGTTCGAGCACATGACGCCCGATAACAGCTTGGCGGTGACCTTCACGGTAAAAAATTCGCAGGTTTATACCAACACTCATTTCGGCGCGTTAAAGGTCAAAGACGCCGTAGTCGATCAAATGCGCGCCAAATTTCAAAAACGGCCCAGCATTGATACCGAACAACCGGATATTCATATCAACGTGCATTTGCAAGGCGATAATGCCCAGGTGAGCCTTGATTTTTCCGGTTCCAGCCTGCACCGGCGCGATTACCGGGAAACCGCTGTCAAAGCGCCGATCAAGGAAAACCTGGCCGCTGCCATGCTGCTCCGTAGCGGCTGGCCCGAGATTGCCAAATCCGGCGGCACGCTAGTAGACCCTATGTGCGGCTCCGGCACCTTGCCGGTAGAAGCCGCTCTGATTGCCGCCGATTATGCACCGGGATTAAATAGGTCGCATTTCGGTTTTACCCGCTGGAAACAACACGATGCCGTCTGTTGGGCAAAACTGCTTGCGGAAGCGGAAATACGCAAAACCCAGGGCTTGCTGCAGCTACCGGTGATCGTGGGTTTCGATCAGGACCGCCATGCCGTCAACGCCGCCTTGCAACATATTGCCAACGCCGGCTTAAGCCGCTATATCCACGTTGAACGCCGTAACATAGCCGACACTCAGCCGGCAGAAAGCTGGAAGCCGGGGTTGGTTATCTGCAATCCGCCTTATGGTGAACGCTTGGGTGACGAAAACGAGATTGCCGAACTCTACAAACGCTTCGGCCACACCTTAAAACAAAACTTTCCGGGCTGGCAAGCCGGCATCATCATCAGCAACCCCGAACTCGGCTTCCGCTTAGGCATACGCTCGCAAAAACCGATCACACTGTACAACGGCGCTCTGGAATGCAAATTACTACGCCTGCGCATTGAAGAATCCGCATTTTTCATCCCCAAAGCCAAGAACGAGGACGAACGCCTGGCCCATGTCGCTCAAGCCGCCAGCCAAACCGAAAACTCAAGCGCCCAGGCGGAAATGTTTGCCAACCGCCTGAGAAAAAATCTCGGCAAGCTAGGCAGATGGCTTAAACAAAA
>PERF01000014.1 GCA_002928495.1 Methylobacter sp. | reverse complement strand
ATAATACAATGGCTTACCGCCTTCGACCAGATAGTTTTCGGTAATAATTTCAAACCAATCGATAGCGGGCTTTTCCTCAATAATGGTCAGATAATGATCTTTTCTAAGGCCTAAGCCATAACCTAAAAAGGGAAGGTTCTCAGTCACAGACATAAATGCCTCTTGGGTTGATAATAGAAAGGGGCGGAAAAACCGCCCCTCTTTAGTCTTGTAATTAAAACCGCTTATTTTTCGATTTTGCCGCCTTTGGCTTCACATTCTTCAGCAGTAGTAGCGACGATGCCTTTGCCTTTGCATTCGTTTTGGCCTTTGCAAGCGTTTGAAGCAGTTTTGCACTCAGAATGGCCTTTGCATTCGTTTATGCCGCTGCAATGAACTTTGGCTTCTTTGGCGCCTGCATGCTTTTCCGCCATAACAGGGGCAGCAACAAACATAGTGGCAACAGCAGTAGCTAATAATAATCCGGATGTGTTGGTTGATTTCATAATTATTTTCCTATGTGGTTAATTTAATAATGTGAATTGCTTGCAGGCGGACTTCCTGTCCGACATCGGCAAACTTCCTTTTCATCAGGAAGGTCTAGCGTTTGCGCCAAGGCGCCACAAGCCGCAAAAATTCCTGATGCGGCTTATGTCAGGTCATGCAGGCAATTACCTGCCGAATTAACTAATTAGTCGTTGCTGCGTGAAAATCCTTACAAACTTTTTTAAATTTTTTTAAAAAACATTGAAAGCAATAAGGACAAATGATTACCAGGTAAAAATACTCGGAAAAATAAGATTAGTAGGATGCAAGTCCAGCTAAAGCTGTATTTGCAGAAGTTGACTTTGCCATCGGCCATTTAGTTCATGAGCTTGGCCAAGAAAATTTTGATCACCGGCCTGACACCGGGTATTAAGTCGGAATAAAAAGGCTTTTAGTTGCTTTGATTAATGAGATTTAGAACGTCCAAAGCCCTGCAACAATAGGCTTGTTCGTTGTCATGCATGATACTCAAGCCCAGTTGTGTGCCGCTGTTCACCACAATGTGCTTCATCAAGAGAATGGCCGAATATTCCGAGCCGGAAAAATCGATACTGGCTCGCTCTTGTCCCCAGGCCCCGTATTCGCACTGGATAATGCCTTTAAATTGATTTTGGGCATATTCTTCGAACAAGGCGACGCATTCCTCGCGCGATGTCGAGGTTTTAAGGCTGGCGGAGACATCCAGTATCGACACAATAGCGGTGGGAACCCGGTAGGACAACGACTCCAACTTACCTTCCAGCTCCGGAAGCACCAAAGCAGTCGATTTGGCTACGTTGGTCGGCACCGGGATGACCGATGCCATATAAGACCGTCCCAATTGAGCAGTGGCATGGTAGCCGTCCAAGACCCGCTGGTCGGCTAAAGCCGGATGTATGGTGATAATTCTGGCAAAATTAATACCGAAATGGCGTTCTAGAATATGGGCAACCGGCACCATGGCATTACCGGTGCAGGTGCTGGCAGTAATAATATGATGGCGGGCAGGATCGTAATCCCTATGATTAACCCCGTAAACCAGACTAATATCGGCACCACCGATATTGGACGTACAAACCACTTTCGGTGCTGCGTTTTGTTCGATGTAGCGCTGAAGATCAGCCAATGCGGCAGTTCCGGTCGCATCGACGAATACATCCAACGACAAATGCCTGAGTACATTTAAATCGGCGCCGTCAACAGGGTTGCGCCGCCTGCCGACTTGCAGATAACGGATTTTTTTTCCGTTTATAACGAGCTCGTCCTGAGTGCAATCGACAGAAAACGGCGGATTGCCGTAGGTACTGTCATTGGCGATCAAATACGCCACATGCTCAACCGGCATGACATCGCAAACAACGCAAATATCAAACCGGCCTGCTTTAGCTTGTGTGTAATTCGTTCTCAATAATCCGCGGCCAATTCTTCCCAAGCCGGCTATCCCAACACGCAACGTCATTAACTAAAAACCTCGGCAATTAAATTTGGCATGCAATAAAGTTTAGGACAGATTTTTGCTTTGTTTTAGTTTCCTGGTAACTTTCGACTTTGCTTCAGATTTCTAGGTCATAGAATCGACACTGCGGACTAAAGATGATTGCACCGCGAGCACCCGCCGCATTTACTAAAATAAGTCTATAAGCATCTGATTGCTTTAATCCCCGCAGTTTTTCAAACTTAATTTTGCCAAACTGGTCAATGTTAAGTAACAGGTAATTTTTCTCGATTTTTGCTATCTTAGCGGTTGTGGACTGATATAACATTGAACCCGCTCAATATCCATCAATACAGGTTGCCGAATCTGTAAATCTTAAAATTTAGACTCCCAATGTATGAAATTCAACTGGATGCCTGCCCCGAATGCGATTTACTTATTCATGCAGGACAGCCTGAAGTAGGCGAAAAAGCGCATTGTCCACGTTGCGGTTGTTTGCTGCACAGGCCAACACAAAACAGCATTGAGCGCACATTAGCATTGTCGCTGACGGGCTTGATTTTACTATTTCCCGCGAACTTACTGCCGCTGGTGGGCATTAAACTGCTTGGCAAGGATCAGGACGGCACGTTATGGTCGGGCGTGTCGGCACTGTTTGCCGAGAATATGTGGGCACTGGCCGTGCTGGTTTTTCTATCCAGCATGTTATTTCCGGCAATAAACATTGTGCTGTCACTGCTCATTAGCGGGCATCTTTATTTCCGGCGTTTTCACCCCGCCCTGCCGAATTGGTTACGCTGGTTGCAACACCTGGGCGAATGGGCCATGCTGGAAGTGTACACTTTAGGCATTATTGTCGCCTGCGTAAAACTGAGCTCCATGGCTGAATTGCATTTTGGCTTGGGGTTGTGTGCTTTTATTGCCTTACTACTGATCACCGGTATGTTGGCCAGTAATCTGGACAACCCTTTATTCTGGCGGCAAATTGCCCAACTAAACCATGAGCAAAATCAATAACTCGGCCATCCGCCAAGGTTTGATCCGGTGCCATGATTGCGGGACCTTAAGCCAAGCCCGCCAACGCCGATTTTGTCCCTTGTGCGGCTGCCGCCTGCACGGCCGGATTCCTCACAGCCAACAAAAAACCCTGGCTTTATTGATCGGCAGCTTGGCCTTGTATGTTCCGGCCAACTTGTTCCCGATAATGACCATCACCAAATTTGGCGTGGGCGAGCCCCATACCATCATCGGCGGTATTATTGCCCTGGCTAATAGCGATATGGTGCCGATTGCCGCCTTGGTATTGATTGCCAGCATTTTAGTGCCGCTTTTGAAAATGCTGGGATTGGCACTGTTGCTACTTTATGTTCACTTGCAATGGCAAGGTCATGCCCGAAGGTGGACCCGGATTTACCGGGTCATTCTTTTCGTTGGCCGCTGGTCCATGCTGGATATTTTTATGATCTCAATTTTAGTTTCGCTGGTTGATCTGGGCGGTGTCGCCCAGGTCATTGCCGGTTCAGCCGCCACGGCTTTTGCCGCGGTGGTGGTATTTACCATGTTTGCCGCCAAAAGTTTCGATCCCCGCTTGCTTTGGGATAATCAAGATTATGAATGATTTCAACGACAATTATCAGTCCGAAGCGCCTGAGTTAAGCAAACGAGCCGAACTGCCTTTAGTTTGGTTATTACCGGTAGTGGCGGTGCTGGTCAGCGGCTGGCTGATATTTAAATCAGTGCATGACAAAGGCCCTGAAATCACTATTGAGTTTCCAACCGCCGAAGGCCTGGAGATAGACAAAACAAAGATCAAATATCTTGATGTTGAAATCGGTAAAGTAACCAGCATTACCATCAACCAAGACCGGAAAACCATTAGCGTCAGTGCCCAAATGAACAACGGCGCCGACAATTTTCTTAATAAAAATACCCGGTTTTGGGTTGTGAGGCCGGAAGTCGGTTTGGCTGGCGTATCCGGCCTAGGCACCTTGATTTCCGGGCCTTATATTGAGATTGCGCCGGGAGACGGTGACCCCGAGCGGCATTTTATCGGTATGAAATCGGCGCCGGTGTTGAAAACCACAACCGATGGTAAACAATTTATTCTGGAAACCACCGAACTGGGCTCCATGCATCCCGGTACGCAAATTTATTTTCACGGTATTAATGCCGGTGAGGTACTCAGCCATCAACTTTCGCACCAAGGCAATACTATTCTGTTAACCGTTTTCATCAATGCGCCGTACGATCAATTTGTCAGAAAAAATACCCGTTTCTGGATCAACAGCGGCGTTGATTTGTCAGCCAGCTCAGAAGGTCTTAAAGTCAGAACGGGGCCATTGATCTCGATTTTAAGCGGCGGCATTGCCTTTAGAACCTCAGAACAGGACGCCACGGTCGATACAGCGCCGGCAAACGAGACTTTTAAACTTTACGACAACTATGATCTCTCGACTGAAAAAATCTATACCAAAACATTAAAGTATGTCATGCATTTTAGTGGTTCGTTACGCGGCTTAAACCTTGGCGCTCCGGTTCAGTTACGCGGCTTGCCGATTGGCAAAGTTACCGATATAACGCTTGAAATTGACGAAAAAACCGCTGAAATCAGCGTTCCGGTTATCGTCGAACTTGAGCTCGAACGCCTGCGTAAAATCAATAATCAGGCCAATATCAACGACAAAGAACTCATCAACCAGCTGATTGAAAAAGGCTTGCGCGCCCAGTTACAGACCGGCAGCTTGTTAACCGGCCAATTATTGGTGGATTTGGATTTTTATCCCAACAGCAAGATCAGCTATAGCCGATATCACAACCTGTATCCCGAATTTCCGACCATGGCGAGTTCGTTCGACCAGTTTACCCATACCGCTAACGTGATTCTGGATAAAATTTCCAAATTGCCGCTGGAAGAAACCAGTCGTCAACTTAATCAAACGCTCAGCAGCCTACAGGCTACCTCCTTGGCCGCCACGGCAACCCTGAGAGCCGGCCAGCATAGTTTCGACCAACTGGACGGTACTTTAACCTCGGCCCAACAAATCCTTAAAGGATTCGAAAAAGGCTCCACCACACAGTATCAAATCGAGCAATTGTTGCTGGAACTAACCGAAACAGCCAGCTCTTTAAAGCAACTCACCGATTATCTTGAGCAACACCCTGAAGCGCTTGTGCGCGGCAAAAAAGAGGAATAAATGCAGATAATGAAATTAAGTTGGCTGATAGCCGTTTGTCTGGTTATCAATGGCTGCGCCGGCACACCGCCTACGCGTTTTTATATCCTGGAAAGCACCGCGCCGAACATTTCTGAAACAGCGCCCGAAAACCGAAAAGCACCGGCCGTTGGCATAGGCCCGTTAACTCTACCCGCCGTATTGAACCGTAAACAAATTGTCACCCGCAGCCAAGATCACACCGTTCAGATAGCTGAGCTCGATCAATGGGCGGCACCGTTAAAAGACGCCATAGCCGAGGTGATACGCCAGGATTTGAGTAAATTAAGTGCCGGCATGACGTTTCGGGCTTATCCGTGGTCGGCCTTCGGCGGCGTGGATTACCGTTTGGTAGTCGACATTAGCCGGTTTGATAGCGAACCCGGCGTTGTCGCCAATCTGACGGCGGACTGGGCCATTATCAACGAAACCACCCATAATGTGATTAAAAAAGGCCGTTTTGAACAGCAAACCGCTAACCTGGGACTGTCTTATGCGGCCAATGTGCAAGCCATGAATCAGCTCTTAGGGGAGTTTAGCGCGCATCTGGCCAAAGCACTGGCTGAAGCTTTTTAGCGTTAAAAAGCACTCAGTGATTGCAAACCCATTGCAGCGGCCGGCCGTTTATTGGGAATGGGATGTACGGTTTTCGGGTATCTTGCCAAAATTCGTTTTACATAGTTTTGGGTTTCCTGATACGGAGGAATACCTTGGTAACGGTCAACTGCGCCTTCTCCCGCGTTGTAAGCCGCCAGCGCCCATTCAACCCTGCCGGAAAAATGATGTAAAAGCCAATGCAAATACGCTACTCCGCCTTTGATATTTTCTACAGGATTCCAGGCATCTTTAACGCCAAAACGTTCAGCGGTTTCGGGAATCAACTGCATAAGACCTTGGGCATTTTTACTTGATAACGCGGCGGTATTGAAGGCCGATTCAGCCTGAATGACCGCCATAACCAATTTTGGATCAATATCGAATGTAGGGGCGATCTGATTAACCCAGGTTTCCACTACTTTCTGGTCAGGGCTAAGTTCAATATTGACTTCCGGTATGGCAACTTGCACGGGCTCGGGATGGCAATCCGGATCGCCTTCTGTCACACCCGCATCCTTAAATCGCACCAACATACGTTTACCGTAAATGTCGCCTTTAGCCGCCGCCGTCTTAAACCAATACATTGCCATAGGCAAATTACGGGCATTTCCGCGGCCATAGAAATACATAAAACCCAGGTTATAAGCGGACTCGGCATCACCTGCCAGCGCAGCCTGGCAATATAGCGCGTGAGCCTGCCGGTAATCTTGTTTGATCCCTCGACCATGCTCGAACGCCAAAGCCTGTTGCCTAAGTTGCTTTAAATTAACCGGCCCCGGCTCTGCCGCTAACGGTAAGGACATTTGAATCAATAATAAACAAAATGAACAGAGACGATAGCGCATAGTCGATAACAAGTGCTTCAAGCTTTTTCAACGTCAAACTTAAGCGATTGAAAAAGCTTCCATAGTAAAAATAAAATTTGTTATTTAAAAACTTGGCGCCATTATAGGGCAAAAATATAATCTTAGGAATTTCTTAAGAAGATATATCGTTTATGTATCGCTTCCACGCCATACTGAAACTAAAATATTCGCAATCGACCTATTTAAAAATCAAGATCAAGGTCGTCTAAATCACCTAATTGTTCTTGCAACCGCTTTTTTTCCCAATACATTTCAATTTTACGGCGGGCAGCCATTTTTTTGGCGGCTTTTTCACTTTCAGTGGGGAAGTTTATAAAATCGTCACTCATTTCAAAATCTTCATCAATTTCGACTTCGTTTTTAACTTTCTCGGTTTCCGGCTCGGCTCCTGCAAGTTCAGAAGTTGAATTAGAAGAGGGCTTTTGAGTTTTCTTTACCATACGTGTTGATGACCTAAAAAAATCGCATTTAGAACATTTGCCCAATCTGTCAGCATACGGGCACCTACACAAAAATAATAATATGCGGCTGGCGGCTGTCAACCGGGCAAGTAAAATTTATTGTGACGGCTCGCCCACGGCAAGAAGCCGCTTTGCTTAATATCGAGAACAAAGGCGTTGCTGAATGCTGCTAACCTTGAAAAACTTGAGATCAACCCAGCTTAAGGCCGAAATAAAAGCCGGTGACGGCACTAACCCCTCGGCTGGTAATTGTGGAGAGCCGGTTAACTAAAAAACTGCCGGATTCTTTGGTCGCTTCGGTAGCGATGCTGGCGGCATTTTGCAGATTGCTGTCGCTAATCGTGATAAGGCCGTAATACTCGGTAACAAATAACAAAACCAAGGCGCCGCCGCCGACTAATAAAGCCAATTTCAGCATTTTCTTGGCAAAATAGCCTACCGCCATACCGATAATAAACGGCGCACCGACATTGGTCAGTAAAAATGCACTGGAAAATATATCCGAACCGCCGCTAGAAGGCGTTATCGCTTGCTCGCTCATTAATTGACCTCGATGTGTACTGACTGAAACAGCGCGCTATTTTAACGAAATTAATCATAACCGCCAGTGTTCTATAGTACTGCCAGATTGCCTTTGCTTTCCAACCAAGTTTTCCGATCCAACGAGCGCTTTTTGGCTAATAATAAATCCAGTTGCCCGGTAGTATCGTCGCCTTCGGTTACGGTTAATTGCACTAATCTCCGGGTATCCGGATTCATTGTGGTTTCCCTAAGCTGGCCGGGATTCATTTCCCCTAAACCTTTGAACCGTTGCACATTGATCGAGCCTTTAATTTTTTCCGCCTTGATACGGTCCAACACGGCCAGCCGCTCGGCCTCATCCAGCGCGTAAAACACTCTTTTGCCGACATCGATGCGGTACAAGGGCGGCATGGCAACAAAGACATGGCCGGCATGAACCAGAGCATTAAAATGCTGGTAGAACAACGCGCAGATCAAAGTGGCAATATGATTGCCGTCGGAATCGGCATCGGCCAGAATGCAGACCTTACCATAGCGTAGATTTTGCAAATCGCTGGAGCCGGGTTCAATCCCCAAAGCCACAGCAATATCGTGCACCTCTTGCGACACCATCACTTGAGCGGACTCAATCTCCCAGGTATTAAGAATTTTTCCGCGTAGCGGCATGATGGCTTGAAACTCTCGATCGCGGGCCTGCTTGGCGGAACCGCCGGCGGAATCGCCCTCTACCAGAAACAACTCCGTGCGATTAATGTCCTGTGCCGAGCAATCCGCCAGTTTGCCCGGCAAAGCCGGCCCCGTCGTGATTTTTTTACGCACGACTTTTTTACTGTCGCGCAAACGTTTCTGAGAATTGGCAATAATAATCTCGGCAATTTTCTCGCCTTCCGACGGGTGCTGATTCAACCACAGGCTGAAACTGTCTTTGGCGATACCGGAAATAAACGCCACGCATTCACGCGAACTCAAGCGCTCCTTGGTTTGCCCGGAAAACTGCGGATCTTCCAATTTGGCCGACAGCACAAAATGGCAATTATCCCAAACGTCCTCGGGCGCCACTTTGACACCACGCGGCAATAAGTTCCGAAAATCGCAAAACTCTCGGATCGCTTCGGTCAAGCCGACTCTAAGGCCATTGACATGGGTGCCGCCCTGAGGCGTCGGTACCAAATTCACGTAGCTTTCGGCCAATACCTCCCCGGCATTTTCCAGAGCCCACACCACCACCCAATCCACTGCTTCGTGGTCACCCGAAAAACTGCCCATAAACGGCTGTGCCGGTAAAAACTCAATGCCGCCAACCCGGTCCAGCAGATAGTCTTTTAAACCGTCCTGGTAATACCATTCAAAATGCTCTTCGCTGGCTTCAACCGCCAGAGAAATTTTCAAGCCCGGACATAACACAGCCTTCGCGCGTAAATTATGGACAAGCCGGGGCACTGAAACTTTATTCGAATCGAAGTACTTGCCGTTAGGCCAAAATTTGACCATAGTCCCGGTATCGCTCTTAGCGACATTACCGATTTCAGTCAATGCTTCCAATTTCTCGCCATCGCCAAATGCCATGTGATAACGCTTGCCATCGCGTTTCACTTCCACATCCAAACGGGCCGACAAAGCATTCACTACCGACACCCCAACGCCATGCAGACCACCGGAAAACTGGTAATTTTTATTGGAAAACTTGCCGCCTGCGTGCAGCGTACTCAAAATCACTTCCACACCGGGAATCCCTTGCTCGGGATGAATATCCACCGGCATGCCGCGGCCGTTATCGGTCACGCCGATACTACCGTCCCGGAAAAGCACTACCGCTATCCGGCTGGCAAACCCGGCCATAGCCTCGTCGACACTATTATCCACCACCTCCTGCACCAAGTGGTTTGGCCTGCTGGTATCGGTATACATACCGGGCCGTTTGCGAACCGGTTCCAATCCGCTTAAAACTTCTATTGCCGCTGCGTTGTAATCTGTGGACATACTTCCCTAAATACTCTTTATTAAATTCAGCTATAATCTGGCGCTTAATCTTTTGCCGCAACCTTTATTTGCTCTGCTTATGCCTAAAAAGAAAACGCCCGTTTCCTTTGAAGAATCCTTAGCTGAACTTGAACAACTGGTAAGCCAATTGGAACAAGGCGATATTTCTCTGGAAGAATCGCTGAAAGCCTTCGAACGCGGCGTTAATCTGACCCGAAGCTGCCAAGCGGCGCTGCAGGAGGCAGAACAGAAAGTGAATATTCTACTTGAAAAAAACCACACTCAAACGCTGGAGCCCTTTACTGATGAGTGATGCATTAAAAGACTATGTCAATTTCTGCCAACAGCGCGCTGAGGCGGCATTGGCGGATAGATTGCCCAATGCCGGGATTCTCCCGCAAAAACTGCACGAAGCCATGCGTTACAGTGTGCTCAATGGCGGTAAACGCATGCGGCCCATGCTGACCTATTGTACTGGCAATACCTTGGGCCTAAGCCCTGAAATTTTGGACGGCCCGGCCTGTGCGGTTGAATTTATCCACGTCTATTCCCTGATTCACGACGACTTGCCGGCAATGGACGATGACGATTTACGGCGCGGCAAACCGACGTGCCATGTTGCGTTTGACGAAGCTACTGCCATTTTGGCGGGTGATGCCTTGCAAGCATTGGCTTTTGAAACCCTGGCCCACGACGCTAGCATGAGCGCCGATGCCGAAGCGCGTTTGCAAATGATTACCATACTGGCCAAAGCCAGCGGTTCGCAAGGCATGGTTGGTGGCCAGGCCATTGATTTAGCCTCGGTAGGCCAAAAAATCACATTGCCGGAACTGGAAAACATGCATATCCATAAAACCGGCGCTTTAATCCGTGCCAGCGTCAACCTGGCAACGCTGGCCAAACCCGATATCGACCCGGAACTTGCCAAAAAGTTGGACCGCTACGCCAAATGTATAGGCTTGTCGTTTCAAGTTAAAGACGACATTCTCGATGAGGAAAGCGATACCGCCACGCTCGGCAAAACCCAAGGCAAAGATAAATCCAACGACAAGCCCACGTATCCCGCTTTATTAGGGCTTTCAGGGGCTAAAGCAAAAGCCCTGGAACTCCACGAACAAGCTTTGGAGAGCCTGGCGGTATTCGGCCCCGAAGCCGATTTACTGCGCGACTTATCGCTTTACATTATTCAACGCGACCACTAAGCCACTACCTTAAGCATGGAAAGAATTATCAATAAAATCCGCGATATTCCCGACTTTCCCAAACCCGGTATCATTTTTAAAGACATCACGCCCCTGGTCAAAGACCCTCAAGCATTGCGCTTTGCCATACAGGAATTGATGCAGCCCTTTACCGCACGGCCGATAACCGCCATTGCCGGCATGGAAGCGCGGGGCTTTATCTTCGGTAGCTTGATCGCCTGGGAATTAAACTTGCCCTTCGTACCCTTGCGTAAGCCCGGCAAACTGCCCTACGACGTGCAAAGCGTGAGCTACGATTTGGAATACGGCTCAGCCGCTCTGGAAGCACATATTGACGCTCTAGACACAACCGACAGAGTGCTTTTGGTAGACGATCTGCTGGCCACCGGCGGAACCGCCAAAGCCAGCTGCGAGTTGGTGGAAAAACTGGGTGCCAGCGTGGAAGCCTGTGCGTTTGTCGTGGAACTGGATTTTCTTAACGGCCGGAACAAGCTTTCCGGTTACGAGGTGCATTCATTAGTGCATTTTTGAAAGCATGTTTTTAATATACAACCTATTATTTCGAGTAGGCTGATAAATTCGATACCATTCAAAAAACCAAAAATAAAAACCTACTATTAAATAAGCTGGCCAACACTTATTTTCTTCGCTTCTTAACCTTATCCAGCTTTTGATTAGCCTCTTTGAACGACTCAGCGGTGGTGTCAAACGATTCTGCCGCGCCTTCAAAGGCTTTGGATGCCTCATCAAACCCGGAGCTGCCTGAACCTGCGGCTTCAACGACGCTTTTTCGGATTCCCCGGACTGCGGTGAACCTAAACTCAAATGGCCTTTTGGCTTACTTTCAGCGGAATCTTCGTCCAATAGGCTATCCAAGTCGTTATCAATAGTCTCATCCGGCTTGCCGTCAGTGGACAAATTTTTGCGCCATTGCAAATAGGCTTCGCGGGTAAAAACATAAGGATCCAACGCCGCTTCATCGATGAATTTAAGCGAGCCTTCGGCATTAGCGCGCGTATTAAGCAAGGAAACCAGCTGTACCGGTGCGCCGACATACGATGCAGGATTAGCCGCAGTGTCGAATATCGCCCCTGGAATTCCGCGTGCCGTCGAAGGCCCTAAAAGCGGCAAAACCAGATATGAACCGGGCGAAACCCCCCACACGGCCAAGGTTTGGTCAAAATCCTCGTCGTGTTGTTCAAGCCCAAGCTCGCTAGCAACATCAAACAATCCCAATAAGCCAAATGTGGAATTGACTGCAAAACGCCCGGTATCGGATGCACTTTGGCTGAATTTTGCCTGCAATAAGTCATTCAACACTACGTTGATGTTTTTTAGGTTACCAAAAAAATTACTTACGCCGGTTTGAACAAACTTGGGCGTAATAAATTGGTAAGCATCTGATATTGGCTTAGCAACATAGTCGTCCACCGAATTATTAAACCCGAAGACTTTCCTATTAAAGCCTTCATACGGATCATGCTCTTGCACTTCAGTTTGGGCGGCGGGAATATCGTTGGTCGTTGCGCAACCACCGGCGCTTAAACCGATCATGGCCGATAACGCTAACGCGGTATGCGTAAGATTTAAACGCTGCTTTATTACTGCTGAAAAGTTTTTCATGTACACAAATCCGAATACTTATTGCTTTGAATAGCTGTCAATTTTTTCGCCAATGATGCCTACGAGCGCATCAAAACCATCGCGTTGCAAAATACTGGTATATTCCGAACGCTTTACCGCCAAATCGCTCACGCCATTGGCAATGATATTAATGATACGCCAATTTGTACCATTATTATCCTTCAATTGATATTCGAATTTAACCGGTTTATCGTCGGGAATGTTTAAATGGGAAAATACCACAACGCCACCCCGTTTGGTTTCGGACTCCGAATCAAAAACAAAGTTTTCGCCAGAGTAATCTTTAAAATTATGCGCATAAGAGGCAATGCTTAACCTTGAAAATACATCGGTAAATTTTTGCTGCTGCTCCGGGCTTAGCTTTTCCCATTCCTGTCCGATCACAATACGGGCAATTTTCGGCAAATCGTGGCTGTTGGCAACTGCATCTTCCAACTTGTCATAACGGCCTTTGAAACCTAATTTTTGCCCGTTTTTCATCACATCGACGAGCTCACTCTGGAATTTTTCAACCACCTGCCGAGGACTCATTGCGGCTGCCTCAATAGCCGAAACCGGGAGAGAGCCCAGAGTTATCAACAGTGAAAAAGCGACAATTATAGTTTTAATAGTCATTGTTAAGTTCCTTCAGGGTAACACGCAACTAGTTGATTTCATAAACCCGGCCTTTCCAGCGAGATCTTTCGCCTTGCCAATAACGTACTGCGGATGTCCAGGTCATTAATAAAAACATGCCGGCAATAATCGGCAGCGCTAGCCCCCATAGAGGACTAAACGCATAAAATTTCAAAGTTGGAATATAGATAATCCACATTATAAATAGCGAAACACAACTCATCGCCAGAATACTTTTTTCATACATAAGCCCGACCACGGGAACCCAATACATTGCCAACATAATAACCGTACAGGCGGCCAGCAACCCTACGGAATAGCCCAGCTGAGTATAGGCAGTGCGGGCTACCATATTCCATATCGGATTGAGAGATTGGTAGCGTCGCTGGCTTTTCACGCCATGAGTCAACCCTATCCAAGTTTTAAAACCGGCCGATTTAACCTGTTTTGCCAAGCTGCAATCGTCAATCACAGCCTGCTTTATTGCCGACATGCCGCCTATTTCGCGTAACGATCTGGTTTCAACAAAAATACAACCACCGGCTGCAGCCGCTATGGGAGCCTTTGAATCATTCGATAGCGCAAAGGGATATAACATTTTGAAAAAATACACAAATGCCGGCATCAGTAATTTTTCCCAAAATGAATCGAAACATAAAGCAGCCATTAAAGAGATAAACTGCAAATTTTCAACTACCAGTTTATTTTTAAGACTATTAATCATGCCGGCTTCCAATTTGATATCCGCATCTAACAACAAGGTATAAGGGGTATCAACATGTTGCAAGCCTTGCTCTTGTGCCCATAGCTTGCCGGTCCAGCCTTTGGGCAGCCTTTTTGATTCTATTACTGTTAGCGCTTCAAGACCCATTTGCCTAGCGAGAGCAACGGTGTTGTCGCTGGAATCGTCATCAACCAGTACAACTTTTAACTGTTGGCCCTGCGCTTTTAATGCCTCTAATGTCCCCTCAATCACTTCGGCTTCATTACGAGCAGGAATAACCACGGTAACATCCGAAATATCAATAGCATTTGAGGCGGCTTCATCCGCTTCCAAAACCTCGCGGACTCGCCAAGGCTGCCAGGGTAACAACAAAGCTATCAGCCACCCTGCTGACGCCAGCAGGGTCAAAACAAAAACCAAACTGCTCATTATTTGGCAGTTTCAATCCGAACCGGAATACCGCCGATAGTGGCAATCGGTCTGGGCAAGGCCGTCTCCGGCATGGGCTCAGGCACCATTTCACCGTCTGTTTTAGGCCCTCTCAATGCGACTAACATACCCTTCAAGGGATTTTTCAGCATGTCTTCCACGGCAGTCGCTTCATAACCGCAATGTGCCATGCAACTCGCACATTTAGGATTGGAACTGTTGCCATATTTATCCCAAGGTGTGGTTTCCAGCAATTCTTTGAAAGTCGCTGCATTGCCTTCGTCGGCCAGTAAGTAACAAGGTTTTTGCCAACCGAATACATTGCGTGTCGGATTACCCCACGGCGTGCATTGATAGTTTTGGTTACCGGCTAAAAAGTCCAAATATAATGAGGAGTGGTTTAGTTTCCACTTGCGGTTTTTACCGATTCTAAAAATATCACGGAATAATTCTTTAACATCCCGGCCGCGAATAAAAATATCCTGCTTGGGTGCGTGTTCATAACTGAACCCGGGAGCGATAGTGATTCCTTCCACACCTAATTCCATGCAGTAATCCAAGAACTCAGCCACTTCCTCTGAGTTTTCGCCTTGAAACAACGTGCAGTTCACCGTGACCCTAAAACCCTTGGATAAAGCCAGCTGGATGGCTTCCACCGCGCGCTCGAATACCCCTTCCTGACAGACCGAGGTATCGTGTCTGTCTTTTAATCCGTCCAGATGCACCGAAAATGTCAGATAAGGAGAAGGCTTGTAATCGCCGATACGTTTTTTTAGCAATAAAGCATTCGTGCACAAGTAAACAAATTTTTTGCGAGCAACCAAACCTTCGACAATACGCGGCATGTCTTTGTGAATTAACGGCTCGCCACCTGGAATCGACACCATCGGTGCGCCACATTCATCCACTGCTTGCATGCACTCTTCATAACTCAGGCGTTTATCCAGAATCTCTTCGGGATAGTCGATTTTCCCGCAGCCTGCACAGGCTAGATTGCAGCGAAATAGCGGCTCCAGCATTAAAACCAATGGATAACGCTTAACACCCATTAGTTTTTGTTTTAAAAGATAGCTGCCTACAGCCAATTGTTGACGTAAAGGAACTCCCACGAGCCAATCCTCCAGATTAATTACGCGAACGGTTGATCAAAATTCAGCACAACCGCCATTTAATACACATGATAAGCCAAACAACAAATACGTTGCAATAAAACAACATAATTAAATGGGATCGGCTCATTATTATAAAGTTCAAGGTATCGCAACACATCTGTGCAAAACAAGATAAAAATCCAATAATTACAGAATGTTAATGAACTTTCTAAGTAAATCGCCGATCAGCTTTGTTCATACAGTTGTCACAAATTATAGCAAAAAAAAGCAAATATCAGCGCTATACCGGTGAATTTGTTAAATTACAACAGAAATTTCAGAAACAAGCCCGTTTAAGATCAAAAAATCCTTTGTTGCTTCAGTTTGCATAGCTAATTTACTGGATTTACAATAAAACAACACAGCTTTGCAAATTACCAACAAACAGTATATTATTGCCTCAATTGATTGACTTAAGCTATTGGAAGAGTTGCTTTCCTCATGAACGAAACACAAGTTTCACTGGAAAATCCAAAATTATTAAATAAATTGCCTGACGAAGAATTTCAGGCCGCTTTGCTTGAGGGCGTGTCCAGAACGTTTGCTCTGACCATCCCTCAGCTTCCGCATGGGCTGTACCAACCCGTCGCCAACGCTTATCTACTATGCCGGATTGTCGATACTATCGAAGACGAAGTGTCGCTGTCCGCTGAACAAAAAGCCTATTTTTGTTCCGAATTCATTAATGTAGTTAAAACCGGTCAAAACTCCGCGCCTTTTGCCGTGGAATTGGCGCCGCTGCTATCGGATCAGACCATACCTGCCGAACATACGCTTATCCATGTTTTACCAAGGGTAATCGAAATCACTCACAAATTCGAACCTGAACAAATTGAAGCATTAGCCTGTTGCGTGGAAACCATGGCTCAAGGCATGCCGGTTTTTCAAGCGCAAAACCTGCACAACGGTTTACCGACCCTGGCGGATATGGACCAATACTGCTACTACGTTGCCGGTTGTGTGGGTGAAATGCTGGCAAAACTGTTTTGCCATTACTCGCCTGAAATCGCCAAACACCGCGAACAATTATTGGTGTTGGCCGTATCGTTTGGTCAAGGCTTGCAGATGACCAACATACTTAAGGATATTTGGGACGATGCCGGTCGCGGCGTGTGTTGGCTGCCACAGGACATATTCAATGAAACCGGTTTCGACTTAAAAAACTTAACCCCGGATACCAGTGATCCCAACTTTAGAACCGGTCTTCAGCATTTGATCAGCATTGCCCACGACCACCTGAAAAATGCACTGACTTATACGCAAATGATTCCCGAACATGAAACCGGAATCCGTAATTTTTGCCTCTGGGCATTGGGCATGGCGGTTTTGACTTTGAAAAAAATCAAAGCCAATTTGGCATTTAACGAATCGAATCAAGTCAAGATCAGTCGCAACAGCGTTAAAGCAACGATTTTAGCGACACGCTTGACCGTGCGCAGCAATACCTTGTTGTCATTACTGTTTAATTGGGCCAGCTCAGGGCTAAAATCCCCAGGTTGGACATACTCACTACCTTCATCAAAATCGAACTTTGATCTTTAAGGGCCAGAATATGTTTACAGATGCCACTACAGCAAACCCTATCAGCAGTGCTGCCAGTTCATCGACTGCTATTTACTCTAACGCTTTTGACCTTAACAGAGCTATCCAAAAAGCCCAGGACAAACTTTTAAGTTTGCAGCATTCCGAAGGTTATTGGGTATTTGAGCTTGAAGCTGATTGCATTATTCCGTCGGAATACATCATGATGATGCATTACCTGGACGATATCGATGAATCCCTGCAAGCTAAAATAGCTGTCTATTTAAGAGCCCGACAGTCGGAAGACGGCAGTTACCCGTTTTATCCCGGCGGCCCCGGCGACATCAGCTGCAGCGTTAAAGTTTACTATGCCTTGAAGATGGCGGGCGACTCACCGGACGCGCCGCACATGGTCAAACTGCGCAGCTATATCCTGAGCCAGGGCGGCGCAGCCAAGGCCAATGTTTTTACCCGTATCGCATTGGCAATTTTTGAGCAGCTGCCATGGCGCGGGGTGCCTTACATCCCGGTAGAAATCATGTTATTGCCAAAATGGTTTCCGTTTCATTTGGACAAGGTTTCCTATTGGTCCAGAACGGTGATGGTACCGCTGTTCATATTGTGCACACTCAAAGCCAAAGCCAAAAATCCACGCCAAGTGGACATTCCGGAACTTTTTATCACCCATCCCGACCAGGAAAAACATTATTTTCCGGAACGTACGCTGCTTAACAAGGTTTTCTTAGGCTTAGACCGCCTGGGCCGCATTTGTAATCCTTTCATTCCCAAGGCTATGCGCCAGCACGCCATCGAAAAAGCCCGGACTTGGTTTACCGAACGCTTAAACGGAGAAGACGGTTTAGGCGGGATTTTTCCGGCCATGGTCAACTCTTACCAGGCTATGCTGTTATTGGGCATGCCGGAAGACCATGATTTGGTGGTTACCGCGCGTAAAGCCATCGACAAATTATTGGTCATTAACGACAACGACGCTTATTGCCAACCCTGCCTGTCGCCGATTTGGGATACCGGCTTAACGGCTTTGGCGCTGCAGGAAAGTGACCGTCACAATAATTCTGATAGTCTTACCAGAGCCTATGACTGGCTCAAAAGCAAGCAACTCAAAGATGAGCCCGGTGACTGGCGTGTTTCCCGCCCCCAATTGGCAGGCGGCGGTTGGGCCTTTCAATTTAATAATCCACATTATCCCGATGTCGATGATACTGCCATGGTTGCTTTTGCCATGGCCGACTCCGGGTTAGCCGGGCTTGAAGAATCAATAGAAAGAGCTAGCCGTTGGGTGGAAGGCATGCAGTCGGAAAACGGCGGTTACGGTGCGTTCGATGTGGATAATACGCATTACTATCTCAACGAAATCCCTTTTGCCGACCATGGCGCCCTGCTCGACCCGCCGACCGCGGACGTCAGCGCGCGTTGCGGCATGCTGCTGGCCCGGGTCAGCCGGAACAACAACCGTTACCTGCCGGCTTTGGAGCGCATCATCACTTACCTGCGCGCAGAGCAGGAAGCCGATGGCTCATGGTTTGGCCGCTGGGGTACCAATTACGTTTACGGCACTTGGTCGGTATTACTGGGTTTGGAGCAAACTGCCCTGCCCAAAACCGATCCCATGTATATTAAAGCTGTGCAATGGCTGAAAAAGGTACAGCGAGAAGACGGGGGTTGGGGTGAAGACAATTACAGTTATCACGACCCGAATTATCGCGCAAAATATAAAGTCAGCACCGCCTTCCAAACTGCTTGGGCCATTCTGGGATTAATAGCCGCCGGTGAAGTCAACAGCCCTGAAGTTAAAGCCGGTGTTAATTTTCTTCTGCACAACCAGCAAGCCGATGGTTTATGGAACGATAAATGTTTCACAGCCCCCGGTTTTCCCAAAGTGTTTTATTTAAAATACCATGGTTACGACAAATTTTTCCCACTCTGGGCGCTGGCCAGATACCGCAATGAACTTGCCGGACAACAGTGATAACCGGAATTATTGTTGCCTTGCCTGAGGAAGTCAGCACGCTGACGGCAAAAAAGCTTGCAAAAGGCGATGTTGAATTTTTAGATGCGCAACATGTACTGATTTACTCCGGCACCGGCAGTACCAACGCCCGTGCCGCTGCCGGCAAGCTCATGGATCTTGGCGCCACGCGATTAATCAGCTGGGGTTGCGCTGCCGGCATCAATCCTGCGCTGACCCCCGGCGACTTGATGCTACCGCTGTCATTGCTGAACGCTGCCCAAGAATCTTTGCCCGTAGATTTAGCTTGGCACAGCCATGCCGCCCGGCATCTGGAAGTTGGCGCGAGGTTTCAAGGCTGTTTACTCGAAAGTGAAACTATTGTCTCCTTAAGCAGCGAAAAGCTGGCTTTGTTTCAACAAACCAGCGCACAAGCGTTGGACATGGAAAGTTTTGCGTAGCCAAAACCGCCACCGAACACCAGCTGCCGTTTCTGGCGGTAAGAGCAATTGCCGATCCCGCGCAATTCGATCTACCTGCTGCAGTTGCCTATGCACTCAATGAAAAAGGTGAAGTGAGTCTGGTTAAACTGCTAAAATTTCTGATTTTTCATCCTGACCAAATACCCGGCTTAATCATTCTGGGATTGAATTTTCACAAAGCCAAGCACTCACTAACCAAAGCCGCTAAAAATTTAGCCGCGATAACCGCATTTGACACCGCCTCAGCCGAGAAATCAGCGGCCGCGGCAATTTGACGGTTAATCAGGCGGTAGAAGCCAAGAGGTAAACATGACATTCAGCATCGCCGAACTTTTTTCTCAGCATTACACGGAAAAGTTCTCGCTACACGAGGAATACCTGAACAACCAGATGGTCAGGGTATTGAAAACCATCGGCTACGACCGTAATTACAAGCGTGCGGTAGGGCAATACCTGTACGATGAAAACGGCACCGAATATCTGGATTTACTCAGCGGTTTCGGCGTCTTTGCCATCGGCCGCAACCACCCTAGCGTTGTCAGCGCATTAACCGAAACCTTGTCCCTGGAGCTGCCCAATCTGGTACAGCTTGATGTTTCGATACTGAGCGGATTGCTGGCCAAGGAACTGCTAAAAACCACGCCGGATAACCTGGACAAGATGTTCTTTTGCAACTCCGGCACGGAAGCGGTGGAAGCCGCGATTAAATTCGCGCGCTATACCACCAAACGCGAAAAAATCATTTTTTGCGAACATGGCTACCACGGCCTGACCATGGGCTCGCTGTCGCTGAACGGCGAAGAAATTTTCCGCGAAGGTTTCGGCCCGCTCCTGCCCGGTTGCAGCGCCGTACCATTCAATGATCTGCCGGCACTGGAACAAGCCTTAAGCGGTAAAGACGTGGCCGCTTTTATTGTCGAACCCGTGCAAGGCAAAGGCGTCAACCTGCCGGATGATAATTATCTGCCCGAAGTGGAACGTTTGTGCAAACAATACGGCACCTTGTTTGTTGCCGACGAAGTACAGACCGGTTTGGGCCGCACCGGCAAACTCTGGGCCATCGAACACTGGAATGTAAAACCCGACATGATCTGCATGGCCAAGGCTTTATCCGGCGGCTTTGTGCCGGTCGGCGGTGTAGCCATGACCCACAAAATCATGGACACGGTTTTCAACCGCATGGACCGCGCCGTGGTGCACGGCTCCACGTTTTCCAAAAACAACATGGCCATGGCTGCCGGCTTGGCTACGCTGCATGTGTTGGCGGAAGAAAAATTGGTCGAGAATAGCGCCGAAATCGGTAATAAAATCATTGCCGGCCTCAATGCCATGGCCGGCAAGTACGAATTCCTCAAGGAAGCCCGCGGCAAAGGCATGATGATTGCCATTGAATTCCAGGCCCCCAAAAGCCTGATGCTGAAAGCAGCCTGGGGCATGTTGGAAGCCGCCAATAAAGGTTTGTTCTGCCAAATGGTAACCATTCCCTTATTCAAGGAACACCACATACTGACGCAAGTGGCCGGCCACGGCATGAATGTAGTCAAACTGCTACCGCCGCTAAATCTAACCCAAAAAGACCTAGATCATATTATCAGCGCTTTCGATAAAGTCATTGCCGATACCCACCAAGTTCCCGGCTCGATTTGGGATCTCGGCAAAAATCTGGCCGGGCATGCCTTGAAAAAATAACTAAATACAGACACCAAAACCATGAAACCCTTATTGCGTATTTTTATATTTGCCGCTTTCGCCTGCTTTACCCCGTTGTGTTCTGCGCATGCCGTGGTAACCGAGTACTCACTGAAGATAAAACCGATACACGCCAACCAAGCCGATATCGTCGAGTTGTCGTTTAATTCCCGGATTGAACTGGGCTTGTCGCGGGTTTTTTTAGTACGCAAAGGCGACAGCCTGGAATCCCTGCCGTTGAGCACGGGGGGTAAAAAAGGCCAGATTGTCGTGCAGATACCGGCGCTGGATCCCGGCGATTATGCCTTGAAGTTGAAAGTTTTCGCCGCCGACGGCCATTTGACCGAAGACGTTATTCATTTTTCCGTGACCCAGTAAGGTTAATCCATGGCAGGTATTGCTGATTTTCTCGACTCACTGATCGGCGGCGTTATGCTGATCTGTTTTGCCTTAGCCATTGGCAGCCTGTTTTGGGGACTCTTTGTGTTACGGCCCTGGCAAAGGCTTGACGGCTATAACGATGTGCTAATGCAAAGAACCATTGCATTGTTCTACAAAGGCGGTTTGTATCTGGCTGCTGCGCAATTATTAAAATTGATCATCAAAATCTGGCTGATGGCCGCGGTTTTGGAAAAATGGCCGTTTCCCGAATTTGCCGAAACCACCCAGTTCACCGGTGGTATTATTCGAATCATACTGACCTTGGCCATGACTGCCTATGGCTATATTTATCTGCGTAAACAGCCATACTCCAAAGACGAGTGGATCAATGCCGGTCTGTGCGCCGTCCCCATGATCATATCCGGCGCTTGGCTGGTACACGCCGCCGGGCGCTTTGAAGACCGCTACTTGTTGATGACGCTGACGGTTATCCACCAACTGGCCGCCGCCGCCTGGATTGGCGGCGTGTTCCATCTGGTTAATCTATGGTTTTTACGGCGCGAACAGAAAATCCCCCCGGCGCTTTGGCCCGATTTGCTCAAACGTTTTTCGCCTTACGGCATGGTAGCAGTCGGCATGATCTTGTTGTCCGGACTGCCTATCGCCTTGAACTACATCGATAGCTGGAACGGTTTTCTCGGTACCGGCTACGGCAATCTATTAACGGTAAAGATCATTTTATTAGGTCTGGCCCTGGGCTTTGCCGCGATTAATAAAAACGCGGTAAGCGCTTATTTTACCAGCCGAAATCCGCATACCATCACCCAGCGCCTACCTTATTACGTGGAAGCCGAAACCTTTGTTTTGGTCACCTTGCTATTTACCGCCGCCAGCCTGGCTTCGCAGCCGCCGGCTATCGATATTCCCGAGTTAACGGCGAGCTGGCAGGAAGTATTAAACACGTTTACGCCGCGCATTCCCCGCACAGCCTCACCAAGCCATCAAGACTTACTGGCCGGCGAAGCCGGGCGGGTTGCCATCGTTGGCCAAGTGCCTTCGCCGGCGGCAACCGCATGGTCGGATTACAACCATAATATTTCCGGCATATTCCTTGCCAGCATGAGCTTTTTTGCCATGGTGTCGTATATCGGACGTTTTCCCTCGGCGTTTACGCTATTCGAGCGTTATCTGCCTTACACTAAATACTGGCCGATTGGCTTTGTCGGGCTGGGAATTTTCCTATTCTTCCGTAGTGACGCCGAGACTTGGCCGTTAGGTCCGATCGGGTTTTGGGAAAGCACTTTTAATAACGGCGAAGTTTTACAGCACCGGATCGCCACTTTGCTGGTTTTCTGTCTGGGCGTTATCGAATTGTTAGCGCGTACGCCGCGTTTTCAAAATACCCGTTTGCCTTATGTTTTTCCGGTATTGGCGGCTTTCGGCGGTTTGATGCTATTAACCCATTCGCATGTCGGCTTCCAGGCCAAAAGCGCGTTTCTGATTCAGGTCGGCCACACTTTAATGGGTGTGTTTTCGCTTATCCTTGCCATCGGACGCTGGCTGGAACTTAAACTCGACAACCCCGGTAAAAGCATTGCCGGTTTTGTTTCGGTTGCAGCCTTATTTCAGATCGGGCTTGTTTTGCTGTTTTACCGCGAACCTCTTTACTAACGTATGAATACACCAGACCAGTTTCCGCTGCTAAATACGATTGATACCCCGGCCGACGTAAGAAAACTAAGCCGTGACCTGCTCAAACCTTTGGCTAAAGAAGTCCGCGAGTATTTGACCCAAACGGTTAGCATCTCCGGCGGACATTTCTCCGCAGGCTTAGGCACGGTGGAGTTAACCGTGGCGCTGCATTATGTTTTCGACACGCCTAATGATCAATTGGTCTGGGATGTCGGCCATCAGGCTTATCCGCACAAAATCCTTACCGGCCGTAAGGAGCGCATGACCACTATCCGCACCCGCGGCGGCGTATCGGCGTTTCCTTCGCGCTCGGAAAGTATTTATGACGCCTTCGGCGTAGGCCACTCCAGCACCTCGATCAGTGCCGCCTTGGGCATGGCTATCGTATCCGGCCTTAAAGGCGAGCAAAAACAAATGGTTGCCATCATCGGCGACGGCAGCATCACCGGCGGCATGGCCTTTGAAGCCATGAACCATGCCGGTTCCATGGATGCCGATTTGCTGGTTATTCTGAATGACAACGACATGTCAATCTCGCCCAACGTCGGCGCGCTGAACAATTATCTGACCAAAATTCTTTCCAGCCGCTTGTATTCATCGGTACGGGAAGAAAGTAAAAAAGTACTTAGCATCATGCCTAGCGTTTGGGAATTGGCACGCAAAACCGAAGAGCACATGAAAGGCATGATTGCGCCGGGCACGCTGTTTGAAGAACTGGGCTTTAACTACATCGGTCCAATTGACGGCCACGACATCGACATGCTGGTGTCTACCCTGGAAAACCTGAAAAACATTTCCGGCCCGCGCTTTTTGCACATTGTCACCAAAAAAGGCAAAGGTTACGCTCCGGCCGAGAAAGACCCATTGGCTTACCACGGCGTGCCGGCGTTTGATCCCAGCAAGGACTCGTTACCCAAATCCAAACCGTCGGTGCACCCCAGCTATACCGAAGTATTCGGCCGTTGGCTTTGCGATATGGCGCAGCAAGACGAGCGCCTGCTAGGCATTACCCCGGCAATGCGCGAAGGTTCGGGCTTAGTGGAGTTTTCCGAACGCTTTCCCAAACGCTATTTCGATGTTGCCATTGCCGAGCAACACGCGGTAACCCTGGCCGCCGGCCAAGCCTGCCAGGGCGGCAAACCGGTGGTGGCAATTTATTCCACGTTTTTACAACGCGCTTACGACCAAATGATTCACGACGTCGCCTTACAAAACCTGGATGTCTTGTTCGCCCTGGACCGTGCCGGTCTGGTCGGCCCGGACGGCCCGACCCACGCCGGCAGCTTCGATTTCAGCTTCATGCGCTGCGTGCCCAACATGTTGATCATGGCACCGGCCGACGAAAACGAATGCCGCCAAATGCTAACCACCGGCTACCACTATCCTGGCCCGGCCTCGGTACGCTATCCACGCGGCAAAGGCCCAGGCGCCACCGTAGATTGCGAACTTACCGAGCTCCCCATAGGCAAAGCCGAATTACGCCACGAAGGTGGACGTATCGCCATTTTAGCTTGGGGCAGCATGGTTGCTCCGGCGCTTGAAGCCGGCAAACAACTTGGCGCTACTGTGGTTAATATGCGTTTCGTTAAGCCGTTCGATGAAGCACTGGTGCTGGAAATGGCAAAAACCCATGAAATTTTTATCACGGTAGAAGAAAACGTAGTGGCAGGCGGTGCAGGCAGTGCCATTACCACTTTTCTACAAAACCAACGTATTTTAATGCCTGTACTTAACATCGGCCTGCCCGACGCCTTTATCGAGCAAGGCACCCGCGAAGAACTACTGAGTTTCTGCGGCCTGGATAGCCTAGGCATTAAACAGCAGATTGAAGATTTTTGCGCTTAGTCCGCTTAAGCGTAAAAATCAGAACGTTGCGCGAAAACTAAACGAATTTATTCAACTTCCGGTGCAATGTCCTTTGGTTATTGCACCTAACCGCTTTGACTATGCTTTAGGGTAGTCCCTAACTCCTCGCCAAACTCAGTTAGAATATAAAGTATAAAATTAAGCAATCGCTTATTTTCTAGCCACGAAAACCATTTGATGACAATGGTACGGGTCGATCTTTTCCAATGGTTTTTGCATAAAATTCGGAAATGGGTATAAGCCGTAACCATAACCTCTTATCCCCTCAAACCCTAACATCGATAGGTAGGATTTTAGAACTTGAAAGCTAAATACGACGAGATGTCGATGAACCGGTGTGTCTGTTTCTGTATCCGGCTGTAAACTCTCATGACTCACTTTAAATAATTCTTCGTGCTTTAACAAAGCATCGGAATCAGGATGCGGCCCACTCGATGGCATCTTTCCCGCTAAAATCAAGGCAGCCGTAAAATATGTGCTGATATTGGGTGTCAAAATAACCAATACCCCCTCTTTTTCCAGACAGCGATAGCATTCCCGAAGGTATTTACAAGGATTTAGTAAGTGTTCTAAAACGGACAAACCAAAAATGCATTTATAGGACTGATCAGGATACGCCATGTCTTTGTTCAAGTCGCCTTGCAATACATTTAGCCCTTTGTTGCGCGCGATCTGAACCAGATTTGTATTCCATTCTATTCCGTTATATCTAGACTTATCCATTCCAATTCTTTTATGCAACAGGTCATATTTCTCACCGGAATGCGCTCCGCAATCTAAACATGCGCCATCATCTTGCAAGCCGTTGCAATTTCATCGTGAGCTCAGAGTATATGCCTCATGCATTGTCCGCTGATAAAGATTAGTAAAATACTGTTTTAGCATTACTGAATAATCCTGTGTCTTTTGCCCAACAAGGAATTTAGAAAGTTTCTGTGTAGCGTCCGGAGAATGGTATTTGACTTGGTGGTTAATTGATCAGTATACGATTTTCTCTTCCGTAACAAATCAAAGACAACGGCATGTGCCCGGTAACAATCAAATTCTTGGCACTGTATCAGATAGACCAATACACAGCAATGAGTCTGTCGCCTTGGTTTGCTCCCGATTAGATCAACCCACTTAAAATACAGAAGCTAGCCGTGGTTTTTGTCTGATAATCCGCAAATATTGTAATAATTCATCCTAGCTCCAGTTAAAAACGCTAAACTTTTTATCCAATCGTGTTCCGGTCAATTGATTAATAAAGCCGTTATCTTCCTGCACAATTTCAATAATTTATTATAATTATTCTACAAACCCTTGGTTTTTAATTATTTTAAAATGCTTGCCATAACAAAACCTATACATTAAGCCCTAAGTTCATTGCACCGGAAACCTGAATCCTTGTCATGTAACTAATGCTTAATCTTAAACCGCTACCTTAAAGCAAGGAGTCTTATGTCTGCCCCTTCCGACAGAGTCGAACAAGCCCGCCGTATTTTTGCCGGCGCCCAGGATAAGCTTGATGTGTTACGCAACATAAAACCTTATTTAATTGATTTATCGTTACGGGAAAACCCCGTCGGTGCCCGTGTAGGCCAGACTCTAGAGGAGAAACTGGAGATTTTGCCCAAACTAAGGGCATTCGGTTTCGACAACATTCTGCTGGGCACGCTGGATTATTCCCTGCCTGATGAACTGGAAGTGGACGATGATTTTATGATCTACTTACGGGATCACAACATCGACCGCAGCGGCGGTTTTGTTTTTACCGACATCGGCATTGCCCAAACCGATGGCAGCTTTACCCCTTCGCCTTCCATGCTCAAGATGCAGGCTTACCAAGTACCCAACACCTTGCATGAAATTTATCTAAGCAAGGACGGTATGCAAGACCTGTATGACTTTGATACGTTATGCCGTAGCTTGCCTTTAAGCATTCAATGGCTAAATGAAAACATCAAGGGCGACGCTGGCGGCAAACCCAGGATTCTGATTAATATCGTCGATGGCTGCGATGCCTTTGCCGGCAATTTTGAACAAACTTGCGAAATTTTAGCATTGCTGGCCGAACAGCCTATCGAAGGCTTAAGCATGGAAGACGACCGTGGCACTTACCTGCCCTTCCAAGTTGGGGCCTACACCGCGATTGCTAGAGGCTTTTTAGCTGAACCTAAAAAAATCCTTGTGCACCTGCACGCGGGCGCCGGTTTCGAAAATGCCTCCGCTATTGAAGCGCTGCTTAACGGCGCCGACGGTGTATGGGGCGGATTGCCTAAACGCTCGGCCATAATCGGCCATGCCTCATTAGGCGAACTGATTGCCAATCTGGTACGGGTAGGCAACTCTGATATGCAAAAATACACTTTAAATCAGCTCTTACCCATGGCAACATCGTTGCAGATTTTGGACGAGGAGGAAGCCGTCCCCGATGACTTGCCGATACTGGGCAATAACGCTTACCGCCTGCCGCTAAGCTTTTTCCGGCAACTGCCTGACCGGTTTATGGATTTGATTCCAGAAGCCATAGGCGGCCAATACCGCTACCGGGTTTGCCCCGTAGTCAGCGATCCGGCGGTTATTGCCGGGCGGTTGGCCGAAATCTTGCCGGAACCGGCGCCAGGGTTTCCCCAGCCGGTGCTGGAACAAATGGTGCGATTGATGCGCCGTGATCTTAGAGCCGGTAAGCGTATCGTTTATGACGAACCCGCCAACCTGATTGAACTTTACCGGCGCGCCGAAGCAGAATGTGTATAACTTAGAAACTTCCACGACTCACTTTTCAAGGCAGGCTTTGTAACCATGTATGATGACTTAATAAACCCACAGCCCGACAGTGCCGTTTATAAAACCCTACTCGAATCGACCCGGGCCATACCCTGGGTGATCGATTGGGAAAGTGCCAAATTCACCTACATAGGCCCGCAAATTGAAACTTTATTGGGCTGGTCGCAATCCAGCTGGGTTACAGTACAGGATTGGGCGGAACGGATGCATCCTGAGGACAGGGAGCGCGTGGTAAATTACTGCATTAGCCAATCGCAATCCGGTGTAGACCACGAAGCCGATTACCGGGCGCTTAACCAAAACGGCGACTTTGTGTGGATTCGGGACGTGGTTCACGTAGTCCGGCGCGAAAACGGCGAGGTTGATTCATTGATCGGCTTTATGTTCGATATCAGCGAACGCAAAAAAACCGAACAACAACTGGTTATTCTACAGAAAGAACTGGAAGAGCTATCGTTCAAAGACAGCCTGACCGGCGTACCCAACCGCCGCCTGTTCGACGCTATCCTAGAGCAAGAATGGGTTACCGCCCGCCGTAATCGTCAGCCGTTATCGATGATCCTGCTCGATATCGATTACTTCAAGCAATATAACGATAGCTACGGACATATTCGCGGCGACGAATGCCTTAAAACGGTGGCCAAAACTTTAAATAATGCCGCCACCCGTTCCCGCGACTTCTTTGCCCGCTTCGGGGGCGAGGAATTTGTCTTTATCCTGCCGCAAACCGAGGAAGATGCCGCCAAAAAAATCGCCGAACGCTGCCGTAATTTGCTGTTTAAACTACAGATTCCGCATGAAAAATCGCAAGTCAGCGCTGTAATTACCGCTAGTTTCGGCGTTGGCACTATTATTCCCGAGCATAACGATAATCCTGTCGAATTTATAGAAAAGGTCGATAAACGCCTTTATCAAGCCAAGCAAAACGGCAGAAATTGCGTGGTAAGAGGGAATTGAACCGCTTTTACTGAGTTGCCCTGCCATTCAAAGTCACCGATGAACTAATATTCCTGCCTATCTTTGCCCTTAGCATAGACGGCAATACCCTGGTGATCCAGTTCTCCGGCTGCTCTAAACGGTGTCACACTTAGGCTGCGGCAGCTGGCTTGCGGTTGATAACCGCAGTCCGCCGCCGTCGGCATTCATTGCTGCCAAATACCTCTAACCTTAGAGATAAGCCGATCAGTATTTGAATAATGATTGTAAAAAAACCGCTATCCGCGTATCCTCAACCCGGCATCATAGCTGGAATGAACATATTTTGCCTGAGTATACTTCGGTGACTACCGGGGTAGTGTTACTTTTTAACTCAAGGCAAGAATATGGTCAACGACACAGACATATCCCCGAAGCTGGCGTATTCTTATGAGCGCTTTGCTTTAGCAAAAGCGTTTTTTTTCCGGAAATGGTGTGAACTTGCCAGCGAGCGCAAAATCAACCCACCCGACGACCTCTCCGGGGCCTGTAAATACGGCAGTTTATTTGTCAATCTTGTCTTTGGCGGCTCGATTTGCGGCCATTATGAGCATCAATATAACGTTATTGACGGCAGAATCGTAGATTTAAGCCATGACGCTTTGGATGTAGGCCGCATAAGCGCGCCGTATCTGCACGAACCTGATTTTTTTGCCATTCCGGAAAAGCAAGCCGCTTCGGCGGCGTGCCTGTTAAGAGTTGAACCTTGGGCTGCCCAGTTCTTACTGGAACTCGAAGTCATTGAACAAGCCAAACATTAAGCGCCGCCAATAATAGGACAGTTTCCGGTTTTATTGCACTGCGGTGACTACTGCCAAGGCCTCATGCGCAATCTGCAAGGCTTCATCGGTGGCAATAACCAACAGCGCTACCGGACTGCCCTTTCGGCTGATACGGCCAACGCAGGCTAGTGGCTGGCGGTTTGCGGCTGTATCCAAGCTGATACCCAGATTATCCAGATTTTCACAGCATAGTTGCCGAATTTCGGCGGCGTTCTCGCCTATACCGCCGGTAAACACCACGGCATCGACTTTACCCAACACGGCAAAATACGCACCCAAGTATTTCTTAATGCGGTAAGTATAAACCTGCACGGCCAGCGCGGCCTCGGGATCGCCTTGCTGCATTCTTGCCAGCAAGGTTTTCATGTCGTTGGTGCCGGCCAGTCCTTGCAAACCGGATTCATGGTTGAGGTCGTGGCCGATTTGTGTTGCACTTAAATTTTGGCTTTGCTGTAAAAACAAAGGAATCGAAGGATCAAGATCACCGCTACGGGTGCCCATGACCAAGCCTTCCAGCGGAGTAAATCCCATGGAAGTATCCACGCAAGCGCCGCCCGCAATGGCACACACACTGGCGCCGTTACCTAAATGCAAGGTAATCAGGTTAAGTTCCGCCAATGGCCGTTGTAACAAGCCGGCGGCTTTGCCCGCGACATACCGGTGGGAGGTGCCGTGAAAACCATAGCGACGTATGCCGAAATCGCGGTACCAAAGCTCCGGCACGGCATAGCGGTAAGCCTTGGGCGGCATGCTCTGGTGAAACGCGGTATCGAACACCGCCACCTGAGGAATCGCAGGAAATAACGCCAGCGCCACGCGTATCCCTTCGGCATTGGCGGGATTATGCAGCGGGGCTAGCTCGGCTAACTGCTCGATTGCCGCCAACACCGCCTCATCGATGCGGGTGGGCCCGAAAAAGCGCTCGCCGCCATGCACTACCCGATGGCCGATGGCGGTGAGTTCACCATTTTCCGCATCAGCAAAAACACTGCCCAGTACTTTGATGATTTCCAAAAAAGCCTGGTGGTGGTCGCTTACCCTAAGCTCGTTGTCCTGGTTACCGTCCGCGCCACGATAGTGGTGCCGGCCTTGAGCACCGCCAATGCCTTCCACGCTACCGTCTAGCAAAACCTGTTCTTGCGGCAAGCTCAAAAGTTGATATTTAACCGATGAGCTGCCGCTATTAATGACGAAAATATGCTGTTGATCCGCCACCAAACCTCAACAGGGTTAGTGTTCCGGCCATTGCCAAGTGGCAAACTCGGGGTCATCCACACCGTGTTTATAAGCATACTGGCTACAAGCAATCTGCATATCACGCAACTTTTCCTTGACGTGAGCACCTGCTACTTGTAAGCCTGGAACACGGTTGATAACATCGATCGCTAAGCTAAAACGGTCGATTTCATTGCGGATGGCCAGATCCATCGGGGTGTTAATACTGCCTTTTTCCTTATAACCACGCACGTGCAGATTGGGATGGTTGGTTCGACGATAGGCCAAGCGATGAATCAACCAGGGATAACCGTGAAAATTAAAAATAACCGGCTTATCTTTGGTAAACAAGCTATCGAAGTCGAAATCGCTTAAGCCGTGCGGGTGCTCTGATTGTGGGGAGAGCTTGAATAAATCCACCACGTTGATAAACCGGATTTTCAAATCCGGAAAATGCGTGGTTAACAGGCAAATCGCCGCCAATGCCTCTTGAGTCGGGATGTCGCCGCAGCCGGCCATCACCACATCAGGCTCGCCGCCCTGGTCGGTGCTGGCCCAGCTCCAAATGCCGATGCCTTTGGTGCAATGGCGGATGGCGGATTCCATATCCAAAAACTGTAGATGCTTTTGTTTATCGGCCACAATCACGTTGATGTAATTGGTGCTGCGCAGGCAATGGTCGGCCACCGTCAACAAGGTATTGGCATCCGGCGGCAGGTAAATCCGGCACACATCCGGACTTTTGTTGACCACGACATCCAAAAAGCCGGGATCTTGATGGGTAAAGCCGTTATGGTCTTGCCGCCAAACGGTGGAGGTAATCAGTAGGTTAAGCGAGGACACCGGTGCGCGCCAAGGGACTTCGCGGCTCATGGCCAGCCACTTGGCATGCTGGTTGAACATGGAATCGATTACATGCACAAACGCTTCATAAGTGGAAAAAAAGCCGTGCCGACCGGTCAAAAGATAGCCTTCCAGCCAGCCTTCCAAGGTATGTTCGGACAGCATTTCCATGACCCGGCCGTCGGTAGATAGCTCACCGCCATCGGCATCTTCGGGTAAATAATCCGCCAGCCAAAGCTTTTTGCTGGCTTCGTAAACGGCATCCAGCTTGTTGGAAGTGTTTTCATCCGGCCCGAAAATCCGGAAATTGCTTGCATTTAGCCGCATGATGTCGCGTAAAAAGCCACCTAGCGGCGGTGTGTTTTCCACTTGTTCGCAGCCTGGCTGGCGAACTTCCACACTGTAACTGCGAAAATCCGGCATGCGTAAAGCCTTGCGCAGCAAGCCGCCGTTTGCGGCGGGATTGGCACTCATCCGGCGGGAGCCTTTGGGCGCCAATGCCTTAAGTTCCGGAAGCAAACGGCCTTGGTCATCGAACAACCGTTCAGGCTGATAACTCTTCAGCCAAGTTTCCAAAAGTTGCAGATGTTCAGGATTTTCTTTGACACCGGTCAAAGGCACTTGATGCGCGCGCCAAAAACCGGCCACTTTATGGCCGTCTACCATCGCAGGACCGGTCCAGCCTTTGGGGCTGCGCAATATGATCATGGGCCAGCGCGGCCGCGTGGCATCGTTGTTTTCTCTGGCGTGCAGCTGAATTTTATGGATTTCCCGCACGCAATGCTCAAGAACCGCCGCCATTTTCCGGTGCATATCCATTGGCTCCGAGCCTTCAACGAAATAAGGCGTCCAACCGTAGCCGATGAGCAAGTTTTGCAACTCTTCATGCGAGATACGCGACAAGATCGTCGGGTTGTTGATTTTATAACCGTTTAGATGCAATACCGGCAGCACCGCGCCGTCACGCACCGGATTGAGAAACTTATTGGAGTGCCAAGCCGTCGCCAACGGGCCGGTTTCCGCCTCACCGTCGCCGACCATTACGGTTACCAGTAAATCCGGGTTATCGTAAGCCGCGCCGAAGGCATGGGAAATACTGTATCCCAGTTCGCCGCCTTCATGAATCGAGCCCGGCGTCTCCGGCGTGCAATGGCTGCCGATACCGCCCGGAAAAGAAAAATCTTTAAAAAACTGGCGCATGCCTTCGGCATCTTCACTTTTATTGGGATAGATTTCAGAGTAAGTACCTTCCAGATAAACCGGCCCCAACACCCCTGGCGCACCATGGCCGGGCCCGGCCAGAAAAATGGCGTTTAAATCATATTGGTTGATTAACCGATTTAAATGCACATAGGTAAAACTCAAGCCAGGGCTTGAGCCCCAGTGACCTAACAGCCGGTTTTTAATATGCTCGGGTTTTAAAGGCTCGCGTAATAGCGGATTATCTTGCAGATAAATCATGCCGGCGGCCAGATAGTTACAGGCGCGCCAATAACTGTCCAAAAGCTGGATGGTTTTGTCGTCCAATTGATTAGTCATGGTGTGAGCCGTTTGAATAGGAATTAATGAATAGAAATGCAGGCAATATAATCTTTATTTATGACAATTTTGCTACAGTCTGGCCGTCAATCAGCTGAAATCGGGCGCCGCGCGCCGGTAAAATGCTTTTGCCAATAATCGTTACCAAAATCCGAAATCAAGACTTTTCCGGTTCTGCGACTGGGCGCATGGATAAACTTGCGGTCGCCCAGGTACAAACCGACATGGGAAAACTCATCGCCATTGGTATCAAAAAAGATCAAATCCCCGGCACGCAGCTCGTCAACCGGGCAATTTGGCAAGACTTCAGCCATCTCTTGGGCTGAACGCGGCAGATAAACGCCTTGCCTTTGGTAAACATGCTTCACGAAACCGCTGCAATCAAAGCCCTCTTCGGGAGAATCCTTACCGTAACGGTAAGGTGTACCTTGAAGGCTTAAGGCATAACTCACCGCCTGAGATTGCGCTTGTGGAACCGGTAAAAAAGCCGTGTTTTTCGAATCCGAAGCACAGCCGGAAACCATCATGATGGCCAACAAAACCATGCTTAAACTAAAAATTCGCTCGAAAACCGCCATTAAATTCCGCCTTTAGCTTGTCAATTTACCGCATCCGTTTTATAAATGCAGGCAATCCGTTAACAATGAGCGCCATGCTGAAAGTCCTGCAATTGCCGGTTTTAGACGACAACTACATTTATTTAATCCATGATCCTGCATCCGGTGCGACTGCCGTTGTCGACCCGGCGCTTGCCGACCCTGTGCAGGACGCTTTAAACCGGCATGGCTGGCAGTTAACCTATATTTTTAACACCCATCACCATAGCGACCACACCGGTGGCAACCTGACACTCAAGCAACGAACCGGCTGTAAAATCATTGCCAGCCGGGACGACAAGGCTCGTATACCGGGCCTGGACACTGGCGTACAAGACGGCGATACCTTGCTTCTTGGCGAACATCCCGTAGAGATTATGGCTACACCGGGACATACTTTGCACCATATAGTTTATTACTTTCCGCATGATAACCTTTTATTCTGCGGCGATACCTTGTTTGCCATGGGTTGCGGCCGCCTGTTTGAAGGCAGCGCGCGGCAAATGTGGGAGTCTTTGCAAAAAATCAAACGCCTGCCGCCGCAAACCCAAATCTATTGCGCCCATGAGTACACCCAAGCCAATGCGCGCTTTGCTCTAAGTGTAGACCCGCTAAACCCGGCCTTGCAACAAAGAGCCGAGGAAACAGTGCGCCTGCGCGGCAAGCACTTGCCTACAGTTCCTAGTGATTTACAGACCGAACTCGCCACCAACCCGTTCTTACGCGAATCCGACCCGGCCTTACAAGCCAGCATTGGCCTGTCAGGCAAACCTCAGGTAGAGGTGTTCACCCACCTACGGCAGCTTAAAGATGCCTTTGTTTAACAGTATTGAGGGCCAAAACCTCGAAAACTTGCGCTATGCTTGTATTAACGGTTTTTTTCCGGGAATAGTTTTATGATCGATTGGAATATCACTTATGCCGCCATCTGGCGGCAGCGACAAGGCTTTTTAAGACCGGTCAAGCTCCTGGATAATCTGCGCCTGGATCAACTCTTAGGTATAGAAGATCAAAAACAGCAAGCGGTTGCCAATACCCAACGCTTTCTAGCAGGCTTACCGGCTAACAACGTACTGTTATGGGGGGCGCGCGGAACCGGTAAGTCTTCCCTGATCAAAGCCCTGCTGAATAATTTTAAATTTGAAGGCTTGCGGGTGATTGAAATCGACAAAGAGGATTTAATTTATCTGCCGGAAATAGTTGATAACATTCGGGACAAGCCGCAACGTTTTATCATCTACTGCGACGATTTATCGTTTGAAACCGGTGAAACTTTATACAAACCGCTGAAAAGTCTGCTCGAAGGCTCAATAGAACTGCCCCCCGACAACGTGTTGTTTTATGCCACCTCCAACCGGCGCCACTTAATGCCTGAATACATGCGCGACAACTTGGAAACCCAGCTTATCGGCGGTGAAGTGCATTATAGCGACACTGTGGAAGAACGGATTTCCCTGTCCGACCGTTTCGGTTTAAAACTGGCTTTTTACCCGCATACCACCGACACTTATTTAGCCATCATCGATAGCTTTTTCCCCGAGTTTACCGGCGACCGCGCCGAATTACATAAAGCTGCGCTGGACTTTGCACATCAACACGCCGCCAAAAACGGCCGCACCGCCAAACAATTTTACATCGCCCATGCACACCCCCTACTCTAAGGGGACAATGCCGTAAAGTAATAGAAACGCTTTGTTCCGGCACGGATTGCCGGAACCCGGTGGACTGGATACAGGCAATCCTTACCGACATAACGATTTGACTTTACGCCATTGTCTAACCGGATAGTTACCGATTTGGCGTTTATCCAAGGGTTTACAGTCAAGCATTTGCGACTAAGTGTATACCGATAACTTTTTTTTGTACGCGATCAAAAATATTTCAGATGCACTCTTGATTTTTTAATGAGAATCGTTATCATTAGTATAACGAAAATTAACAAGGGCCAGATCATGTACGTGTGTGTTTGCAAAGCTGTCACAGACAGCCAAATCAAAAACGCGGTGGAAAGTGGCGCCTGCACCCGCAAACAACTGTTTAATTGCCTGGGCGTAGGCGGTGATTGCGGTAAATGCAGTAGACATGTCAAAGAAGTTCTTGATAGCGCGCTTCAACAAATCTCTGCCAATGAAGACAGTCTGGCGGCCTGATTCATAGCAAATAACTTCAGCTCGTTTTTTATCTGATTGGGAGATTGCTCCCAATCAGATTTTTCATCAAATCACTTAACCTTTTGTGATTTCTTACGGTTTCCCAAAAATCCCATCCCTAACAATGCACTGCTAAATAGCGGCAAAGCTGCCGGAACCGGCACTGCTGCAACTTGAAAAGCCAAAAACTGGGTAAACTGTGTACCGGAAAAATTATTATCCGAAACCAAAACCAGTGTATTGTCCGGTCCAAAAGTAATCCCTTCGATATTATCCAGCGCCAGTGGTGTTCCATCGTTGTTAGTTAAGGTGCTCAAATCCAGCAGTAATTCCTTGCTGGCACGGGCAAACGGCCCCGCATTATCCAGATCGTTAACGCCCAAAATGTTAGTTGCCCCGGTTAAGCTGGTCAAATACAGGCGGATATTATTACCTGTGCCTGCAATCCCCACTGAAAACGAACGTTCTACGGCAATAAAAGTGTCGGTCAAACCCGGCACGCTTAATAACTCCACTAACCCATT